>JBAVGF010000387.1:0-2359 GCA_049684675.1 Thermodesulfobacteriota bacterium | reverse complement strand
TTGGCATTGTATTTAAGGAGATTCACATCGTGGGTGGTGACGAACTTGTAAAGAGCCTCCACTTGAAGCGGATATGAAGAGCAATAAAGGGGATTTTTTTCTTCCGGATCAAGCTTTAAGTCAAAGGCCCAGCAGTTATTTTTCTTCAATGAACGCTGGACTTTTATAAGATGGGGGTCCAGTGACGAAATGGATTCTTCATATCCGTAGAAAAAGATAGATTTTCGCATCAGCTTATGGCTGAAAAGAGAATCTCCATCAAAAGCCCCTGTGGAATATGGAATTTTCATGGCGTCCAGGAGGGTTGGTAATATATCCACGTGGCTTGTAGGAAACTCAAATATCTTTGGCTTAAAAAGCGCTGGTTGATAGAGGATCGCCGGAGTTTCCAGGTTCTCATTATAGCTGTATCGGTAGTGCATAAAATTATTCGGATGGTGTTGACCAAAAGCCTGGCCATGATCCCCTAAAATGACCAAAATGGTACGTTCCAATAGGCCTTGTTCCTGCAGATGATCAACAATGCGCTTAATCATACGGTCCAGAAGATTTAAATTATTATAATAGCGGCTGATCAAACGTCCGTCGTTCTTCGCAATGCGGTAATCCTCACCATAGTCAAAATAGGGGAAGTGGGCAGCAAAGCTGATGTAAATGCCCAGAAAGGGTTCTCTCACCTCATTCAATCTCTGAATGAAGAAATCCACCGTTTGAACCTCGTCTCTTGCAATATAATGGCCGAGAGAATGAAATTCTTCCTTTATTTCAAATTTTAGATTTTCATAGCTGTGAATTTCCGACAGCCCGTTGTTGGTTACGAACTTCGTCGGAAAGTACCAAGAAATGGAAGAAGGGGTCACCAAAAACCTGTCGTATCCCTGACCCACCCAATTATAGATGGCAGGAACTTCTGCATCCGGACGCGTACCGAATGTCTCCCTGCTAAAAAAATCGTAAAGTCCGCTAAATATCGAAAATACTGCCTTGGTACTGACATTCGATGTAGTGAAGTGTCTTTTCAAATACCAGCCTTCCTGAGATATCTTATGGAGAAAAGGCATGGGCATCGCATTGCCCTCGCTTGTATCAAAGATATATCGGATCCCCGCCGACTCCATGATAAAAATGATCAGATTCCACGGACGCCTGTCCTTCGCCGGCAGAGATGCCGCCGGCTCCATGGGTTTGGTTTCCGTGGGACGAAAGGACTGGATACCCGATCCCTTTCCTCCGACAACACTCATGGTTTGATCTTGCTTAAGATGTGTAAAGAACGTGTCCTTCGTTATATCAGAAAGAAGAAAAACGGCCGGGTTGAGACGGATCTCGTCAGGAATCTTCTCCGGTTTCTTATCGATTGTCAACAAGGAAAGCGATAGCAGGAAGATGACCAACATCACAGAAACCCTTGCTGTCCAAATCCTTAGACGAACGGGGAATAGGAACATCAGCCAAAAAAGTCCGAAGGGAAAAAGAAGAAATAGATAATCTCTCTCCTCAACGAGCCGGAGGGTTTCGGTCAGCGAAATGCCTGAAAACGCCTCCTTCATCACAGCACTGTCAAACCCTGTCTGAACATCAAAGAGCAGCCGGCCGTGAATCCCGTGGATAAGAACCACCGTCAACAAAACAAGATGCAAAAAGATAAGTCCTGAAATTCTTAAGATCGGAAATGTTTTACCTTGTTTGATGAAATAGGCCATTCGAGACAGGAGCCAAGAGAGCACGAAACAAACAAAGACAAAGGCAAGGTCGTAGGGCAAATAAGCAAGGGTAAACCACACCGGATGTTGTGCCGGATTGAAATCAAAGGGTCTGACGGCATTGGTAAACAAACCTATCGTGAGTTGAATTCGATAGACGAACACGATGGCTAACAGACAAATAAAAAGAGCAAAGGATGACTTGCTGGAAGAAAAAATACGTGTGACCCAACCGGGGCATTTCATTAAGAGGGTTTTAACCCTTATTTTCACCATGGCGAGACTTCTGCGTGCAGATTTTTGGTCTATGGAGCGGATGAAGAGCTGTCCTTAAACTCTTTGGAAACAAATCTGTGTTTTCCGATCAGACTTTGAAGTTGTCTCCGGTCCATTTCCACATCCAAAGCGGTCTTTGAAATATTCCCTCTATTCCTTTTTAGAGCCTCCCTCAAAAAGGCTTTCTCCACTTCATTCTCCGCCTCATCTTTTAACTGCCACTTCATCCTTCTCAACCCTTTGCTGTCTTTGGGGACGGAAGCCATTGGTTCTTCCCCCTTCCCTCCGGGGAGAGATCTTCCACTTCGATCCGATTGGATCGAGGTAAGAGGGGAAGCCTTGATGATCATGATAAACAAAACACCCAAAAAGGTCAATCC
>JBAVGF010000386.1:0-3747 GCA_049684675.1 Thermodesulfobacteriota bacterium | reverse complement strand
GAAATAAAGTTTGGGGTTTAGAGGGAAAGAAGATTGAGTCTTATCTGGGATTGGATGTGGGCTCGATCAGCACCAATCTGGTAGTCATTGACAGGGAGAAAAAGGTTCTTGCAAAACGCTATCTGATGACAGCAGGTCGGCCCATCGAGGCGGTTCGTATTGGACTTCAGGAGATCGGCGAGGAGATTGGGGGCCGTGTGGAGATTAAAGGGGTTGGAACGACAGGCTCCGGTCGTTACCTCACGGCAGATTTTGTAGGAGCGGATCTGGTGCGAAATGAGATTACTGCCCAGGCCACCGCAGCCATCTATATTGATCCGAGAGTGGATACCATCTTTGAGATTGGTGGACAGGACTCCAAATATATCAGCATCGACAACGGGGTGGTGGTCGATTTTGAGATGAACAAGGTCTGCGCTGCCGGGACGGGATCTTTTCTGGAAGAACAGGCTGAGAAACTGGATGTCTCCATCAAAGAAGAATTCGGAACCCTTGCCCTCTCTGCCGGAGAGCCAGTGAGGATGGGGGAGCGATGTACGGTGTTCATCGAGTCCGATCTGGTTCATCACCAGCAAAGGGGTGCCGAAAAAGATGACCTGATTGCCGGACTAAGCTACTCCATCGTTCAGAACTATCTCAATCGTGTGGTCGGGGACCGTCGCATTGGCAGCCGAATCTTTTTCCAAGGCGGGACGGCTTTCAATAAAGGAGTCGTGGCTGCCTTTGAAAAAGTCCTGGATAAAGAGATCATCGTTCCTGAGAATCATGATGTGACGGGAGCCATCGGTGTCGCCATTCTGTCCATGGAAGAGCGGACATGGGAGCGATCGGGCTTCAAAGGGTTCGACCTGAGTCAGCGCCGTTATGAACAGACATCGTTTGAATGCAAGGGTTGTCCCAATCTCTGCCTCATTCGAAAGGTGAGTGTCGAAGGAGAAAAACCTCTTTTTTATGGAAGCCGATGTGAGAAGTACGATGTGATCAAACGGACGAAGGGGTCGGACACCCCCGATCTGTTTATGGAGAGAGAGAAGATGCTCTTCGCTCCCTACGAAGGAGAAGAGAAACTCCCATCCGATGCCCCAGAAATCGGGATACCCAGGATTCTGTATTTTCACGAGATGTTTCCATTCTGGAGAGCCTTCTTCACTGAATTAGGTTACCGGGTGGTTCTCTCCGACATGACGAATAAAGAGCTGATTCGAAAAGGGGTGGAAAACGTCGTCGCTGAAACCTGCTTTCCCATTAAAGTGAGCCACGGCCATGTCCTCAACCTTTTGGAGAAAGGGGTTAAAAAGATCTTCCTGCCGAGCATTGTCAATGTTAAACCATCCCATCCAGAGATTCCCAATAGTTCGGCATGCCCGTATGCTCAATCTTTCCCCTATGCCGTTCCTTCATCCATTGATTTTAAAAAGAGCAGTGCGAAAATGTTTCAACCTATCCTTCACTTCGGGTTTGAGAGAGAATATCTGGAGAAGGAGTTGGTCGAATTCGGGAAATCCCTCGATCGAGGATCGAAGCGGGTGAGAAAGGCCCTTGAGAAGGCAGAAATATTCCAAGCCCTGTTCTATCAATCCATGCTCAATCGTGGAAAAGAGGTTCTGGGTCAGGTTGGCCCCAATGACAAGGTCATGGTGATCGTGGGTAGGCCTTACAATTCCTGTGACTCCGGGGTCAATCTTGAGATTCCAAAAAAATTGCGAGATTTAGGAGTCGTTCCCATCCCCATGGACTTCCTTCCTTTAGAATCGGTCGCTCCTACTGAAGAGATTCAGGAGATGTATTGGCGATACGGACAGAGGATATTGGCCGCTGGGAAGATCGTCAAAGAAGACCCCAGACTTTATGCGGTCTATATCACTAATTTTGGTTGTGGTCCCGATTCTTTCATCAGCCACTTCTTCAGGGATTTATCCAAAGGAAAGCCCTATCTCCAATTGGAAATCGATGAGCACAGTGCGGATGCTGGGGCGATCACACGATGTGAAGCTTTCTTAGACAGTCTGAAAAATGTTGAGGTGAAGAAGGTCCCCTCTTTTAGGAGAGAAAGGGCGAAGACTGACCGGACGAAAAAGATTTATATCCCGTATATGTGCGACCACTCCTTTGCTGTGGCAGCGGCTTTTCAGGCTTGTGGCGTGGATGCTGATGTCTTCCCGGAATCAGACGAAGAAACCCTTTATTGGGGAAGGAAACTCACGTCAGGAAAAGAGTGTTATCCTTGCATCCTGACGACAGGTGACATGGTCAAGTTGGTAAAGGATCCAAATTTCGATCACAAGCGGGCCGCTTTCTTCATGCCTTCGGGTAACGGGCCATGCCGGTTTGGCCAATACCATCGCTTCCATCGCCTTGTTCTGGACGATTTGGGTTTTCATCATGTTCCTGTTTACTCACCCAATCAGGACGAGACGCTTTATAGCGATCTGGGTATCATGGGTTCCCAGTTCACCCGTTTGGGATGGCAGGGAATTGTGGCGGTGGACCTATTGATGAAAAAACTCTTGGAAACCCGGCCCTATGAGAAGGAAAAGGGAAAAACGGATCAGGTCTATCAGGACTCTCTAAGGAGAGTCTGTGAAGCGATCCTCAAGGGAGACGATTTGGAAGAAGCTCTTCATAAAAGCATTGAAAATTTTAATCAGATTGAAGTAGATGGACTCGTAACCAAGCCGCTCATTGGGATTGTTGGAGAGATCTTTGTGCGGCTCAATCGGTTTGCCAACGAGAATGCTATTCGAAAGATTGAACAGTTTGGAGGGGAGGCGTGGATCGCCCCTCTGACGGAATGGATCCTCTATGTCAACACCATCGCTAAGAAGAGGAGTCTCAAGAAGAAGTCCTTTTCGAATCTATTAAAAGTTTTTCTTACAGACTATTTTCAGAAAAAGGATGAACACCATTTAGAGAAAATATTTAAAGGCCATCTCAGAAAAATTGGGGAACCCCCAACGGATTCCATTTTTGAAAAGGCAAGACCGTACATTGACTCTTCCTTCGAAGGGGAGACCATCCTCTCCGTTGGAAAGACAATCGATTTTGCCAAGAGGGGCGCCAGTGGAATTGTCAACATCATGCCATTTACCTGCATGCCTGGGACGATTGTCAGTACCTTACTTAAGCGATATCGGGAAGAGAATAGTAACATCCCGATCCTCAACATGGCCTATGATGGGCAAGAGCAAACCAATACCTTAACCCGCCTGGAAGCCTTCATGTACCAAGCCAAGGAATTTCAAAACAGGAAAAAACAGCACAAGTTAACTCATTGAAAGTTAAGCGAATTTATTTTTTATTCGCTTGGTAAAAAAATCACATTTTTTTCTTGCTTTTTTGAAAAGGGGAATGATATAAGGTGAATCAGTTTTGCTAATATAAGATCTCGAAATATGAAATGGATTCAATTCCTACTGGTTCTTTTTCTATCTCCGAATCTTCTTCTATTTCAAACGGATCAGGCCATTGGCACCGATTGGTCAATTTGCGAGGACGCCTTCGCTACAAAATCAGAAAGAGACCATCCGTCGATCGATCCGAGTTTATGGTTCGATTTGAAGATCTCATCTCATTTCTTCAATCGAGTTAAATCTTTCCTTGAATTGAAGAGCCGGCTATCTATTTTGCTTTCCCACTTTCAGGGGGCATCTCCCTTCTGGAAGCCCCCACCCACGCTTTAACCGTTTGCCCAATCTTTGACCTTTAGAAAGTGAGGTCGTTTTTCTTTGGGCCATGATCTCTGTAAAT
>JBAVGF010000385.1:0-8951 GCA_049684675.1 Thermodesulfobacteriota bacterium | reverse complement strand
TGCCAACTCTGCCTGCAAGATCTCCTTGGTAGTTCTCTCTTTCCTACCCATGAGAGTCGCCTCTTACGGATTCGATAGGTCTTAGATTTTCACGAAAGTGCTCGAGAAAGCCCGCCTGTCCCGCTTAAGCAGGGACAGGCAAGCATCTTATGGAGGTGGTCTTTAAATTTTCGCTCCACCTTTTGAGAGAAGAGACATCTTCTACAAAATATATTCCTGCATCAAATCATAATTTTTCTGGTTCGCAGAGACTTTTTTGGTTTGCTGCAGCACGACCACATTTCTGACAGAAGAATTTTGGCTTTCTTACAAGCCTCTTAAATTCTTCTTTTCGATTTACTCCCATCTCGAGAAGTTCGGGTGACTTCAGATAGCCGATGTTCTCTAAAAAACATAAGTGGCCTTCATGTTCTGGATGGGGCATTTTCTTTTTTAATGCCATTGCGGTTCCCCTTTCTTGCGAATTTTTAAGACCGGTTCTCGTAAAAGCTTAAGATCTTTTCTTTAATGCCTGATTCAAGGCCAGGTTCTGGAGTTTCTCCAAATTTTCCTGTTTCTTCTGAGCCATTTTTCGGAAAATCCTGGCGACTTCCGGAAGCGGGACTTTAGAGGAGACATCATTGAAGAATTTCTTCTCTCTCTCCTCAAAGGCCAAAGCCGCCTTCAATAGATCGGCATCCCCCATCTGGTCGGTAACCTTGAGATCGATCTCATAACCTTCCTGGTGAAGTCCGGTGATGGGTTCCAGGATCATCTCGGTTACGTTCTCCCGTCGTGTCTTTTCCATGAGGGAATGATTTTTCCCTCCCTCTACGGATAAAGACTGCAACACCTCTCTCAAGCCAAGGTCTTTGGCTTTTTGTCCCAGGGTCTTATAGATCTCTCCGGTTTGTCCCGTGATTTCTGCGGCAAACCCCATAATCGCTCCGAATGTGGTCAGGGCCATTGCTGATTCTCCTTTAGGGACCTTCGAATATTATGTCCACCGCTGAATGACAACTTTTGTATCTGTAAAAAACTGAAAGACTTCTCTTCCATGGCCTTTGATATCACCAAAGAAGGAGCCCTTTGCCCCGCCAAAGGGGAAGAAGGACATGGGCGCAGCAATACCAAGGTTGATCCCCATCATGCTTGCCACGGCACGATATTTGAATTCCCGAGCCGTTTTTCCATTCGTAGTATAAAGACATGCGGCGTTCCCATATTCGCTATTCTCAATCAGTTTCAGACCCTCGTCCAGATTCTTGACATGAATGAGAGAGACGACCGGTCCAAAGATCTCTTCCTTTGCGATGGTCATATCTGGGTGCACCTCATCGAAGACGGTTGGACCAATGTAAAAACCATTTGGGTAACCATCGACTTTAATATTCCTTCCGTCCAATGCCAACTTCGCCCCTTCTTTGAGCCCTTTCTCAATATATCCCAGAACCTTTTCCTTATGCTTCTTGGAAACCACAGGACCCATCTGCACCCCTTCTTCAAGACCATTACCAACCTTAAGGGCCTTGGCCGCCGCAACAAACTTTTCTTTCAGTTCTCTATAAACATCTCCGACGGCAACCAGCACTGACCCAGAGAGGCATCGCTCCCCAGCGCACCCATAGAAAGAGGTAATCAGGGAGGGCATGGACCTGTTTAATTCTGCATCGGGCATGATTAATACAAAGTTCTTCGCCCCACCCAAAGCCTGGACGCGCTTCCCCGTTTCCCCACAAGCCTTGTAAACATAACGGGCCGTGGTGCTTTGGCCGACAAAAGAGATCCCCTTAATATCAGGATGATAGAGCATTCCGTTCACGGCATCCTTTGCTCCATGGACCATGTTAACGACCCCCTCGGGAAAACCACATTCATCCATGATTTCAAAGATCCGGGTCTGCGTCATGGGCACCTGCTCCGAGGGCTTTACAACATAGGTATTCCCACACACAACGGCATAGGGCATGAACCACCAAGCTACCATGGCTGGAAAATTGAAAGGTGCAATGGACCCGAAGACTCCAATGGGCTGACGTTCCGCTGTACAGTCAATGCCCTGGGCAATATCCTCCAAATTATAGCCTGTCATCATGGTGGTGACCCCTGTGCAATGCTCCACATTCTCAATCATTCGCCGCACCTCGCCCCGTGATTCATCGAGGGTCTTGCCTTCTTCAGTCACCAGGGTTCTGGAGATATCTTCGAATGCGTTTTCGAAGAGATCCTTAAGTTTGAAAAAGTATCTGGCACGGGTCAAGGGAGGTGTGCATCTCCATTCCCAGTAGGCTTTCTTGGCGGCTTGAACAGCTTTATCAATATCTTCTGCTGTCGAAAAGGGGACCTCTCCGATCTTCTCTCCTGTAGCAGGGCACCATACATCCCCATATTCTTTCGTGCCCGAATCAACCCATTCTCCATTGATGTAATTTTTCACCCTTTTCATCTTTTTGTTTAACCTCCTTCTCCAATCTTTTAGTTTCCCACCTTCCCCTTCCCCTCCAGGGAGAGGGCGAGGGCGGGGATTTATTAAAAGGCTTTTCGATAAAGTTCCACAATCTCTTCGGTCGTTGCTTTTCTGGGGTTGTTCCCCGGGCTTCCGCTGGCAATGGCATCAGCCGCCATTTGGCTTACAATAGAATGAAACTTCTTTTCATCCACCCCCAACCCTCTCAGGGTAGGAATTTTCAAATCGTCATTCAACCGCTTCACTGCTTTGGCCGCTAAATAAGCTCCATCAATGATTGAGAGTCTCTCCGTGACCTCTCCCATCGCTTCTGCAATATCCACATACCGTTTGGGATTCCCCGGGATGCTGAATTCGATGACCGTAGGAAGGAGGGCAGCATTGGAAATCCCATGGGAAACATGAAAGTAGGCTCCGATGGGTCGAGCCATCCCATGAACCAATGCCACCGAAGCATTGGAAAAGGCCAGTCCTGCTTCCAGGGCACCGGTCATCATGTTTGTTCTTGCCTCGATGTTGTTCCCGTTGCACCAAGCCTGCCGTAGATTTCCCGAAATCAATCGAATCGCATGGAGAGCCAGAGCATCAGTAATCGGCTGGGCCTTCACTGAGACATAGGCCTCAATAGCATGGGTCAGAGCATCTAATCCTGTCCCTGCGGTAATTCCCTGAGGCATCAGAAGGGTCATCATCGGATCAACGAGGGCTACCCGCGGCATGACGCTTGGGCTGGCGATCAACATCTTCACATCTCTTGTTGTGTCAGTAATGATCGTAAACTGGGTGACTTCGCTCCCCGTTCCCGCAGTGGTCGGAATGGCAATGAGAGGAGCGCCTGGGTTTGGAATCTTATTAGCTCCTTCGAAATCGCTCATCTTCCCAGGATTCGTCGCCAATGCTGAAATACCTTTTGCCGTATCGATGGGGCTACCTCCTCCCACAGCGATTAGAAAATCGGCTTTGACCTCCTGATAGATTTTCAATCCCTCTCCAGTATAATCCATGGTAGGCTCGGTCACGACCTTGTCGTAAGTAGTGGAAGGAATTCCCGCGACCTCTAGAGCCTTTTTTATTTCGTTGAGAAGGCCGATCTTCTCTAAGAGATTATCCGTAACGATTAAGGCCTTCTTACCCAGCCCTTTAGCAAAGGATCCCACCTCTTTGGCAGCGCCAGGCCCGTTCACAATCACCGAAGGCGCCTTGAATTGAAAAGTTTGCATCATTTTCCACCTCCCTCCTTCAAAGTAAAGGCAATGTTAAATTTCAATGGCAAAGGCAAAATGCAAAATCATTTTCAGATTTGAGTTTTCAAATTTAGCATTCAAGTTCCAATTGGCATTTGAATTTTGGCGTTTGGCATCGGGTCTTTAACCTTTATACGCCCAAAAGTGCCTGGCTTAACTTTCGATCAGCCCATAGGTCTTCAGGTCTTCCTTCATAGACGATCTCGCCCTTATCCATCACGTAGACCCGATCCGCCAGCTCCAAGGCCATCAGGGCATTCTGCTCAACGAGCAAGATCGTCACCCCTTCTTTATTGATTTCTTGAACAATCTCTGCCAGATGTTTCACAATCATGGGAGCCAACCCCTGGGAAGGTTCGTCCAGCATCATAAATTTGACATTACCCACCAAAGCCCGACCAATGGCCAGCATCTGTTGCTCGCCGCCGCTCAAACGATTTCCTTTATGTGTCTTTCTCTCCACGAGTGCTGGAAAGTAATTGAAGATTTGTTCAATCTGACTCCGCTTTTGTTTCGAATTAATCCCTTTCATAAAAAAGGGAAGCTCGAGGTTCTCCATTAAATTTAAGTTGGCAAATATCCTTCTCCCTGCAGGGACAAGGCTAATTCCCTTGTTGGCTACGGTCTCCGGGGGGAGTCCTTCAATCCTATCCTTCCGAAATTGGATGGAACCGCTCCGAGCAGGCGTGAGACCCAAAATGGTCCTCAAAGTGGTCGTCTTTCCTGCTCCATTGCGTCCGAGAAGAGCGACGATCTCTCCTTCTATCACCTTCATGGAAACATCGCGAAGGACATGGCTCTCGCCATAGAAGCTATTGACCTTCTCCAGTTTTAAGATTTCCTGCCCATTCCCCGCCACCTTCCTCTGCCGATTGTTCACCCTCTTATATTCCTTATCCAGACCCCCGAGGTAAGCCTTCTGAACCTCATCACTGGCCTGAATCTCACTTGGTGTCCCCTCGGCGATCTTCTCACCCAGGGAAAGCACAGTAATCCGATCTGAGACGGAAAGGACGATATCCATTTTATGTTCGATGAGGATAATAGTATATCCTCTTTCTGATTTCAATCTTTGAATCAATTTGACTGTGCGAATACTCTCCTCAGGCGGCATCCCTGAGGTGGGCTCATCGAGAAGCAGGAGTTCGGGTTTAGTCGTCAAGGCAATTCCAATATCCAGATGCCTTTGGTCTCCATGGGAGAGGTTTGCTGCAATCACATTGGCTTTATCCTTCAGGTCTACATCCTCTAAAATCTCCCATGTTCTGTTGATGGCCTCATTCTTAGAGTAATAAAGCATTGAAGGGATGAGAATATTCTCATAAACCGTTAATTGTGGAAAGATACTGGTAATCTGGAAGGATCGGCCGATTCCCTTCTTTGCGACCTGATGGGGAGGAAGGCCAGCGATGCTTTCGCCTTTGAAGAGAATGTCTCCGCTGCTTGGGGCAAGCATGCCCGTTAGGACATTGAAAAAGGTGGTCTTCCCCGCCCCATTGGGCCCAATGATCGATCTCAATTCTCCTTTCTCCAAGTTGAGGTCCACACGACAGACGGCCTCCAGGGATCCGAAATTTTTACACAATGCCTTCGTCTCAAGTATGTTCACACCGCTCTCCTTGAAAGCAAATCATTCGCTTTTTTGAAAGAAACCCCAGATTCCTTTTGGGAAAAAGAGAACGAAGACAAGAAAGATCATTCCCATGAATAACTGCCAAAATACCAATCCCCCGATCTTTGCATAAATACTGATCAGCACACGGAGGGCAACGATTACTCCTGCCCCGATGATCGGACCGAAGAATGTTCCCATCCCTCCTACCAACGTCATGATGACAACGTCCCCGGACCGAATCCAATCAAGGGTTTGAGGAAACATATAGTTAAGGAAGAGCCCATAAAGCGTCCCGGCCACGGCGGCGTAAATGGATGAAATGATGAAGGAGGAAAGCTTGTACCTCCGGACGTTGTACCCAACCATCTGAGCACGCGTCTCGTTCTCCCGGATTGTCTTCAGGACCTGGCCGAAATGGGAATGAATCAGTTTATACTTCACTATCGCTGCAAGAATAAAGACAACAGCGACGAAATAGTAAAAGTGAAGGGGTTCAAAAATTGGAAGCGAAAGGAGGCCAGGAATCCCGATGACATCCCTGGGAATCCCTGTCAAACCGTCCTCACCACCGGTAAAGTTCTTCCAGCGGGACGCTATAAAGAAGAACATCTGTCCGAAGGCAATGGTAAGCATGGCGAAATAGATCCCTGTCTTTCGGATGATCAGCAGCCCGATAAGGATGGCCGTCACCGTGGAGAGGGCGATCCCGAAAAGCATTCCCAACAGAATAGGGATCTTTAAATGGATGAGAATGAGGCCCATGGAATAGCCTGCCAGGCCGAAGAAGGCGGCATGGCCAAAGGAGAGAATCCCGGTATACCCGAGCAGGATGTTGAACCCCATCGCGAAGATGGCAAAGATCACCATCTCGATGGCAAGGCCATCATATCCCCCAATCAAGGGGATGATGTAAGGCCATAACAGTACGATGATAGAAAGGATCGCCAGTTGAAGAGAGGCGTTCGTTCTGATGGTTTTAATCAATGTGCTCATTCGAGTAGACCCTCAATGCCACTGATCCCTCTCGGCCTGACCAGAAGAACGATGGCTAATAAAAAGAAGACAATGACATCAGCCATGGGAGAATAAATTTCAACGGTGAAACTCTTAACGACTCCCACTAACAGACCCCCAATTACGGCTCCCCAAAAACTCCCCATTCCGCCAATGATCACCACCACAAAGGAAGGCATGATGATATCTGTTCCCATAGGCGGAAAAACGCCTCGGATCGGTGAGGCCAGTACGCCCGCAATGGCGGCAAGGCCTGCTCCAATTCCAAAGACGAGAGTGAATAAAAGGTCGATCTTAATCCCGAGGGTCACTACCATCTCACGGTCGAAGGTCCCTGCAAGGATCGTTTTCCCCACCTGACTTCTTTCTAAAAAATACCAAACACCGAAAAGGAGAACGGAGGTAAAAAGGATAACGAAGATACGGTATTTGGAAAAGTAGGCAACCCCAATGTTAACCACACCTGACAGGATCTGCGGTGCAGCCATGGGATAAGGGGCATCTCCCCATATAAGTCGAATCACATCCTCAAGCACCAGGGCGACTCCGAAAGTCAAAAGGAGGGTATAGAGAGGGTCTCTTTTATAAATAGGGCGGATCATGGAGGCCTCAATCGCCATGCCAATCATTCCAACACAAGCTGGGGCGATTGCCAATATAGGCCAGAACCCGAAGATCTTTTGCAAAGTGATCACGGTATAAGCCCCCAGGGTGTAAAGAATTCCGTGGGTAAAGTTGATCACTCTCATCAGCCCCATAATAATAGTCAGACCTACAGCCATTAAAATAAAGAGCATTCCTAATGCAAAACCGTTTACTAATTGGGTGATGATGACAGAAAATGTCAGGTTCAGGTGCATAATGCATCTCCACAAAAAATAGGGACCTGTTCCATCATCGAGGGAACAGGTCCCTATAAAAACATCACGCTTTTTTCAACATATCGTATGGCTCCAGTTCATGTCCACCATTGGCTTTCCACTCCTCGTAGGTAGGAAAGGCCTCTTCGCCCTTGAGATGACCAAGGATCTGGAAGTAGTCATCTTCACTTTTCCAGTTTTCATCTCTCTTGGCTAAGCCGACAAGTACATCCTGAACATTCTGATGGTCGAAGGCACGCCAATAGCTTGGATTCCACTTGAGGCCATCAAACTTGTGGCCTTCAAGTGCCTTGATCACCGGGATCATGTCCGTTGTTCCAGCTCTTTTGATAGCTTCGAAAAGCTGAGTGTGAGTGATATAGCCGAGGTAGTGTCGGTATGAAGGTCTCCATTCACTATAGGGGTGATAGGCCTTCATCAGGGCGGCATATAGCTTTTTCGAACCTGGGGTATCGATCGTTCCATGCCAGGATAAGCCCCAAGCCCCCGCAGCAGCCGTCCCAATCCCTTTCATCATCGGGGTACCGCTTAAAGGACCTGCCAGCTTCATATCTTTTTCGAGGCCGAATTCCTTAAACTGCTTAACACAGTTGACCTGATCACCACCGTAGCAGTTAACAATCAGACAGTCCGGCTTCAGTCCCCTCGCTTTTAACAACTGTGCACTGAAGTCTGTCGTTCCCAAAGGAGTGAAGTCATTTCCTAACTCTGTTCCTCCAAACTTTTTTATAATGACGCGGTTCATCGATTCCCGGGCAGTGTGCCCCCATGTGTAGTCGGCAGTGATGTGGTAAACCTTTCTCACATTCCAGTTTTTCGCAATCCAGGTCGCGCAGGCGGTCGAGAGGGCCCAATTCTGGATGGTGGTTCGGAATGTGGTTCGGTGGGATTTTTGCATGGTGGTATCATCAGAGTGACTTCCAAAGGCCATAAAGAGGATCTTCTGGTTCCATGCATAATCGGCTATGGCAATGGTGACGCTGCTGGTCAAAGTTCCTGTCAGGAAGTCAACCTTGTCCCTCTCCACCAGCTTCTTGGCTTTTTGAACTCCAATCCCGGGGTTCGAGGGGGCATCTTCAGAAATCATCTTAATCTCCCTTCCGAGAACCCCACCCTTCTTGTTATATTCATTGTTAGCGAGTTCTGCACCTTGGAACTCATCCCTTCCAGAATCGGCATAGGGACCGCTGAGGGGTTCGACATTCCCGATTAAGATAGGAGGTTTTCCCGCAGCACCGACATAAGGCCCTTTGAGAAACTGCTCCAAAGTGATGGCTGCCCCGGTTGCCCCAGCTACTTTTAGAAAGTCCCTTCTTGAAATCTTCTTCTTCGATTTTTTTTCCATCTCATCTCTCCTTTCCGCGGATCACTAAAAGTGAAAGAATTCTGTTACCTCGCCCTTTCTGGCAGACACGCGAACTTTCCCCCCTCTGATACCGTTCGAATTGAAAAATACCTTCAGCCCACACATCACCTCCTTAGAATGAAAATAAGAAAAAAAGGAAAGAATCGAGGGGATTTCAGATGTTATAATTAAAACATAATACCTCCTTTTTCCCGCATGACCCCGTGGAGACTTAACTCTTCGATACGCCTCTCCTTCTGGAGGGCAACAAGATCTTGGTCCACCTCCCGAACATGTTTAACCATTTCCGCACGTGCCTTTTTTCCATTTCTCTGCAAAAGTGCTTTATAGATACGCCTATGCGCCTTTTGAACTTTCTGGGAAAATTCTCTGCTCGGCTGTAAAA
>JBAVGF010000384.1:0-14164 GCA_049684675.1 Thermodesulfobacteriota bacterium | reverse complement strand
CTTCGTGTCTCCACAAACGTAAACTCATTAACCTATTGTCATCCCCTGGTTCTTATTAAACTTCCTTTGACTAAAATTTGGCTATTCTTCCTTCAAAAATCAACCTGTGTGAAAAATTAGACAACACTTTCTTGCTAAATCAGCACCGAAGATCAGCAATTGAAACCGCGGACACCGCAGTTGGGGAAGGGAAAAGTATCCTTATGGAATATTAAGCAACTCGTTACCTCCATTAAGGGCCATAGGGATAGTAGTGAGGGTAGTAATATCGGTGTGGATATGGATAATAGTATGGGTAGTATGGATATGTGTAGTAATATGGTCGAGGATAAGGTTGTCGGCGGCACTGGGTGCTAACTACTCTCTCTTGAATAAAAGTGACCCAACAAATAGAATCGGTGTTTGAAAAATGATATTCCCAGGTTTCAGCAGGCTTCCCGTTAACGGTCCTGTGCGTGATAAGGTCCGTTTTCCCCCACAAGGAGACCACTTCTTCTTGCGTCATATTCAGCTTAATATCTGAAACATGACGAGGATGGCATGAAGAAAAAGCGAGAATTAAAACAGCAAAGAGAAACAGCCAGATGATCCTCTTTCTTTCCATCTCTTCTCATCTCCTCTCTTTTTTCTTTGAGCCTTCTTACTTTCTAAACACCTTCATTTTATTAGGTCCCACTCCATAAATTAAAGTTAGTCATAGCGTCTGAAGAAATCAAGCGGTTATTTTGGCGTTTTGTTGTTCACATTTTCAGATTGCCTGGGTACACGAAATGGGGAATTTCGCGGGCGTCGGGTTCAAAACAACTTGGCCGACAAGTGCCCCGTCCCGCCAAAGCGGGATAAGCGGAAAGCTTCACAATGAGGGGAAGCGGAGTTAGTCGGAGGAATAAGGGGAGAGGATAAGGTGGTTATTGTGGATGGCTCATCAAAAGATTGTTCAGCTCAGTCCTATCTCCTGTGGAGATATCGAGAAATTTCGCTCCGCAACGATAATCTCCCCACGCTTCATTCGGATAAATGTCCCTCCACACCACCACAGCTTGCATTTGGATCGTATTAATTTGAGAACCTGAAATGAAAGAAAGTTTTGACTTTAGATGTTGACCAATCTCCATCTGCCCAGGAGACAGGAATAACATCCCACCTTCGCTAAGATTCGTCACTCGACCATCATGGCTGATAGGTGAACCAATTTGATTATATTGGATCGGCCAATACACATTAAACCTGGCATATTTTCTTCGTTCACGGCCGGTCTCAGAAATGGGTTTAGTCTCCCTTCCTTTTGTTTCCAAGACTTTTACTTTTTTAAATGACTGGAAGGCATATTCAAGAACAACGAATAAAGAAGAAATGAGACGAGAGAAGAAGACTATGAGAAAAAAGGTCATGATGCAAATTAAGAAGGAGGCGACCTTCACCGCCCTCTGATAATAATAAGTAATTTCCAAGAAAGAATTTTCAGCCGTTCTTGCCTTTGCTTCCACAGCCATCAATTGTGCTCCCTTCCTAAATTGCGATTACCAGGATTGCAGAGCAATAAGTATGCCCACAAGCAGCCTAATCACGGGAGTTACGTAACTATTTGAACTTAAAAGCTTAATCTTAAGTATGTTTAAGGGTAGGCCGTGACGTGAGGTAACATTTTGTCGCGGCCATAGGACTTCTTGTCAAATATTGCCTTGATTCGTGCGACAAAATTGTGAATGAAAATTGAGAGAGGAGAAACCTTAAACACAGGACCATTTCTGACCCTGCCTCTGGTATCTGACAACTGAATACGGGATTTATTCTCTAATAATTATTGAAAACCGTATTATCCTCGAAAACATGACCAGTACTATGATCGATTTCTACCTGTTTGAAAAAAATATTCTTATCATCGGTACTATCATGTAAAAGCATTCTTCCCCACTTTAGAACCGATTCCTTTGTTATTCTCCTCGGGTCCTTTCTTCTTTCTGGTAGGATACCAATTAACTTGTGTCCCTTTATTTCATCGTATAAGTACAGTTCGTAAGCCACCATGCGCTTGTTTACGCAACTTCTGTGCCAGATAGTGTTTTGCTGTAAGTTCGTGAAAGCCCGAATGCTTTCACAACTTCATATAATTCTAATCGAACCCGAAAGTATACAAAAATGTAAGATCTTTGCACAATTGTCCCATTTCGCCGGCTTACTCAGCCAACTCCACTAATTTGGAGGCCACCAGAAAAGCAAAAATGTAAATTGATGTGAAGTTAGATTAGGAAATTCACAGCAAAGGGTAGAATTGGGGAGGGAATAGCGTCGTTGTGGAGTATTCCGGGGATGAGATTTCTGTTAAGGAGTGATGGAATGGGCATGGGATGGAATGGGCATGGGAAGGATAGGGGGGTGCACGAAATAGGGAAATTAGGGGGCGTCGGTTTCAAAACAACTTGACAATGAGGGGAAACGGAGTTAGTCGGAGGAATTAGGGAAGAGGATGAAATGGTTATTCAACTTAATCAACAACGTCCCCGATAAATAGATGCCCCATTTTTCAATTCTGACTAACCGACGGTCTAATAACAATTAATGATTTAATGCTTCTCCACCATCTCCCGTATCGGCTTCCAGTAGTAGTCACGCCAACCCTGATTGATGTCTTTGTAATGCTCTTCAGGAACGCCGCTCTGCCTGAAAATAAGCCGTGCGCCGCTCTTCACTTTTTTCAGGGAAAAGGTCACCTTGGAATGATGTCGCTTTGGCCAGTCGCTTCCACGCCAGGATTGAACGATTGTTTTATCCTGCACAAGATTCAGATTAACTCCATTAATATATCCAGCGTAGGCAGTGAACTTTCCACCAATCTTTCGACTGATGCTGGCTTTTTCGCCAGTAAACTTTGCATGTTTCCGTGAATCCATCAACATATCGTATATTACATGTGGACTTGTTTTGAACGTTACACATTGTCGAATGGTCTTGGTTTTCATTTCTTACTCTCCTTCTAAATAAATTATGACCGCCTGAGGAGGACCCGACAGGAATAAACACCCTCATTTCGATAATCCCCGTTTCCCGATTTAAGGATAGTCATAGCGTCTAAAGAAATCAAGCGGATATCTTTGCCTTTAATGCCATATCTGAACGGGAATATACAAGAAAATAGACAAAGGACCTCGGGCCTTGAATCATTATGTTTTTTGTGAGTGAGAGCCGCTCGAATGGAAATCGTCCGGAGTTTAGGGGGAGGGGTACATACAATCCAGGAAAATAGAAATTTGGTGGCGGTGCAGGGATTTGAACCCCGGACACTGCGGATATGAGCCGCATGCTCTGACCGACTGAGCTACACCGCCAGACTACTAAATTTTACCGAATCCCCCTCAATTGTCAATGTTTTTGTGGAACGAAAATCCCAATTTAGGGAATTGTCATTGCGAGTAGAACGAAGCAATTTCGCCTTTTCCATGAGATTGCCGCGCAGCTTAGGCGCTCGCAATGACGGAGTGGGAAAAGGGTCTCATTCTCCAAATCGGAATTTGGGTCTCTTTGTCTCAATTCCTCCCTGCGGAAGGCAGGCTCGCCCGCCAGGAGAGGGGAGCTATGCTGTTAAGAAGATCAATGGAAAATGACTTTTTTATGCGGGTTGTGTTATGATTTCCGCTAATGGACAGAAGACCCCTGCGAAAGAAAGTCATCCTTTTATTTTCTCTGGGGACCATCTTTTGGGTCACCGGAGAAGCATTCGCTTTATCCCCCCCTTTTGATTTTAATATTCATTCGCATCACCTAATCATCCAGATCGATCCCGCCCGGCACCTCCTCAAAGCCGAAGATCGGCTTCAGATAAATATGAAGGGGGGGAGGTCCCAAACCCTTTCACTTCTCCTTAATCCTCGATTGAAAATCACCCGGATCGTTGACCAAAGGACAGGAGCGCCGCTCCATTGGTCTGTGGCCACTTTTTCAACACACGCCAATCAATTAGATATCTCTCTTCAGGAGGCGGAGGATCCTCTGATTCTCTGGATTTCTTACGAAGGTCCTATTTATGATCCTATCGTTAAGGAAAAGGAGCTTCAGTTTGTAAGAGGAGATAAGACCTCTGGACTCATCGGTTCAGAAGGGGTCTATTTGTCATCGGATACACACTGGTATCCCGACAAGCCCGATTCAATGGCTCTATTCCAGATAGAGGCGGCGATCCCGGAGCCATTTCGAATCGTCACCCAGGGTGAGCTGGTATCTGAAAATCTCAAAGACGGCACCTGGAGAACCAAGTGGGCGAATGAATTGCCGGCTGAAAGCCTCACGCTCGTAGCCGGGAAATATTCTGTTAAAACACGGAAGCCGAATGGCATCAAGATCTCCACTTATTTTTTCCCTGAGGATGACCGCTTTTCAGAGGCATTTCTAAATAGTGCCGAAGAATATCTAAAAATCTACTCGGACCTGTTGGGTTCATACCCCTTCAAGAAGTTTGATATTGTCCAGAACTTCTTCTCAAGCGGCTATGGGATTCCTACCCTCACGCTGCTTGCGCCGGAAGCGATCCGGCAGGGGAAAGAATTCCTCAGACCGGGTGCCCTGGATCATGAAATTGTCCATTCCTGGTGGGGGCATTATGTCAGTGAGAAGCCCGGAACAGGCAATTGGGTGGAGGCCCTAACCACTTATTGTGCCAACTACTACTATAAAGAGTTGAAGATCGGAAAGGAAGCTCCTCGCAAATACCGGCAGGATGTGGTGCAGAGATATGCCATTGAAGTACCTCCTTCAAAAGATTACCCCCTTCGGAAGTTCGAAGGTAAAGAGACGGAGTTAGACGCACAGATCGGCTATGGAAAAGGCTCCATGGTCTTTCATATGCTCCGGAGGAACGTTGGAAAGGACCTCTTCTTCGCCACCTTGAGGCAATTTGCAATGCAATACGGGGGCAAACAGGCAAGCTGGGAGGATATCAAGAATATCTTTGAAGAGGTGAGCGGTAAGCGATTGAGTCACTTCTTTTCTCAATGGCTGGACCGCCCCGGCGGGCCCCAACTGAAGCTGGAAAATGTTAGAGCTCAGGCCTCCTCCAATGGTTTCGTCGTCTCAGGGGAGGTGGTTCAGGAAGGGGATGTATACCAGCTTCCCCTTCTCATTGAAGTCGATGACGGTTTGGGGAAGAAACGCTTTATTTTGGACGTTTCAAAGAGAAGAAGCTCTTTTTCCGTAGAAGTTCCCAGAATGCCGTTGAAGGTTACTTTGGACCCTGATGATCATCTCTTTCGAAGGTTATACCCGGAAGAAATCATCCCCGGATTGAATGCTTTGCTGGAAGACCCTGAAAAGGTCTTTATTGTCTCAGACCAAGGAGATGAGGAGAGCCGAAAAATCTATTTTGAACTGGCCAAAATGGCAAAAGAGCGAAAGGGCGGAGAGATTCTGTCAGCCAAAGAGGTGACCGAAGAGAAACTGAGAAATTCCTCTGTGATGCTTTTGGGTGAAAGCTGGAAGAATCCAATCCTTTCTAAATTCGTTTCACATCTTCCAAAGCCCATTGATCACAAAGAGGGTTCATTTTTTATAAAGGGAGAAAGGGTGGATGAAGAAGATGAATCCTTTCTCCTCAGCTTTCCCAGGCCTCTTCATCCCGGCAAGTGGGTGACCGTTTACTTTGGGCGTTCTGCCAGTGCCCTTTCCCGAGGCCGGTACATCTTCTTCTATGGCTGGGATAGTTACCTTCTTTTTAAGAATGGAAGGCCGAAAGAGAGGGGAAATTTTCCTCCGAGAACCTCCTTCGTCTCCCATAACCTCCTATCCAAAGACGATTTCGTCAAAATGGAGCCGCAGAGATTGAGGGAGCATGTTTCCTATCTGTCCTCATCTGAATTGGCTGGACGATTTCCAGGAACCCCGGGCTATCAAAAAGCCCAGGCCTACCTGATCAAGCAGCTGGAAGGGATGGGGTTGACCCCTGTTACTCAACCCTTCTCGATTACCGTAAAAGATATCAAGGAGTCCACCTTGATTTTAAAGACACCTAACAGAGAAGAGAAGCTTAAAGCCGTTCCCTTCCGGTTTTCTGAAAAAGGAAAATGGGAAGGTCCTTTCTTGTTAATGAGTGAGAGCAAAATCGATGAAACGGAGAAACTCTCTGGCAAAGGTGCAATGATTTTTCTGGATCTCACTAAAGACTTTCGCTATGAACAGCTTTTGAAAAGGGTAAAGGAACTTCAGCGGAAGGGGGCCAGAGCCATTCTTTTCCTTACGAAGGAGGAGGATTTGGACTATTTGGCACCTTATCTCACTTACCCTTCCTATTTCCCTCCGAAATTGGATGAAAAGCTACGTAAAAGAGAACACGGAGGTAACCATTTCCAGCGTTTGATCGAGGCCTCGAAAGTGGCGGCAGGGGCGAAGGAGCCGGATTTCTCGATCTATATCCCAATCTTTTTCGTTCCCTATGCCCAAGTAGAAGAGGGATGGACGAAGGATATTTTGGATCAGAAGGATATCTCTTTTGAAATGAGCCTTCAGTTCAAGAAGATGGGGTTTAAGGATGCGAATATCTGGGGGATGATAGAGGGCCATGATCCGACTAAGCAAAAGGAGTTTCTGGTTCTGGGTGCCCACTATGATCACCTGGGAAAAGATGAAAAAAGTGGGGTGATCTATCCAGGAGCGGATGATAATGCCTCGGGGGTCTCTGCCCTTTTAGAAATAGGGAAATCTCTGATGAAGAGAAATACAGATTTGAAAAGAAGCGTTATCTTGATCTTCTTTGGAGGAGAGGAGTGGGGATTATGGGGGTCCCGTCACTTCGTCAATCAACCCTTTGTCCCTCTTACCCAGATAAAGGCCATGTTCTCTTTGGATACCCTTGGTGGGGCAACGGATGAAAAGGAGGTCTTTTTGGTCGGGAGTTCGATTCAACCCTCTCTGGCACGGATAAGCCGGAGATTCCTGGAGCCTTTAGGATTCAAAGAGGGGAAGAATATTGATCAATATTCCTTCGAGTTCGGGAGTGATCATTACCCCTTCCATCAAAAGGGGATTCCCACATTAGACTTCTTTGCGTCGGATTACAAGAAAATACATACTCCCCGCGATCATCTGGAATCCATCAATTTTGAGAAGCTCGCCGATGTGACCAAACTCATTTATCTGACCGCTTATGAATTTTTAACAGACCCGTCAAATCAGGCGGGGAGGTGAGAAGAGAGGCGGAAATGGGGTGGCGCATTGACGCGATGAAAAGGTGATAAGGAGATGAGGAGATGGGGAGATAAAAAGTTGGGGAGATGAGTGATGCGAATCGCCTATTTTGATTGTTTTTCCGGAGCCAGTGGGGATATGATTCTCGGCTCCCTGATCGATGTCGGTTTAAGCCCTCGACGATTAAGGGAGGAGTTGAAAAAACTTCGAATCCCAACTATCGCTTTGAAAGTTAAGAAAGTCTTAAGGGGAGGTCTCGCCGCAACCCGGGTCATCGTGGAAGGGAAAAATGAGAAGAAATCCCATCGCAATTTGAAAGAGATTCTGAAGATCATTGAAAGAAGTGGCGTAGGGGCCGACGTCAAGGAGAAGAGCAGGGAAATTTTCAAGCGGATTGCTTCCGTGGAAGGCAAGATTCATCGAACGCCAACGGAGGAGGTCCACTTTCACGAATTGGGTGGACTGGATTCCATTGTCGACATTGTTGGATCGGTATGGGGTATTCGACAGTTGGGGATTGAAGAGATTTATGTCTCAAAGGTGAACGTAGGAGCAGGATTTGTAAAATGCGAACATGGAATCCTTCCAGTCCCTGCTCCTGCCACACTATCGTTGATGGAGGGAAAACCGATCTATTCTTCGGGAGTGGAGAGAGAACTCTTCACTCCTACGGGAGCGGCTATCCTCACCAGCCTGGGCTCTGGATTTGGCCCGATGCCGCCGATCAACGTAGAGCGAGTTGGGCATGGGGCGGGCCGGGACGACCTTCCCCATCCCAATCTCCTAAGGCTGATCGTCGGGACTTCGGTATCCACCTCCGGAAGAGAAAGGGTTGTGGTCATTGAGACGAATATTGATGACATGAACCCACAGTTCTATGACTATGTGATAGAAGGACTTTTGGGAATGAAAGTCCTTGAAGTGTTCATCACTCCCATTCTGATGAAGAAGAACCGGCCGGGCCATCTGCTCACCGTGATTTGCCCCTCGGAAAAGCTGGCTTCTGTCACAGAATTTCTTTTGAGAGAGACGACCACTATTGGTTTGAGGTGGCACGAAGACGAGAGGGCAAAGACCGATAGAGAAATCATACCCCGTCAAACGAAGTATGGAAAAATCCGCTTCAAATTGGCCCGATGGGAAGGAAAAGTCGTCAACTTTTCCCCGGAATATGAGGACTGCAAGAGATTGGCACTGGAAAAAGGAGTCCCTCTTAAAGAGATCTTTGAAGAGGCGAGAAAGGAGGTCGTGGCATTTCAAAAAAGGTGAACGAAGGCCCTCATACATCCAAAAGAAATAAGCCCCGATAAACCCCTTATTTATTGATATTGTTATCAGTTTTCACCGAGGCAAGACGTCTGACCCTGCCTATTCACACTCTGCACTTCCTTGATAATCGCCTTCCCTGATCTTATATTTTATATTGAAGGGAGGTGCAATTCATGAATTTGAAAAAAGCCCTTTATTTTATTAGCCTGTTGTTGACGTTCATTCTTTTCCTACCCGTTCAAGGATCAGCCCAATTGTTCCCTTACATCGAGGGGAGACAACCCAAAGCCGGATCCCGGGCGCCGATCATTACCCACGCTTTTGCGGTGGAGAAGGGGTATTATGGATATATCTGGAAGATCTATATCGAGGCAGAAGATCCGGATGGACAGATGCTGAGGATTGCCTCGGTGGTAGATGAGGTGGGTTATGGATATTACCCGACCGATTGGATCTACCTCAAACCGCAGAACCAAAAACACTTCAAGGGGTATATTCAGTGGAATACCTTCAGTTCGAGAACATCGTATATTACAGAATGGACGCAAATTACCTTGAAGGTTTCCGTTTTTGACAAAGCCGGAAATGAGAGCAACGAGGTCGTTTTCCCATTTACTTTCGAGGTGACGCCGGGACAATATGCGTATAAGCTACCTCCTCCTTTCGATCAAGGGGATGTCCCAAGGTTGGGTTATATCCCGATCGATCTTTTCGATCCTTCGTCGTTGGGGTACGGAGGAAATGGTGGGACGGGCCGTTGGTGATCCGAGCGTTGGGCTGTAGAAACACCTAATTTTGAGTGCCCTAACGTAAAGGTGGCTGTTTTACTTCTTCTTGGGTTTGAAACGACCGACTCCCGTGCCCTAAACCTCGTTGAGATTCATACTAAAAGGAACAAGGGCTGCTCAATTGCGGGGCCGAGATTTAGCGATCTTTTTATTTCCTCTTGCTTTTCTCACCGGGTAGTGGTAAAAAAATTTTATTATCTCACATTTCGTCATGAGGGAGGAAAACCATGGGCAAAATTATCTTTCAAAGGAAATCTATTGTCGTTTTCTGGTTGCTGGTCGTTCTCAGTATGACATGGATGGGCTGCTCGACGACAGTCAAGGAACGCCAACAGGGTCAGCCTGCAGGAGGAGCAACGGGAGAGACAACGGCGGGGGGAGAGGAGATCGGGAAGTCCTATTTTGACGATGTCCGCGTCCCGACCGAATTGAATTATAAGGCCAATAAATCCTTTGTCTATGAGAGCCCCGGCTTTAAAGCAGGTATTATGGTCTTTTCCAAATGGCGTCTCGACGTGGACTCCTTGATTGAATATTTTAAATACAATATGGAGAAGGATAATTGGAAGCTTGTGAACAGTTACAGAGGTAAGGAGTCTTTTCTTAATTTTTCAAAACCCGATAAAACCTGTACGATCAGGATTGTTGAAAAATGGTGCGGTACGACGGTGGTGGAAATTCGAGTCGGCCCGTTAGGAGAAAAGAAGATGTAAGAGTGAGGTATGTTACTTAATCAGATCAAAAGGGCCATTGACTGCCACCATTTAGTAGAAAAAGGCGATCGGTTGATTGTGGGAGTGTCAGCAGGGGTGGATTCAATGGTCCTCCTCCATTTGCTGTATGCCTGCCGTGAAGCGTTTGACCTTTCTCTCATCGTAGCCCATGTTAATCATGGCCTCCGACCCGTCGAGTCAGAAAAAGAAGTCGAGCTGGTTCAAAAGGAGGCTGCGTGGCTCGGCCTCCCGTTTGAATACGGGCAATTCAATGTGAAGGAGTTTCAAAAAAGGGAAGGGCTCTCTCCACAGGATGCCGCCAGAAGGATTCGTTTCCACTTCTTTGATGACCTTCTTCAAAAGCATGATGCCCAGAAGATTGCCCTCGGCCATCATGCAGATGATCAGGTGGAGACCGTCCTCTTGAGACTGATCAGGGGATCCGGGTTACAGGGTTTAAAAGGGATGCTTCCCATTCGGGACGGAAAAGTGATTCGGCCTCTTCTTGGAGTATGGGAAGAGGAGATCCAATCCTTCGCCATGGAGAAAAAGATTCCTTTTCTATCGGATTCGTCAAATCTGAAAAAGGACTACCTTCGAAATAGAATACGCCTGGCTCTGATACCCTTGATGGAAAGGGAGTATCAGCCGAATTTCAAGGAGATCCTTCTGAGGACCTCCAACATTCTCAGGGAGGAAGATGATTATTTAGAGAAGGGGGCCGAGGCGGCGTATCAAAAGGTCGTCCGGGAGGAGAGAGAGACCCTTTCCTTCAAATTCTCAGAATATCAATCCCTTCATCAGGCTATTCAATGGAGAGTCATCAGGAAGATTTTAGGGAGAATTTACGACCGGGGAGTGGCGGTGGAAGAAGGGGAGTGGTCGGATGTTAATGAGATGTATCGAAAATTACACCAATCTTCTCCGAGTTTTCTTTTAGAGCTCCCCAGGGGAGCGTGGGTTGAGAAACGGTACGATTCGGTTTTGCTGGGAAAGGGAAAGGTAAAACCATTTCTGCCCTTTGACGTCGAACTCATTTCCCCGGGGCGTACCCTTATCCGGGAGATCGGGAAAGAAGTGGTCATTGAGGAGACGGATCGAGACAAGTTTAAGAATTACCGCGGACCTCTCAACACGGCTCTGATGGATTACGGAAGCCTGCAATTTCCGCTGAGGATGAGGAATTTCAGACCGGGCGATCAGTTCTATCCGCTGGGAGCTAAAGGAACCCAAAAGCTGAAAAATTTCTTTACCGATCATAAGATCCCAAAGTTTGAGAGGCCCAAGGTCCCTCTGCTGGTCTCAGGAGAGATGATTGCATGGATCGTCGGATATAGAATTGACGAAAGGGTAAAGATAACTGAGAAGACAAGAAAGGTCTTGGCAGTAAAGGTAGCTTAGAAAAACCCCACCACTTTTCCCGCACTCATTCAATTCGGCAAGCTCTGTAACACCCCTTGACAACCAATGGAGGATTAGGTTAAAAAAGTTCAATTCCCATAGAAAAAGTATGATTTCATAACCTATGAAGATATCAACGAAAATCAGATATGGGGCAAGAGCGATGTTAGAGCTTGCCTCCCGTTACGGTGAGGGGCCTATTGAATTAAAGGAGATAGCCAGGCAAGAAGACATATCGCTAAAATATCTCGAGCAGGTTATTAATCCGCTTCGTGCGGCTGGTTTGCTGAAATCGGTACGTGGGTCCAAAGGTGGGTATTCATTGGCCAAGGCTCCTTCTGAAATCTGCTTGTACGATGTGGTTGAGACTTTGGAAGGTCCGCTCAACTTACTCGAATGCTTGCATGATCCAAAGGCCTGTCAGAGAGTGCCGTCGTGTGTCACGCGAGATATTTGGAAGGAAGTTTCGGATGCGATCTCCAAAATCTTTTATTCGGTTACCCTAGAAGATATGGTCAATCGGAAAAAGGAGAAAGAGGGACGTGACTCTCCAATGTACCAAATATAATGGGTGAAAGGGTTCAAGGGTTCCAGGGGTCGGGGTTTCTACAAAAATGTTTGAATGCTTTTCACTCGAACGCTTGAACGCTTGCATCCTTGACCCCTAAGGCTATCGCCTTTAGGCGATAGTAGTTTACTAAAGGAAAAAAATGGCAAAGATAGCCAACTTCATTTCTGAATTGATAGGAAATACACCTTTATTGAGATTGAATCGAGTTACGGCCGGATGTCGAGGACAGGTCTTAGCGAAGCTTGAGTCCTTTAACCCCTGCGGAAGTATCAAAGACCGTATCGGTTATTCAATGATTGAGGCGGCTGAGAAGGCAGGTTTGATAAAGGAAGACACGGTTATTTTAGAACCTACCAGCGGAAACACGGGTATCGCTTTGGCATTTATCTGCGCGGCAAAGAACTATCCATTGGTTCTGACGATGCCAGATACCATGTCTGCTGAGAGAATTCATCTTCTCAGAATGTTTGGAGCAGAGGTGATCCTGACGCCCGGAAATGAAGGGATGACGGGTGCGGTGAGGATAGCGGAGGAGATGGCCTCAAAGGATGCGCGATATTTCATCCCGCAACAATTTAAGAATCCTGCGAATCCCGAGATCCACAGAAGGACCACTGCCCTGGAAATCTGGGACGATACCGAAGGGCAGGTGGATGTTTTGGTGGCGGGGGTGGGAACAGGGGGAACGATTAGCGGAATTTCTGAGGTCCTCAAGAAAAGAAAGCCGCAATTCAAAGCCATTGCTGTAGAACCGGAGAATTCTCCGGTCCTTTCCAGAGGGAGACCCGGGCCCCATAAGATCCAGGGGATCGGTGCAGGTTTTGTTCCGGAAGTGCTTCGAATGGATTTGGTCGATGAGGTCATCAAAGTATCGGATGAGGATGCCGGATCGTTGGCAAGAAGGCTGGCCAAAGAAGAGGGAATATTGGCCGGAATTTCTTCGGGTGCGGCGGTATGGGCGGCCGTTGAGGTAGCGAAGAGGAAAGAGAGTGAAGGGAAGATGGTTGTCGTCATCCTACCCGATACGGGGGAACGATATATCAGCACCTGGCTGTTTAACGGGCTGAAATAAAAGTTCGGGGTATTTAGTTCGGAGTTCGGAGCAATTCAGTTTAACTCCGAACTCATAACTTTGGTTATGGAAGGCAGGGGGTGATCTTATGTTATGGATCATGGGTGGCCCCCAAAGGGGGCGGATTACAGTTAAGAGTTAAGAATTGAGGGTTGAGAGTGAGATCTCAATTCTGAAACGTGTAATCTGCAAATAAACTATTCGGGAGGAAAAACATGGCTAAGACCATTGAGGAGATAAATGAGAAGATTAAGAAAGGGAAGGCCGTGGTGCTAACGGCAGAGGAGATTATCGATTATGCTGCAGGAAAAGGAATAAAAAAGGCAGCTCAGGAAGTGGATGTCGTCACCACAGGTACTTTCGGCCCGATGTGTTCTTCGGGGGCCTATTTCAACGTGGGTCACACAAAGCCTCGGATCAAACTGGGAGGAGGGAAGACCTATCTCAACGATGTCCCCGTCTATACGGGCTTTGCAGCGGTAGATTTCTTCCTGGGTGCGACGGCGATGCCGGAGGATGACCCCAGGAATAAAATCTTCCCGGGGAAGTTTAGTTACGGGGGAGCCTACGTCATTGAGGAACTTGTTGCTGGAAAGGATGTGAGACTTACAGCAACCGCTTACGGGACGGACTGCTATCCCCGAAAAAGTTTGGAGACTTATATCTCTCTGAAGGATATGAACGAAGCCTCCCTCTTGAACATCCGGAACGCTTATCAGAACTACAATGTGGCCGTCAATCTCTCAGAGAAGGTGATCTATACCTATATGGGTGTTCTTCAACCCAAGATGAGTAACGCGAACTACTGCAGTGCAGGCCAATTAAGTCCCCTTCTTAACGATCCGTATTTCAAGACGATAGGATTGGGAACTCGAATTTTTCTTGGTGGAGGCATTGGCTACGTGGTTGGAAATGGAACCCAGCATAATCCCGGAGTGAAGAGGACGGATGGAGGGGTTCCTAAAACGCCATCCGGCACACTTTGCGTCACCGGAGATCTCAAGATGATGAGTCCAAAATGGCTTAGAGGAACTTCCTATACGGGGTACGGGGTGACGCTCACCGTAGGAATTGGAGTTCCCATTCCCATTTTAAATGAGGAGATCCTCCGGTATACTGCGGTCCGGGATGAGGAGATCCTGGCTCAAGTGGTGGACTACAGCGATTCCTATCCCCAATG
>JBAVGF010000383.1:0-3795 GCA_049684675.1 Thermodesulfobacteriota bacterium | reverse complement strand
CCCCGGCCTCACGGAGCAGGATAGTCCTTTTCCCATCTTCAAAACTCATTGCTTCCCAAAACATTTTCAAAAAACACTTGACAAATGCTTTCTGATGGTTTAAATTTATCAGCACAGTCTGATTAATCAGAATAGTTTAACGATGCTGATAATCGTTTAGGAGGTGAGAAGAATGGTCAAGAAGTCCGGAAAAGCTTCGTGTGCCGGGTCCACTTGTGAGCAAATGAGCTGCTGTAAGGTCGAGGCGTTAATAAGCGTAGATGAACGGGGTCAGATGGTGCTTCCCAAGGAGATAAGAGACCAGGCCAATATCCACGCAGGTGATAAATTGGCTCTTGTCAGTTGGAAAAAAGACGGAAAAGTATGTTGCTTTACCTTGATCAAGGCCGATGAATTCGGAGACATGGTGAAAGGGCTGCTCGGTCCGATGATGAAAGAAGTCATGGCAAGTGATATTGCCAAATAACCTTGGAGGTGATTGAAAATGAACGAAGATGAAAAGAGAAAAATCGTAAGAGAGGGCTATGCCAAGATTGCGAAACAAAAGAGCTCCTGTTGTGCCCCCGCGACGTCGTGCTGTGGGGGGACTGATATCAGACAAGATATCGGTAAGAAAATAGGATACACGGAGGAAGACCTGAAGGCCGCTCCGGAGGGGGCAAACCTGGGACTGGGGTGCGGTAACCCGGTCGCTCTTGCTTCCTTGGAGGAAGGTGAGACGGTTCTCGACCTCGGCTCCGGAGCGGGATTCGATTGCTTTCTCGCCTCCAGCAGGGTGGGTCATAGGGGGAGGATCATCGGGGTTGATATGACGCCGGAAATGGTCGAGAAGGCAAGAGACAATGCCAGGAAGGGCAATTATGCAAATGTAGAATTCAGGCTGGGTGAGATTGAAAATCTGCCGGTGGGTGACAATTCTGTTGATGCTGTTATCTCCAACTGCGTGATCAACCTTTCCCCCAATAAAAAAAGAGTTTTCCAGGAAGCCTTCCGTGCACTCAGGCCGGGCGGAAGGCTGATGGTTTCTGATATTGTACTACTGAAAGAGCTGCCTGAGGAGATCAGAAATTCCGTGGCTGCCTACGTTGGCTGTGTGGCGGGTGCCGTTACCAAGAAGGAGTACCTGGAAGCGATCCAGGCAACGGGATTTGAGGAGACCAAAGTGATGAGCGAGGCCACTTTTCCTACAGAGCTCTTGGCGAATGACCCGACAGCTAGAGAAGTTGCAAAGAATTTGAAGCTTTCCCGGGAAAAAGCTAAGGATTTGGCGAGCTCAGTGGTCAGCATCAAGGTCTCCGCAATTAAGCCATCGGTTAGCTAAAGGGAAAAAGAAGGTCAAAGATCAATATTCGGCTTAGAACAGAAATGGAGTGTAATCATGAAGTTATCATTTTCCTGCTGTGGAATTTCTTGTTCCAGTAGCGCACGCCTTCCGTCAGAAGGAAAACTCGACGCAAGAATTTCTCAAGATATCGCCGCCGCGGGTTGCATCCCATCTGGCCGAGAGGGCGGAAGAATGCGCAGCCTCGCTCAAAATCGAAGCTTTGTACTTGCTCACCATAACAGCGGAAGGATTCTTCGCTAAGCGGGGCTATCATAGAGTGGAAAGAGATTCTGCACCGTCCTCCGTTCGTGAGACGGCTGAATTCAAGAATCTTTGTCCCGCCAGTGCCGTATGCATGGTCAAGTATTTGAAGATGAAATAATTTCATGAAGAAGACCAGCCAAGGAATAGGATGCAGAAGAGAGGTTGGCAGGAATAATGAAAGACGGAATGAAAATTGAAAAGAAATGGTGGGTCAATGGGCGCGATGGGGAGGTCTTGAATGAAGGGGCCAAGGCTGGCGAGGAGGCCTATGCCATCGCCCGTGCAAAGGGAACGGAATCCATGAACTGGTGGGAACTGGCAAGGCGGTGTAACCTTTCAGTGTCCTCTTGCGTCTTATATGCAAACGATCCAAAAAGGAGGGCTTCGCATGGACGAGAGAACAAGAGTTTTGGTTTGCATAGGGGCGGCCACAGCAGCGAATTGTATCCCGTGTTTTGAGTACTACTTCGGGAAGGCCGAAGCGGTGGGTCTAAAGACTGAAGAAATTCGGGAGGCCGTCGATCTTTCCAGCCAGGTCAAGAAAGGAGCCCACATGGCCTTGAGAAACACCGTCCGTAATAAGATGGGCGGGGAGAAAGAGTATTCATTACCCTGTGACAGGAAGACGGATCGTTCGTGCTGCGGGTAGTCTGAGAGGGATCGGAAATGGAATTTTGGGAGATCTATGACCAGTATTACGCCAAAGTAAGACGGTTCATTTTGGCCATCGTCAAGGACCCATGGACGGCTGACGACCTCATCCAGGAAACATTCTTAAGGGTTCAGCAAAACTTAGGAACCCTGAAGGACTCCTCCAAACTATCGTCGTGGATATTTCGGATCGCCTACAATCTCTGCCAGGACCATTTCCGCCAAGGGAAGGCAGGGCGAAGAAAGGAAAGCACAAGCTTAGAGCAGACAGAAGGGCTCGAGGAAGCACTTATTCAAGAAGGTTTCATCCAAAAAGAACTGGAGCAGCGTGAGATGGGGAGCTGTGTTCAGAACCAGATTGAACTTCTTCCAGAGCCCTTGCGAGCGGTCCTTGTCCTGTTTGATATCATGGAGTGCAGCCATCAGGAGATTGCGGATATCTTGGGAATAACCGTTGCGAGTGTCAAAGTGAGGCTTCACAGGGCGCGAAAAAAACTGAAGCCCATCCTTGAAGAAAAGTGTGCTTTTGAGAGGGACGAGAGGGATGTCCTCGTATGTACCCCGATTGGTCACGGGCCGAAAGAATAACAAGGGTTGAACGGAGAGTTCCTCATGTGAAGGCCGGCTTGCAAAGCTGAATTCCGATGATTACCTTTAAGCCAAATGGAGGTTAAGACTATGGCTGATCATACAACGGGAGAGAAGGAACTAAGCTGCAGAGACCTCAGACAGGGCTGTGACTTTTCCGTGCGGGCCAAGACGGAAGAAGAAATATTAGACAAGTGCAAGGTGCATGCTTGCAGCGCTCACGGGAGATGCAGCACCTCGTCTGAAATGCGGGAAAAAATCAGGTCGCACATCAGGGATGTCATGTGACGTGAATCCTGTTGAAGGAGAACGGAAATTAGCTTATAAGTAAAAAAAGAAACAAGGATTTTCGGAACCCGCAAAGCTTGTCAGAAGACTGAAGGGTTCAAGCCTTCAGAGGCTATGATAAGTGAACCAGAAGGCGAGAGCTTTCTGGCAAAGCGGGCTTCGAAAAATGGAAACCCAACCACGAGGTTGGGTTTTTTTGTTTTGTATAGAGAAAGAAGGGATCGGCTCAGGAATCTATGAAATTCCTCCCAAGCATTTTTCTAATCTTTCGAGGGTGGTATTTTAATTTCGATTTACCCCGTTAGAATATTGCCCCGCTGGAATTTCTAACGGGGCTTGCGTAACCCTTAATACATCTTCTGTATAAACTCCCTGCATTCATGGACTGACCCGTTTAGCTAAACTTAAGATAAATACTAAATAAAAAACTAGCAAAGTAAAAGAGTTGTTAACTACCAAAGACTATTGGGAAAGATATCGGTGGGCATTCTTAATCTTAAGTCTTTACGAAAAGTTAAGATTGTATTGATCCTGCTAAAGAATGGATGAGATTTTAATTAGAAGACATTATCGGGTTGACTCTTTCACCTACAAAGAGTGAGAAACCTCCTAATTAAAACTTGACGATTTCAGGCTGAAAGAGTGCCTTGCGGAACAGGTTGGCCGACATCACAACTCAC
>JBAVGF010000382.1:0-2294 GCA_049684675.1 Thermodesulfobacteriota bacterium | reverse complement strand
GTAAACGGCGAAGGGATCACCCGGAAAGAGTTTTCGGAGAAGGTGGAACGGGCAAAGAAATTTTACGAGCTTCGCTACGGGCAAAACCTTTTTCAGGGTGAAGAAGGAAAGGAAAATCTAAACCGTCTCAAAACAGATATTCTTGATGAGATGACGACGGAGAAAATCCTTCTTCAGGAGGCAACGAGCGCTGGCTACAGTTCAGCACCTGACGAAGAGATTGCGAAGCAGGTGAAGGCGATTAAGGGAAAGTATGGCTTATCGGATGACGATCTCAAACAAAAGATGGGCGTGAGTATCAAAGATTTAAGAGAAGACCTTCGAAGGGGTTGGATCATATCTCAATTCCTTGAGAAAGCTGTTCTCAAAGGTGATCAAAAAAACAGCGAGGTTGTTTTCGCACAGTGGTTCACCAAAGCCAAGGCAAAGGCCAAGATTGAAACTTACGAAAAATTGGAACCTGTATTAGCGGCAAAAGCATCCTGCTGTAGAAGCGGGTGCGGGGGTGGAAGGGCCCAACCTCTTGATCCAAAGATTGAGAAGGAGGCCAAGGCTAAGGGATTAGAATATTACGAGAAAAAGACCCAAAAGAAGGGAGCAAGCGCCAGAGTGACTAACTTCGGATGTCATATTCAAGTGGACATCATTGAAGATGGTAAAGTGGTCGTTTCTTTAACTTATAAACAGGGAGAAGTTCAAGAAATTTAAAAAACGGAGGATCATAAAATGAAAGCATGTCCAAAGTGTCAAACGAAGAATCAGGATTCGAACAATTTCTGCAAAAAATGTGGATTTCAACTTTCAGGCTCCTCGTTTCAGGAGAAAAAAGAGAAGGTGCTGGGTGAGAAGAAGAGGAAACACATTTGGATTCCGATTTCCTTAGCTGCCTTTGCCATGGTACTGGTAGGCGTGGGTTACTGGATCATCGAGGGAAATACAGGAAACAATCCCAAAGTTTCTTCCCAACCAAAGGTGAGTGAGAAGGTAGACTATTCTGGACAGACGATACGCATGACCGATATTCAGGCAAAAGTTGAAAAAGGGAAAATTTCCATCCCTCTGAATGTTGTGAAGGAGAAAAAGATGGTACGTTTCGATTACCAAAATAACGGGCTCATCATTCCCCTCCTTGCGTACGTAACACCGTCTGGGAGAGTGGTCACAGCAGTCAGCATGTGTGAGCCATGTCGTTCCACGCGATTTCATATCAAGGATAAAACCATCGTTTGCAACGCATGTGGTACCGAATGGACTCTTGAGACCCTTAAAGGAATCCAGGGAGGATGTCTCAATTACCCGCCCGACGTCATTTCAAATACGATTGAGAAGGATCGTATCCAAATTGATGAGAAAATCATTACTCAATGGAAACCCAGGGTTTAATTATTGAGGTCACTGGTCATTAAGTAATCGGTCACTAAATGACTTAGTGACCTAATAACCTAATAACTTTAATCTGACTTGTAAAAGGTGATCGACATGCGACTAAAAGACATTTCTATCAACAATCTTAGAAGGCGAAAAGGTAAGGTCTTCTTCCTCATCCTGGGTCTCACCATTGGCATCACGACCGTGGTCACCCTCGTATCCGTGACCCGGAGGATGAACGAAGATATCTCTAAGAAATTGGATGAGTTCGGAGCCAATATCCTCATCATTCCGAGATCGGATGACCTCTCCCTCTCCTATGGAGGAATGAATATCGGTGGGGTTGCTATCGATTCTAAAAGTCTTAAGGACTCCGATATTCCGAAGATCCGGCAGATTGAGGTCCGTGAAAACGTCAGCATTGTTTCGCCCAAGCTGATCGGCGTTGTTGAAATAGAGAAGAAAAAGGTCCCTCTGATGGGCGTTCGTTTCGAGGAAGAACTGAGGCTAAAAAAGTGGTGGAAGATTCACGGGGCTGAGCCAAAGGGCCAGCAAGAGGTTTTAATTGGAAGCGAGGTGGCCGTTCGGCTGTTCAAAAGCACTGGTGATACTTTGTCCATCAACGGCAAGGTAGTTAAGATAGCTGGTGTTCTTGACGAGACTGGATCACAGGATGATTTTCTAATCTTCGGAGATTTAGCATTTGTCCAGGAGGCGATGAAGAAACCCGAGGCATTGAGTTTGATTGAGGTCTCAGCCTTTTGCAATACCTGTCCAATCGAAGACATCGTTCGACAGATCTCAGAGAAATTGCCTCATGCTAAAGTGACGGCTATCAAACAGACCCTTCAGACGAAGACGGAGGCTCTGGATCATTTCAAGAAGTTTTCTGTCGGAATATCAACCATTGTCCTTCTCATCGGAAG
>JBAVGF010000381.1:0-13508 GCA_049684675.1 Thermodesulfobacteriota bacterium | reverse complement strand
GAAGTGGGTTCGTCAAAAAGCATGATTTTGGGCTGCATCGCCAACGCCCTGGCAATGGCCACCCTTTGCTGCTGGCCTCCGGAGAGCTGGGCCGGATAGCTATCGATCTTTTCCGGAATTCCGACCTTGGCCATCAGGTCGTGGGCGATCTTTTCAGCCTCTTCCCTGGACTGTTTTCTGACTTTCATTGGGGCCAGGATGACATTTTCAAGGGCGGTCTTATGAGGATAAAGATTGAACTGCTGAAAGACCATTCCCACCTCGGCTCGCAGCCTGGTGATATTGGTTTTGGGGTCATTCAGAGACATCCCGTCAACTATGATATCGCCGCTTTGAATCAGTTCGAGGCCGTTGATGCAACGGATGAGTGTGCTCTTGCCAGAACCGCTGGGTCCGCAGACCACAACGACCTCCCCTTGATGAACGGTGAGGTTGATGTCCTTTAAAACCTGGAGGGATCCAAACCATTTGTTCACTTCCCTGAATTCAATCACAACGAATGCCCCTGTCGATTTTCAACAAGTATGGTGGTAAATCGTAGAGCAAAAGTCAAGAAAAATTGTTGACCAAACTGCAGGAAAAAGCTTTGGAAGTATTCCTGTCGTGTCAACCCGTTATTCGCATGATAGCTATGAAGTGAGGGGGAGCGAAATTCTGGTTAAAGCGCCATATGATCTTATTCCAGGGCGATTTCTTTGATTCGTTCAATTACCTTCACATAGTCATCAAATTCGACCCCGTCCACGGAGTGCCCCTGTTTACAGGTGATCCCATCAATGGCCGGGCCGTGACGGACAAGATAATCGAGGACTTTCCCTTCTTGTTTGCGAGTCACTTTTTCAAGGATTTCCGATCTTCCCATGGCCAGGGCAACTCCTGCCAGCAGTGCGTACCCTCCCCAGTTTGAAATCCCGCAAGAGATGAGATAGTCCGTCTTCACCCGGGAGCAGAATACTGCTTCCCGATGGGTCGAAGAATTTTCCTTGAACACCTCCCATGGAATCTTTCCCGCTCCAATTTCATTCCCCCGGTCTCCGATACCGATGCTTTCGGTCGGAAGACCTAATTTCTCTGCAAGATCGAGGAGAAAGTGCGTTTTGGCTGTAAACCTGGTGATGTCCTCAAGGCGAGAACTGAAGCAGCGGTTTCTTATCGGAGGAGGAAGAATCGTTTCAAATTCCTTTAAGGGTGGTTTGCCCCTGCGCTCCTGGGCAATGAAAGACTCGAGCGTGTGATTGGGTCCCACTCTTTCGATATAGATGAGATGCGTAAGGCCTTGCCCCCACAGGCTATTGAAAAAGTCTTGGGCAAAACGGATCGAGATGGACCTTTCATTCCGTTCATCCATCATCGGGCTCGTGTCATCCTGGTCTGAGTGTTCCAATGGGAAGCAGATGATGGGAACCTCTTTTTCTGAGAGATCAAGGATCGTTAGTCCTGCCTTCAATGCCGATAGGGTATATTCGTCTGAAAGAAGGGAGACCTCCATTCCCAAATGTCTCAGTCCCTGTGCTAGGGTGAGGGCCCCTGGCGGGCCATCGGTCTCCGTCGCCGGGGGATCTCCAATCGGAACATAGAAGCCGGTAATGATGACCACTTTCTTGCCTTTTTCAAGCAAAGAAGAAACAGCCCCTGTCAAGTTTGAATAAGGGACCATGGAGAGATTTTCCCAGTGGTAGTTTCTATGAGAGAGGAGGGAGGTCGGGAAGTTGATCACCTCCTCGATGTGAAAGATTTTTTCAAGAAGCGTCTGCGGAAGGGGCATAAAGCAGTTTTTTCTACGCATGCGTATCTTTTGATCTTGCCGATAGTGATATTTATAAACAATTTTTCCAGTGATTGGCAAGAAACAAGAGAATCTGGCTTTTATCTTTTGAAAAACGGGTGTCAGTTGAGCAATGGCAGATGTGAAAGAAGGGCTTGTTTGGGGGGATTCTAACTATTTTTCAGGGTTTTTTCTAATTCATTTATAAGATCCTGGAGATTCTCGTCTACCTTCTTTTCTTTCTTCATCCGTTTTATCGTTTCAGAGTCATTGATCATCTTATGTAATCTAACGGCAAACTCATCAAGAGAGAACGGCTTTTTTATAAACTCTCGCGCCCCGATAGAAATCGCTGCCCCCTGGGAATATTCCTTGTCAAAGGCTGTCATCACCATTATGGGGATTTCAGGATATTTTTTTGAAATCTGATTGATCAGAGTAATTCCATTCATATTTTCCATTTTTATATCTGTGATGACAGCGTCAATTTTATTTTTCTTCATCTTATCCAGGGCGTCGACCCCGTCAATTGCAGTGAAACACGAGTGTCCCAGTTTGGATAAATAGGAAGCGACAAGGTATCTCATTAATTCTTCATCATCGACCACAAGAATGGTATATTTAGCAGATTCCATTCTTAAACTCCCCGTTAAGGGAATAAATTGGATTCTCTATCCTGAATTCATTTTTCAGCATCTTCCTCCCTTTGGGTGCTAAGATGCCCGGCGTAAAGCAAAAGATCTCCGGATGAAGGAATTCCACCCTGTTTATGGTTATGAATCTATCAATGCCGGATGGAGAAGTCAATGATCACGATTACGAATGTCTGTGGTCTCCTTCATGGGGGTCACCAGGGTCAATGTCGACCTCATCTCGTACCCCAGATCCACATAGGTCTTTCTTACGAACGCGAATTTGGTAATGCATAGCGGAAGAGCCACCGCATCCTCGATGATCTTCTTCTGCGCCTCTGCCCAAAAAGTCTTCTGTCTCTTGGGATCGGTCTCCACTCTCGCTTTTTCGATCAAATCGTCGATCCTATTGTAGTGAGAGAAGTTGGTGATAGCGGTAGGGGTGCCAACGATTGATCTCGAATGGTAAAATTCAGTGAGTATGGGATTTGCGGTTGGAAAGCGGGCGCAAACGTAAAGGACGACAGGATTGACATCTTTCCGGATCTGCTGATGGAAGGCTGTATGGGTCATGACATCCATTTTTAGGGTGATCCCGACTCTTCGGAGTTGTTCTTGAATCTGCTCCATGGGGCGGCGGTAATCTGACATCTCGGTAATCACCATGGACATCTCAAACCCCCTCGGGTATCCTGCTTCTGCCAAGAGTTTCTTTGCCTTTTCTGGGTTGAATTCGTACGTTGGGACTTTGTCTGTCCCGCCCAGGTAATCCATCGGGATGACGGAGACAAGCTTTGAAGTCACATCGGGTCCCAGAAAGTTCATCAATTCGTTTCGGTCAATGGCATGGCAGATGGCCCTTCTCACACGAATATCATCCAGGGGCTTCTTGGTCATGTTGAAATGGAGAACGAGGGTTTCGCCCGGGCCGAAGATTTCGACGGCTGTTCCGGGGATGCTTCTCATTTTATTCACCCATGCCTGTTCACGCTCCCCTTCGATAATATCCATTTCGCCCTTTCGAAAAGCCGCCTCTCGGCTGCCTGCGTCGGGCATGAACCAAACCTCGACGCGGTCGAGTCTCGGCCTTCCTATAAAGAACTCCGGATGCCGAACCTCTACCACTTTTTCTTTAGGGATATATTCCTTCAACATGAAGGGACCCGTGCCGATCGGATCGAGCTTGAACTTATCCCCTTTCTCTATCACCGCCTTCTTCGACACGATGTATCCACCATGGTAGTTCGTCAAAATCCCCAGCACCGAAGGAAGGGCATTCTTAAAAGTGATACGGACTGTATAGTTATCAATCGCTTCCACTTTATCCAGAGCAGCATAATCTGATGCGAAACTTGAGGTCGTTTTATTAGCGGCCTTCTCCAGAGAAAACTTTACATCTTCGGCGGTCAGCTCCCCATAGCCCTTGTGGAATTTCACACCTTTACGGAGATAGAATGTCCAGACGAGACCGTTTTTTGAACATTCCCATCTTTCAGCGAGGTCCGGCTCAATCTTTTCAGGGTCGATGTCCTCCGGCTTGAAGCGAACCAAACCATTGAACATGGGAGCAAGGCAAGCATAGTCAATCGTGGTGGTCCCATAATGAGGGTCCAGAGAACGGATATCCGAGGCCTTTAAGGCCATCCTCACCACTTTTTCGTGAGCCAACGCAGGTGAGTCATAACCTGTCGTGATAGAAATGAATGCAGCGAGAGAAAAAGCAAAAACCTTAGACCATCCCATGCTCACCTCCGTCGATAGATTATGGATGGATTGCCACAAGGTGATCTCATCCCATCAGAAGTGGTCTTGTCAAACCATCCACGGTGGAGAAAAGGCTCTCGTTTTCTAAATCCGATTCTTTCCCAATTCCTGACCGCGGATTCAAGTGCTACCCCTTGACCTTGGAACCGTAATCGCACCATTTTCGAATGGGACAAATCCCGCAGAGCGGGTTTCTTGCTACGCAGGTTCTCCTGCCATGCCAGACGAGAAGGTTTGAGAAATGTGTCCACTCTTCCTGGGGGACGATCTCCATCAAATCGAACTCAATCTTGACGGGATCATCGTTCTTTGTCAGACCAATTCTCCGGCTCACCCGGTGAACGTGGGTATCCACCACAATGCCAGGGGTGCCAAAGGCATTTCCTAAAATGACATTCGCCGTCTTCCTTCCCACTCCGGGGAGGGTCACCAATTCCTCCAGAGTTTTTGGAACATTTCCTCCAAATCGTTTGACCAGTTCCTGACAGGATCTCTGAATCGACTTGGCTTTATTTCGATAGAATCCGGTTGGCCGAATTTCCTTCTCCAATTCCGCCAGATTTGCCTCGGCATAATCTTTTGCTGAGCGGTGCTTCTTGAAGAGATCCGCCGTGACTTGGTTCACTTTGACATCCGTGCACTGGGCAGAGAGAATGGTGGCGATTAGGAGCTCAAGGGGATTGGAAAATTTCAAGGCGATTCTGGAATCGGGTATTTCCCTGGACAAAATTTTAATGATCTGCTTCACTCTTTTTCTCAAATCCTCTTGCTTTTTCATTGCCCCCTCCAGTTTAACGATGAACGTTGAACTATGAACTTTGAGCTTTCACCCTTGAGCTTAAAACGGTTTCCTCCGGTCTAAGAACGTCTTGATCTCTCCAAAATCCATGGCAGTAAAGATGGCTCCGGGCTCCAACCATCCCTTCCGTCCAATCCCAACTCCGTAATAAGTATCCTTCAATCCCTCTTCTTCATGGGCAGCGGCATTAATGGCAATTTTGACCCTTTTCTCTTCACATATTTGCACAATCTCCAATCAATGTCCAATCGATAGGGGATGGGCGTTGAGCTCGATGGCCACCCCTGATCGGCTTGCCTCGTCAATGATCCGTTTCATATCGATGGCATAAGGTCCTCTGGCCAAAAGAAGCCGGCCGGTGGGATGGGCCAGAATGGTCGTATACGGGTTCCTTATGGCTTTGATCACCTCCTGTAAAACGGTGCTTACCGCTTTGTATCCAACGCCTGTTTGATCATGTAAAAATTCTAACCGGAATCTTCTAAGATAAACAACAGGAAGAATTGTTCCTAATCTCTCCGACATTCTATCTCCCAATCTTCCATTTCCCTGCATTAAGGTGAGACAAGATCAGCGTTAGGAGGACAAAAAATGTCAACTTGTTTCGAACAAGTTAGAAAGTTTTGAAAAAATTATATTTAATTACGGTGAGTTAGGAGAAACCACCTATTTTGGTATAGAAAATGCTATCAATCAGTGTAAAGTCCAATAGAAAAGGTGGAAAGCTATGATAAGAGATAGTGAAGATACCGTCCTGACGACTCGGGAGGCCTGCCACTACCTTCGAATCTCAAGACCTACTTATCTGAAATACCTTTACTTAGGGAGAATTAGGGGAGCGAAGGCGGGAAAAGGCTGGAAGGTCCTCAAATCAGAGTTGGATCGATTTCTTAAAGGAGAGAATGAACACCCACAGGCAGCATGAACCTGTCGGAGTGTAGAAGAAATAAGGAGTGAAGCCATTTGGAAAGTTTAGAAGATCAACTGGATATTTCTGAAGAAAAGGAGATTGAGGAAAAAGTAAAGTCAACCAAAGCGTTGCTTCAAACTTTTCTTCAAACTCTGAAAGCCTTTCGACTCTACGAGGCCGACCATCCCATTCTGTCCAAATTCTTGGAGAGGCTGCGGAAAGATTTTGATCAATATTTTAACGCCTTCGATTCTTTCTCCCTGCAGATCGGGGAACACCGGCTCCATTACCGGGGAAATGTGGTCTATGAGAGTCAGGACGTGAAGGAAAGCTTAGCCTTTCTCTTTTTTAAAGATGGAATTCGGGAACTCCAATTTTCAAAAGGTTTGGAATTCGAGGAGATGATCGATTTTCTCAATATTGTGAGAAAAAGTGATTTCCTTAACCGCATGGAGGATGATCTCGTCACCCTGCTCTGGGAAAAAGATTTTTCTCACATTGCCTTTACCACCGTGGACGAATTCCTGGAGGGAAGTGCCAACTTTGTTCCTGCCACGGAGGAAGATTTGATAAAGGGATCAGAGTACAAAGGTTCCTTGGAGGAGGGCCCCCAAGAGAAGGTGGACGAGGAGGAGGCTGAAAGTGCTGAGGCCCCCGTGAAAGAAGGGCTGCAGCAGGTGATCAACCCTGCTCCGGGTCAATCCTTGGTTCAGGCCTGTCAGCTCACTTCTGAGGAGAGTGAGGTGATCCATCGGGACGCGCGGCAGGAGGAACAGTCAGACTACATTTATGTCTTGATCGACAATCTGATTGAAATCTTGCTTCATCTCGGCGAGGACGTGGATGCCTATGAAAATATGATTTCCTACTTCGACCGGGTCATCGAGTACCTCCTTGAACAAAAGGAAGTGGGAAAGGCGGTTGCGTTATTGAAGAGCCTTAATGAGACCATGGAATCCATCATGATGAAAGACAAGCAGATTTTCGCCATTCAACGCATTCTGGAGAAATCCTCAAGCCCCCATTGCATTGAACTCTTGGGAAAGGCCATGAAAGAAAAAGGAGAGGCCAAAGCGGAGCCGATCCTTCAATATTTTCGATTCCTCACGAAGCAGGCCATCGAACCTCTCTGTCTCTTGCTAGGGGAGTTAGAGTCCGGAAAGTGGAGAAAGGCAATCTGTGACCAGGTAGTCGAACTTTCTCGAGGGGAGATCCAACCGCTGGGGGCGTTCTTATCGGATCCCAATCCCTTTCTGGTCTGCCAGGTTCTCTATATCCTTGGGAAGATCGGGAATCCCGCTACGGTGAAATACTTAGGAGATTTAGTGACCCATGAGGATTTGAAAGTGAGAGAGGAAACCCTTCAGATTATCGATAAATTTGGGGAAAAGGGTAGGGAGCTGATTCAAAAATTCTTAACGGATTCCGTATCTGGAATCAGAGCGAAGGCCGCACTCCTTTTGGCGAGGAATGCGAAGGCTGAAGCGGTGAAGCCCCTCACGGAGATTATCCTCTCTGAGGATTTTTACAAACGGGATTACCGAGAAAAGGTCTCTTTCTTCAGGGCCCTAGGAGAAACAAAGTCGGAAGAGGTGATACCGATCTTAGAGAAGATTGCCAAAAAAAGAACGTGGTTCCAAGGGGAAAAGTGGAGTGAGATGAGGCAATGCGCCACCAATACTTTGAAGATTTTGGGCGCTTAGCAGCGAGGGTTTTTTAATAGGGGGAGCGACCGAATCCTGTTGGACAAGCCCGATGATAAAGGAGATAGAATGGATATTTCACCATCCGCCACCCAGCCCAAGGTGGTGAGCCCAAAGCCGGCCGATGGCATGGACTCCGAGCTGTCGAAATTGGGGAACAGCCTCGTTACCAAATTCCATGTGCTGATGAGGATCTCCCAGATTTATGATTCTAAGAACGTGGCTCTCAATCAGTTTGTCCAGGAATTCCTCGAGACCATTAACTCATTGATCAAGAAGGAAGGGGTTCTTTCCCTCAAAATCCGTAAAGATGACTTCTTCCTCAACGATCAACGATTGCGGTATTCGGTGGAGGGGTTTACCAGTTTCAAATATCTTTTGAACCAATGGAAAAAACGGCTGATCGGTGAAGTGATTTTCAAGAGTCTGATGGAAGAAGGGATGCTGAGGTATTTCATCTACACCTTTATCAACTTGGAGGAGGGGCGTGAGGAGAATGTGGACCTCCTCAAAAAACAGCTGGCGAGCCAGCAGATCACCTCGATCGAGGCGAACCCTCTGGAGGTGATTGAGGGTGAGGAGGAGGCCTTTACCATCCAGAAGGAAGACGAACGGGAGGTGGCCAAGAGGATATTTTTTGAGACCATCGGGACGATTAAAGAAGTCATTACGAATATCAAAGGAAAGCAGCATGCCGATGTAAGGAAGTTGAAGAGGCTGGCCCAGAAAGCAATCCATCTTGTCATCGAAGACGAATCCATCCTCCTGGGAATGACCATGATCAAAAATTATGACGAATATACCTTCAACCATTCCGTCAACGTCTCGATCTATTCCTTGGCGATTGGAAAACGACTGGGATTTTCGAAAAAAACCTTGACCGAGTTGGGAATTACGGCCCTGCTCCACGATATTGGAAAGTCAAAGATTCCGAGAGAGGTTTTAAATAAGCCTGCCGCCCTCAATGATGAGGAATGGGAGATGATGAGAAGGCACCCGTTGATGGGCGTGGAGGTCGTTCTCAATCTGAAGCAATTAGGGGAGATCAACCCCAGGATGGTGGTCGGTATCTTCGACCACCATTTGATGCCTGATCTTTCGGGATATCCGAAACTGTTTCGGAAAAAAGAGGTTAGCCTCTTCGGAAAGATCATTCAGATTGCGGACGCTTATGATGCGATGACGACCCCCCGGATTTATAAGAAAATTCCGTATACGCCGGAGCAAGCTCTCGCCCTCATGCTTCGAGAAAGGGTAACTCACTTTGACCCCCTTCTCCTTAAGATCTTCATTGGCCTTGTGGGAGTTTATCCTATTGGATCCTTGGTCCTCCTCAACACGCGTGAAATAGGGATTGTCTTTAAAACCAACCCTGAATCCACATGGTTGGATCGGCCCATCGTCCTCCTGGTCGATCGAGACGAAAAAGGGGATGCCAAGAAAGAGTTGGTTGATTTGAGCGAGACGGATGGGGGTGGAAGTTACAAACGAAGCATCGTCAAGACATTAGACCCGTATAAATACCACATCGACATCGCCAAGTATTTTTTATAAAGACATTTCAAAAGACCTCCCCATCACACTATCTCCCGAGGCATGGCGCATAGGGATAAGATCGTCTGGTCTCTTGGTCGTTGAAAATAGGAAGTATTGGCTCTGAACGAGGCTACACATCTACACTTACGAAGTAAATATCTTCGACATCCGAGCTATCGCCTATAACCTTCCATCCCCAATTTAAGACGGATTCCTTTGTTATTCTTTTCGGATCCCTTCTTCTTTCGGGGAGTATCCCAATAAAATGCTCCTTCCCTTTTTCATCACGGTAATAGAATTCATAAGCTGTCATCCTCTAAGACTCCATACGGTTTCTAAACTTTCCGCTGAATCCCATTAGTCGGATGGTAAAAAATTACCTATCGTCTCAACCAGCCCGGCTCCAATTTGAAGAACATTGTTAGAGTTTTTAACGGAGCCCGGACTATTTTCATCTAATAAGTTAAATGAACAAATAGGTTGATTCAATCAAAGACTCTCGGTCCCTCATTCCAATGGCACAATTTTCCCTCTGTTCCTTAGCCACTCATATGCCTTTTCAAGATGTTCCTGATTTCTTAATCTCGCCTCCGTGTTTTCGAAGAGCTCCCATTTTTTTCCCTTTATCTCTGTTGTGACAGGATTTTCCCAGAATTTTTCTGCCGGATTACCCATCCTACTAACCTCCTTTCTTTTTGCCGAAGGGAAGAAAAAGTTGCTGTTGACCGCCTTCTTTCCATTCTTTCAGGAAGTTATCCACCGCGTACCGAATGACACGGGCTATTGAAACGTCATTTTCTGAAGCAATGGACGAAACACTTTTCAGTGCTTCCTTATCAAGGCTTATCGTTATGCGTTGTCTTAGCTTTCCATTAATCATGTGGACCGATGATCAATGAATCGTAATGAATAAAAATGGTGACTTTTGATGAAGAATTCTATAAAATTTAAAATATAATGTCAAGAAAAATCTTTGAGTCCCTGAAATATATTAATTTACGTCAGAAATCATGCCCTTAGAGGTGGAGTCCAAAAACCGCGTTTCCAGAAAGGAGGTGTTAGAAAGCGTGCTTGTTTGTTTTATCTACAAAGAATGAAATTAGCCAAAACGATATTTGCTTTGCTCGCATCCCGCTCGCCACTGCATGCCCGGGAAGCTCATTCGATATACTCAGGGCCGTGAGCTCTGGCGAACGCCCCCCGGCGTGTGGCCGGGGAGCTTCGCTGCAGGAAAAAATCTTCCGACAGCAAGATAACTGGTAGGCACTTCCCACAAACATCCTCGTTGATTTCTTTGAACAAATCTGATAGGCTCTTAGCCAAACTGAGGGCCCCTATCATGAAACTCTGATCTATGGAGTAGGGACGTTGGTCTGGGGGTCGATTTAAACCCCGTATCTCTCTAATTACTGGTTTCATAGCAGTTCTAACCTTTGGAAAGATGGAGCAGAAGGGACGAGAAGTATTTTGAAGGAACTGCGCTTTTTACCCCTCCAGGCGCGGCAGGAATGGGAGAAAAAATCAGCTTCCGAATTCATGTAAGTGTCTGTTGTGTGATTTGGCTTTGCGAAAAGAGAACAAATGCAGCGCATGAAATGTTATGAGCCACATTGTCCTTCACCTACTTGCATTGGGAGAGATAGAAATAAATTGTATCATATATGGGGAAAGCCCAACTGGCTCCCGTTGGAAGATTGGGCCCAAAAAAAGGATGATGAAACCCTATACAGATGTGCTTACTGCGGGTTAGTATGGTTTCAAGAAAGGTCAAAGAGGCCGGGTTTTGATGCGAGGCCAATTGGTTATTATGATGATCTCCAGCACCCTTGGGAGTTTGTGTCTTTAAAGGATAAATACAAGATTCGGGAACAGAATACAAGTGGTTATTGGTACAACCCAGAAAGCCAAAGGAAGGCTGTCCATCCTCCAAAGAGGGGAGGAGTGGACTAACGAGAGCCGTCGATCAGTGACTCTATAAGTCCACTACAGAAAAGGGACATTGGCAATAGAACCCGAAGGCGGGTCTGTTGGAGGATTGATGCTAATGGGTTCGTAAGAAAAAACTCTTCTTCTCTCAACGGGGAATCTTAAAGAAATCGTCATCTTTGTCTTCTTTTCATCTGTTTCAAATTTCATCATCCCTTGATTCATCATGACCACTTCGTAAACCAGTCGTAATATTAGGTTAAACGCTTGATCCTCCTCGAGGGACGGGACCCCCTCGAGGACTATCCCAGACCGTCTCGGCGGTCTCGTATCCCTTGCAAAAACTACCAGGATCTCAATATACCTCCCAACCTTCTCGAATAAGGCCTTAACACCGCCAGCACCCCTCTGAAGGCTGAAGGATCTTGTCAAAAACTCAATGCTCCCGTTGGGTGCTGTGGAGGCCACTGCATATTGGAGAATGTAATTCAAAATATATTTCAGCTGTTCATCAGGGACGATCGTTTCAGGAAGGTTTTCTTCAAATGTTTCGGTTGTTTTGATTTTCTTTGCTTCGAGCTGAGCCCGATATTTCATTAACGCCTGTTCGATGTGGGTGTGGACGGTGTTTGTTTTTTCAATGGGCGTGCCGGTTTTGATATAATTGAGAAGACCGATTAATAGCAAATCACCGTTCTCGATCTCTTTGGCAATAGATCGACAAAAAGACTCGCCAAATTCCCTTTCCCCAAATTTCCCTCGAGAAAGCTCTGTAAGATCTCGAATGGAACCCAGAGTCCTTCTTACCTGAAGAATCAATTCAATAAGTGAAGCTGGTTCAGTTAAGGACTCTCGATCCCGCTTTTCGACGGCGTAGGGGGGGCAAAGAATTTGAATTGCCCCGCTGATAAGAAAGGGTCACTTTGGTTTCCCACCTCGTCTTGGGCAGTAATTCCGATATGGTAAGTTCCAGGTTTCATAGGGAACTCAGGCCATTCATCGGGGATGATCAACTCAGTCTTCCCAGTGACTTGCTTGTAGATGACCCCGGGTGTCGCTTCCCATAAGAATTTTGCAGGATCAAAAATTGTACTATCATTGGCTACATACACCACGTAGCTGGTAGCTTCGGGAACGGGTTCCCACCAAATTCGCCTTTTACGAATCAATGGCATATTTTTCCTCCTTGTTAATTTATTCCGCTGCTTAGCAGTACCTATCCTGCCTCATGGTTCAGCGTTCAGCGAAGACACTAATACAGTATACCTCTTGAGCATTTTCCATACCAAGTTTCGACTACTATCATAGGTTACCGAGATGATTGTATTTTTCTAATATTTAGATGTATTAATGAAACCTTGATAGTGGAAGCATTTTTCATAAAACTCCCGAATTACTTCCCCTAAAAAGTGAGAAATCTTTTCCACCTATTTATTGATCTCAGATCGACGTCTTCACTAAGAAGGGAAGCCTTTCAGCGAAGGTTGCAGGAGGGAGAGGCTACTGGCTCGACAGTATGAATAAGGTCAAATCCTGAGCTTCATAATTTTCCCCCTCTCCTCATCTCCTTATCTGCCTCTATTTTTTGAGGGTGGAGAGGGTGGTACTCTGCACTCGGACTTATTCCATTCTTCAATGAGTCTTCGGGTGATCTCCAGTTGTTGCAGAACGGAGAAGTCAGCATATTTGGGGTCTTGTTTTCGATAAGTCCTCTCAATAAAGTCCATGGAGTTATGGGCACTTCGGAGTTGGGAAAGAATGATGTCGCATTTCTTTAATCCCCATCGGGCTTCAATGGAATCTTCCGGATTGGGGGAGAGCCAGAGGTAGTTTTGATAGAGATGGTAAAAAGTGACGGATTGACCCTTCTGGATGGGAATCGATATCCGTTCCATCATTTCTCTTATGGCATCATTTTTAAGATTGTTCAATTCGATGAGATGATGGAGGTGGTCCATGAGTAAGATAATCCATCCATCACGACCGGGCGTGCCATGAATCTCCCATAGATCTGAACCTTCCACGCAACCTCCCTTGCGGCATCGTTGGAATCCTTCTAAGACAATCGGCACCCTTTCTCTCACATACCGAACCGTGTTGTCCAACACCTTTTCCATTTTATCCCGTGGATCGTAATTCGTCGGGTCAATCCTTTTCGCCACCGCTTCCACGAAATCGGTATAGCCCCCTGAGAAACTCGGAGAGTACTGTTCCAGAGAGTAGAAGGGGTGTTCGCTAACAGGAAGATATTTCCAATGCCCATTTTCAAATATTGGCCAGCGGAACTTAATCAAACCGGAGTAGATCGTCGATTCCGGTCTCGTGGTCAGAAAATCCCTTCCGCTCATCTTCTGGAATTTCGCAGGAACCGTGGCCTCCCAGGTCTGAAGTGGATGAGCGGTACTTCCATCTAAAATGACACGACCAATGATTCCGGAATGAGATTCCGTCACCAAAAAAGCCGTTCCAGGGG
>JBAVGF010000380.1:0-13061 GCA_049684675.1 Thermodesulfobacteriota bacterium | reverse complement strand
GTACATCCCAGGCATAAAGTGACGGGACCGGGCCAGAAGCAACTCATTGCCTCGCTCGACGAGACCAATGATCGCCGGAGCCAGACGAGGGAAATGGAGTAAACCACATTGGGGACATTCCTTCGCTCGTTCCGTGGTTTTCGTATTTAACGGAACTCCACATCGGCCGCAAAACCGGTGGGTCCTATCCCAATCGACAATTTGCACTGCCCGGGTCGCGATCCAGAATAAATCTTCATCCAAACGGCCGTACACTTGGCGCAAGCCTTCGAAGGTCATGTCTGGCGGCGGAATCGTTCCTTCAGCTACTTCGGCAGCATAGCAGGGCCGATTGTCGAGTCGGCCCAGATATTGCTCAGATAAAGCTGTCAATCCTAACTCTCCCAAATCAACGAGATACGGTGGCCTTACCGGAGAAGGTTCCTGATAGACGAGGAGTTTACTTTCCCGGAAGACGAACCACCAGGCAGGCCCTGATCGTCCCTGCGGAGGGACAACGCCTGAGATAAATTTTCTGTTTCGGACCATATCAGACCTCGCAAGGTCTATTGTAAAACGATCGAACCTTATCAGCTACCTAATCATTTGTAAAAAGTGGGGATTCGACTAAGGGCGAAGTGCTGTGTTATACTTTTAACTCATGCCTGATACGGATGTCGTCATCATTGGGGCAGGAATGGCCGGGCTCACCTGCGGTTGTCTTCTCGCCCAAAAGGGACTGAAGGTCCTGATGATCGAGAAGAATCAGAAGGTGGGCGGCTGCTGTGCCTCCTTTCAAAAAGAAGGATTTTCGTTTGATCTCTCCGTGCAATCATTGGGTGAATGTCAAGAAGGCGGAAGAGTATGGAGAATTTTAAAGCAATTAAACCTGTTAGATCAAATCCGCTTCATTCCCCTCGAGCCCGCAAGAGAATATCACTTTCCTGACCGGAGGGTGAGTCAATCCTCCAGAATGGAGACCCACATCGAAAACCTCTCCTCACTTTTCCCGGGGGAAAGAAAGGGAATTAAAGAGGTCTATGCTGCCCTGGGAAAAATCTTTGAAGAATTTTCCAACATTCGATCCTCTCTCAATTGGTTTGAACCCTCTTCCTTTCTATCCCGATATCCTCTTCTCTCGCGATATAAGGATAAGACTTACGGAGAACTTCTCAATGAATTTATCTCTCATCCCTTCTTGAAGACCCTTCTCTCGATACGAAGCTCTTATGCCCTGCTCCCCCCGGAGGAAATCTCTGCAGTGGGGATGGCGGGAATTGAGATGTCCTACTTTCATTATGGGGTGTCTTGTGTCGATGGAAAGGTGGAACAGCTCCCGATTAAAATGGGAGAGGCTCTTGAGAAAATGGGAGGACAAATCTTGAGGGGCCATGAGGTTCAACAAATCCTGATGGATAAGAAAAAGGCAATCGGCGTGCGATTAAAGAACGGCCAGGAGATGACCGGGAAGGCCGTCATCTCTAATGTCGATGCCCATCATACGTTTTCGGAGCTCATCGGAGAGAACCACATTCCAAGTGGCTTTCGGTCAAAATTAAAAGGGATGACGCCTTCACTTTCTTATTTCATCCTCTATCTGGGAATCGAAGGGGGATTGGACGAACTTCCCGTTTCAAATAATGAAGTCTTTTTTGAGGGCCAACTCCAGAAAGAATTTGAATTCCTCTACGAAAATCGAATTTCCGAGAACGCCCCCTTCTACCTCCTCGCTCCGTCGAAAGTCAACCCATCCCATGCGCCCAGAGGAAAAAATACACTCTGCTTGAGTTGCAAGGCCTCCTATCGTTTCAGCCCGGATTGGGATCGTAAAACCAAAGATGAACTCTCCCAACGCCTTATCGACAGGGCATCGGCATTCATCCCTAATCTGGAGAAGAGGATCTTGATTAAAATAGAGACCACGCCGAAGACGATTGAGCAATGGACGGGAAATCGATGGGGGGCAGCCTATGGATGGGCACAGGTCCCGAGACAATCCGGGATTTATCGTCTTCCCCGCACCGCTCCCATCCCAAATCTTTTTCTCACGGGACATTGGACATCTCCCGGAGGAGGGATTGCCGGAGTGGTCGCCTCAGGGGAATTGACTGCAGAAGCCGTGTTGAACAGGCTTGAAAAAGGAGAATAGAGAAATGGTCCGAAAACCCTGGTTTGCGATTCTCAGTCTTTTCCTACTGCTACTCTTTCTGTCAGGGTGTCCCAAGAAAGTGGCAAGGATTCCTTCCATAGAGGCACCTGCTGTTAAGGATCCCATAACTAAACTTTTCGAAGCCCTTTCCTCTGCAGAATCTCTCCAGGCGAAGGCCTCGATCCGCATTGACACCGTGAGAAAAGGAGAGGAGTTTAAATTTCTTCTCAACGGAGTGGTCTTCTACGAAAAACCGGATAAGCTTCGCATCCTGGGTTATCATCCCTTTGGAATGGGAGTGTTTGATGCCCTCTACCGGGGCGGGGAATTCTTCCTTTTCAGTCCTTTGCAGAATAGGGCCTACACCGGAGAGATTTCAGAGTTCCGGGATCTCATCGCGAAGGCGAACATTAAAATTTCTACGGAAAAACCTGAAGGCAGCGAGGTTCCAGACCGAATTCGGATCGAAATGCCGGAGAAGAATACCCGCCTGGACATGAAATTGAAGGAGATCTCCACCAATCAACCCCTGCCGGAGGACACGTTCGAGTGGGCCCCTCCAGAAGGGGTAGAGATTAAACCGCTGGCGCAATTCCTGAAAGGAAAGAAGTTGCAATGAAGATTTCCTTCGTGATTCCCAGATGGCCCAAGGACAGCTTCTGGGATGTGATCGCATTCAAATTTCCATTGCTTTCGTCTTCCCTTCTCGCGGGGCTCACCCCCTCGCATCATCAACTCCGCATCATCGATGAAAGCCTCGCAGAGATCGACTTCGATCAGGAGGTCGACCTGGTCGCTATCACCGCCATCACTCCTTTGGCGCCAAGGGGATACGAGATTGCAGATGAATTTCGCAGGAGAGGGAAGAAGGTGGTGATAGGAGGCATCCACGCCTCCTGGCTCCCTGAAGAGGCCAAAGCTCATTCCGATAGTGTGGCCATTGGCGAGGCCGATGAGGTTTGGGTTGAGATGCTGGAAGATGCTGAAAAAGGAACGATGAAACCTTTTTATCGCCAGAAGGAGAGAACAGATCTGAGCCGTCTTCCCATTCCAAGAAGGAATCTCTTCCCCCCGAAGGGCTACCTCTTTCACAACCTGGTTCAGACCACAAGGGGTTGTCCTTATGATTGTGAGTTCTGCTCGGTGACGGCTCTTCACGGGAGATCTTATCGGATGCGACCGGTCTCCGAAGTTGAAAAAGAGATTCAATCCCTGGAGCGGTCAAAGGCCTACATCTTCTTTGTGGATGATAATCTTGTTGGGAACCTCTCCCATGCTAAAGAGCTTCTCGCCATGCTCTCCCGTTATCGGTTGCGTTGGGTAAGTCAAGGACCCATCCATATCGCCGAGGATAAAGAAATGGTTTCCCTGATGGCCAAGGCAGGATGCCATGGGCTCTTCATTGGGTTTTAAAGCCTTCGTGAGGAAAACCTAAATCTGATGGGAAAGCGGATCAATCGGATTGAAGCCTATGAGAGGGGGATTCAAAGACTGCACGACGCCGGCATCGGAGTCTATGGCTCCTTCGTCTTCGGCTACGACTACGATGATCCCTCGGTGTTCAACGATTTTTTGGAATTTGCCGAACGAAACCACATTGAAGGGGCCTTCCTTCCGCTTCTCACGCCCTTTCCGGGGACCCGGATCTACCAGAGGTTAAAACAGGAGGGAAGGGTTCTGACTGAGGATTGGTCGAAATACGATATGGCTACAGTGGTCTTTCAACCCAAAAGGATGACTATCGAAGAACTTCAGGAAGGGTTCTGGAAGGTGAATCGGTCTTTCTATTCCTTCCCCTCTATGTTGAAAAGAATCTTCAACCCCTTTCATATCAGAAGAAGCCTGATCATCTTCGGGCCGATGAATCTCGGCCTCTGGCCCGCCGTCAAGAAAGCAGAACGGTATTTTAGAAAGATCCCGTCAGCCCTCCTTTCTTCCCGTTTTCCAATGTAAAGAAGCGTTCGATAGATCAGGCTATATTATTTTGGGGCTATCTTCTGGCTGATCGCCTTGTTCAGCATTTCGATGCCTTTCTGCGAGGCATTGATAGACTCGGCCAGGGATTGGCGGGCTTGCTCGGGGTTATGGAACCCGTCGCTATTCTCCGCCGTCCACCACTCCCAGAGGATATGCGCTCTATCATGCTCTTTGCGGACTTCCTTTAGAACCCCATCGCTGACCCCCAGGTCTTTGGCGAGGGCGTAGGTTTCGATGAGCTGTCCGAGCGAGAACTCCGCTTTGCGCATCTTACCCCGTGTATAGGCCTGGATCGCGTCTATCTGGTACTCTGCCTGTTGCTCTGTCCAGTCGGGGTGGCACCGCAAGCAGCTGTCTTTCAGCATATGGCGGGGCCTCCCCGCTCCGTGTAAGGTATACTCTCTTCCCGTCTGCTTTATCTTAGGCATGTGGCAGTCCTTACATTCCACGCCGGCTCTTTCGTGTTTGCTTCCCCATTGGGTCTCAGCATCAGGGTGCTGGAGCTTGGTCAGCAATGTCCCGGTGATCGCATGCTTGAAATCCCTAAAATCTACACTCTCGTATTTCTTCCCCACATCGAAGACGTTGGTCCAGGGAAAATAATTGGCCCTGCGGTCGTCCACGGTGGTCGTCTGCCCGGACTTTGTGTCGATGCCGGGATTGCAGTTGTACTCCACATGGCACTGGGCGCACATCAGGTTGGAGTCGGGTTTGTTAAGAATGCCGATGGCCCGGAAATCCTGCCCTCCCCGCTTAAACCAGATCTTTTCCATGGTGATCTCTTTGCTTTTCTGCGGGTCATAGGGATACGTCCCTTCCTGGCGATCCACGACGGCCTCGATCAGCGCGTCACGGATCACCCGCGGCTTGGCAGCATGAGGATCGTGGCAGTGGATGCAGCCCATGGGAGACTGGATCCCTTTGGCCATCTCGATAGCCGCCGGGTTGGGCGCCCGCTTCAGGGGTGTATTCGGATTGGCGTCCCCTCGATAGGGCCACTTCAGCACGGCGTCAGAGGTTTTACAGGTCAGACAGACCGTGTTGGCCGCCTTGGCTGTCTGAGGGAGCTCTTTCCCGGTGTCAACAATGATGTCCCAAAGTTTGCCTGTTTTATCTATATAGGTCCAGTCTTTCAACTGGAAACGGCCGCCGTATGCCCTGTCGACAATCATGTAGTCAGGAAGCATGAATACGTGGGAGCGCGGTTCGTTGTGCTCCTTGGTGAACCCATGGGGCATCAATAATAGATCAGACTTTGGCGACCGGCCGGTAGGGATGGACTTTTCCAGCTTAGCTTTCGATTTCCAGCCGGTGGCCAGCGAGCTTTGATATTGCTCTTTATGACAGCTGGCACAAGCCTCCGGGTCCAGGCGCGTGACCGGTTTCTCAGTGCTGTTTTTCATATGGGCCGAGGTTTCGGGATGGCAGAGGACGCAGTTTATTGACTTCGCGTGCTTTCCGCTGCTCATGAGCTTCTGGATTTCCTGATGACAGGCGAAGCACGCCGCTTCATCTATACTATTCACCGCTGCCGTCTTCGGCTTCTTAGCCGGTTTCATCTCCTTTTCGGCCTGGGCAAGGGAAAAGGCCCACGACGCGATTCCAAACGTTAACAATACAAAGATCCATCCCTTTTTCATCTTCATACCCCCTTGGCAAGAAATAGAGATCGATAGAGCAGAACCATGGAGAGGATTATACCGTCGCCACCTAAAAAACCTTCATAAGGGCTATTTGGGAGCAAAATATCAACACAAAACCAGATTAGTGCCCGCAGACTTCCAAATAAATGGGGTAAATACTGTATTCTTCTCGAAAGGGGAGAGTATTTTTTGGCTAAGGAGAATAAAGTGATCTTGCGGAACATCCGAAAAGAAGAACCATTCAGCTCGGTCCGCGATGATAAGAAAGTCGTGGAGGGTTTTCGATGTGGCCAGGAATATTCTTCAATCAGTGAATCAATTCGGGTAACGTCTCGATTTTTACATTTCTGTAATGAATCTGTTATAATCCATTCGCGTTTTTTCATTCCAATCCTTTTAATTTTTTCGAGGGAGAAATATGGGAAGTGCTAAGAGATACGATGCCATCGTCATTGGAGCCGGGATGGGAGGATTGACGGCAGCAGCTCTCTTGGCGAAGAAGGGGTTAAAGGTCCTTCTCCTCGAAAAAGAGGAGCAGGTAGGGGGGTATGTGGTTTCCTTCAAAAGGCATGGGTTTACCTTCGATGCGACAGGGGCCTTTGTCGGGGGATGTCACGAAGGTGGAGAATTTCATCAAATCCTTCATGAGATTGGTGCACATAAGGAGATTGAATTTATTCCTATCCATCACGTCCGAAACATCTATCCCGGGTTTGAAGTTCATCTCCAGCCGGGTGGGTCTCATTCCTATACCGATGCGCTCTTCGACCTCTTCCCGCAAGAAGAGAAAGGGTTGAAAACCTATCTCTCTATGGTCAAACGGATTGGGGAGGAAATAAAATCATACTCAGAAATAACCACCCTCAAGAAAATCTTCTTCCCCTTCTATTTCCGAAATCTGGTTCGGTTTCATCGATCCAGTCACCAGACGATTTTAGACAACCTTTTCAGAGGAGGGGAGATCAAGATGGCTCTCCATTCCCTTCCGGTCACTGAGCCTCCTTCGAGGCTCTCTTTTCTTTTTCTCGCCGTCATGATCAATAAGGCCTTGATAGAAGGTGTCTTTTATCCAAAGGGCGGAATGGGGAAGATCTCGGAGGCCATGGCCAATGCCTTTCTCCGTTCTGGCGGGGAGATTCATCTTCAAACAGGGGCGGATCAAATTCAGACAAGAGATGGCAGGGTCGAAGGGGTGCTGACAAAGGATGGAAAAATATTTCAGGCCCCATTGGTCATCTCCAATATCAATCCGAATCTTTTGGTCAAGATGCTTGCCGTTGAATTAAGAGATCCGTTTGCGAAAAAGTGGAGCGGCCTCGAATATTCCCTTTCCTGTTTTGTCCTCTATATCGCCACCGATCTGGATCTGAGAGGAATGGACCTTCCGTATTTTACCTACCTGCGTTTTCTATCCGATTTGGAGGAAGAGGATCGGATATTGAGAAGGGGTGAGATTCCCCAGAACCCGACCATGATGGTATCCATCCCGACGATGCTGGATCCTTCGCTGGCTCCTCCTGGACAACACATTTTGAGTGTTCTGATTATTGTTCCTTATCACTATCAAGAGAGATGGGGAGGAGGGGATTTTGAGAAGTATCGTCGTATTAAAGAAGATTTCTCTCGGAAAATCCTCCGACAATTGGAATCAAAGCTCATCCCTGGTCTGGGAGACCATCTCCTGCTTTACGAAGCCGCCACCCCACTGACCTTAGAGCGATATACCGGAAATCAATTGGGTGCGATGTACGGCCTGGCATCCACACCGCAGCAGGTCGGGAATTTAAGACCTCCCCATCAGACATCTATCCCGGGCCTCTATCAAGTCGGCCACTATACCCGACCCTCGCACGGCATTGTGGGCGCAAGTCTTTCAGGCTTCATTGCCGGCAGAATCATCCTTAAAAAGCTGCACAGAGCGTAACGTTAGAAATTTCAAACCTCAGGTTTGTGTAGGGGACGGTTTCAAACCTTTCCCTACCCCAATGCCAATTTTTGAGATGAGGTTGAAATATTACGTATGAGCATCTTACAATTCCCCCAATGGGAAAACTTGACTTTATTTTTCTCCATGTCCCCAAGCTGACCAACTATTACCGGCCGATCAATGATTTTATCTGGATCAACTTCCTGCCCATGGGCCTACTCGGATTAGCCGACCTTCTTCAACGCCATGGCATTTCCACGGAAGTCGTACACATGGGAGTGGAGTGGATTGAAGATCACCATTTTTCGATCATCGAATATATTCGCGAGAAGGCCCCACGGGTCATTGCGTTGGACCTCCACTGGCACCATCAGAGTTTCGACGTGATGGAGAATATCAAGAAGATCAAAACCGCCTTTCCTCAGACTTACATTCTCTTAGGAGGGTTCACCGCCAGTTTTTTTCATGAAGAGATCATGAAGAACTTCGACGGGGTCGATGGAATCATTCGAGGCGAGGCGGAGGTTCCCATTTTGGAATTGGCGAATTCACTCTTGCAGGGGAAAAAGGATCTTTTCTCCATCCCCAACCTCACCTGGAGAAGGAAGGGAAGAATTCTTATCAATCCTCTCTCTTACATCGCCTCAGAGAAAGAGCTCAATCACATCTCCTTCACGAACTTCCCTTTATTGAAGAATTATCCCACTTATATCCGTTATATCGGTCAACCCTTCTATGTCAAAGGAGTTTCCAAGCAGAAGAATTTCTGGATGTATTCGCTCAAGTCGCCCATCTATCATCTCACCGTGGGGAGGGGCTGTCCTTTCCAATGCACATGGTGCGGCGGCGGTCGTTCTTCTCTGGAGACCATCACGGGCAGAAAAGAAGTCACCTTTAGAAGCGTGGAGCGTGTTCTTCAATCTATTAACGAAGCAATCTCCTATGGCTATGAGACATTCCATATCTGCTTCGATCCTTATCCCCGGAGGCCTCAATATTTCCTCGATCTTTTCGCCCGCATCCGGGCAGAGAAGATCAGGATGGAATGTTTCTTCGAATCGTTTGGACTCCCCACAAACGATTTTATCCAGTCCTTTAAGGCAACCTTTCCCGGTCCCAAATCCCTGATTGCCCTCTCCCCTGAGGTCGGGTCGGACCGGCTAAGAAAGATTCATAAAGGGCATTCTTATTCCAATCATGCGCTGATGGAGTCTCTTGACCAGTTGAAAGCCGAAGGAGTCTTCTGTGATCTTTTCTTCACCCTCGGTATACCCTTTGAGAAGGAAGGAGATGTTCAACAGACGATTCGACTCCAGAAGATGATCCGAGGCCGGTATCCCAACGTGAGAGGGATTCGCACTCTTACAATTGAGATGGAGCCGGGTTCGCCCTGGCATCTCGAGCCCGAGGAATATGGAGTAAGAAGCTCACTCAATAATTTTATGGATTTTTACCATTACCATTCCGGAGACAAGAATGCTTTTTCTTCTTTAGGATATTGGATTCCGGACTATTTCGATGAGGAGAGAGACGAGAAGGGGTTTGAGGAGGCACTGCAGAAGATCAAGTGCCGCCATTTTTGCTTTATCCATCCCGAAGCCAGAAAATCATCGACCCCTTTCTGGGGAAGAAGGCTCTGTGATCTATCGAGCCTATGCTGGAAAGTAAAGGGGTTTGTTTCTAACCGCAAACCAACGTCCTAATGGTGAGGCCACGAGAGACAGTATAATTAAATTAACGCTATGCGCTCTGCTCTTTGCGCTTGGCGGTGTCTTGGAGAAGCTATGCATGTTTTTGTCACCCGTTTGATTCCCGAAGCAGGACTGGCCCTGTTGAGAAAAGAGTCAGAAGTGGATGTTTGGCCTGGGCCTGAAGATGAAACACCGTCGAAAGAAGAGATCCTCCATGGGGTCGAGAGGGCCGATGTTCTCCTCTGTCTTCTTACGGAAGAGATTGATCGCGCCGTCATGGAGGCCAATCCCAAACTCCTTGGGATCGCGAATCACGCCGTGGGCTACAACAACATCGATATTAAGATAGCCACCGAATTAGGTCTTCCCGTTACGAATACACCGGGTGTTTTAACCGATACCACAGCAGACCTGGCCTGGACCCTGATCATGACCGTGGCGCGAAACATTGTCCAGGGGCATCAATATGTCAAAGAGGGGCGTTTCAAAATTTGGGGGCCAAAACTTCTCCTTGGAATGGATGTGAGCCTCGGTGGGAGTGGAAAGCCGAAAACCTTGGGCATTATTGGATTCGGACGGATCGGGCAAACCGTCTTTAAACGCTCGAGGGGGTTTGACATGCGGGTTCTGGCTTATGATCCTTTCCAGAAAGAAAAAATTGTCCAAACAGAAGGCGTGGAATACCGAGAATTACCCGACCTCTTGCGGGAGAGTGATTTTATTACCCTCCACCCTTCGCTTTCTGAAAAGACGCATCATCTGATGGGTGAGAGGGAATTCTCCATGATGAAACCGACCGCTTACCTCATCAATACGTCGAGGGGGCCTATCATTGATGAGAGAGCTCTGGTGAAGGCTTTGAGGGAGAAGAGAATCGCAGGCGCGGGGCTGGATGTTTTTGAAAACGAGCCGGACTTAGCCCCGGGGCTGATGGAATGTGAAAATGTGGTACTCCTTCCCCATCTGGGAAGTGCCTCCCGGGAAACTCGAGATAAAATGGCCACCATGGCTGCTACCAATGCCCTCGCTCTGTTGAAAAAAGAGAAAGCTCCTAACACCGTAAACCCCGAGGTCTATCACACCGAAGCCTATCGGCGCCGGATTGGAGCTACCTGATCGTAAACCCTATAAACAGATTGGTCAATAAAGAAGATAAGGTTCAGAAGTTTTATTTGTTTCTTCCGGCTTTCGTGCGAGTGGCATTCGCCACTTGTAATCCCCCTTCATCCCCCCTTAGCTTAAGGGGGGAACAGAGGGGGTTAAGGTAAGGTTTATTTTTGAATTTTATAGGAAGGGTGATCCATGATGAAGGTTGGTAGGAGGTTGCCGGAATGGTTTATGATTGGATTCATTGCTTCCGTCACCCTATTTTCTCCCTTTTCTGCCCTTGCCGGAGGAGTGAATCATGAGCCCCTCGGGGCTGAAGCCTTCTTGGCGGGAGTCTTACCTCCGCCAGGCATTTATCTCAAGGAGTACCTTAGCTACTATACTGCCGACAAGCTGAAAAATGATAGCGGCCGAACCTCAAGCCTTGCGAGGGATGGCGCCGAATTAGATAAACTCGAAGTCTTTGCTTCTGCCACACGAGGCCTTTATATCTCTCCCCTAAAGATTTTGGGTGGGTCTCTAGGAGCACAGATGATTGTCCCGTGGGTAAGGACGAGCCTGAAATTAGACGCATCCACACCGGGGGGTCCTTCGGAAATGGGTGAACACCGAAATGCCATCGGTGATATTACCTTTGGTCCTAATTTATCCTGGCACTCTAAGAATGGTTTATATCATGCAGCAAGCGGCTTCGATATCACCGTTCCAACCGGTCCATGGAATAGGAGACATTTGGTTAATATCGGGACAAATGTTTGGAGCTTTTCACCTGTTTTTGCAGCCACCGTTTTTTTACCTTGGCACCCCAATCTCTCCACGGGGATAAAAATGGATTATAGTTTCAATACGAGAAATGACGATTTCATGATGAGTCCTTCTACTGCTGCCAAAATAGGAAATGCGGGTTTGACCGGCTTAAAAACTCACCTTTCGCCAGGACAAGAATTTCACTTTGATTACGGCATCGAGTATGCACTCACCAGAAAGGGCGCTCCACATCAATTTAGGGTCGGGGCATCTGGATATTTCTATCAACAAACCACTGACGATAAGACGGGTGAAGGAAGGGTGAGGCATGATTTGGGTAGGGTCTTTGCCATTGGACCCGGGGTATGGTGGACTTACAAAAAATGGGTAGTTGAGGCCCACACTGCTTTTGAGACGGCGGTGAGAAATAGGCCCGAAGGGATCAATACTTATTTAACGATCATCCACACACTTAAATGAGCCATTGAAAAGGCGAAAATCTGTTCAATCATTTTTTAGAATCCCTGCCTGCGGCAGGCAGGTGCGTAACCAAGAGAGCCTGGAGCATTTCATCAGAACTCTCAAAAATTTCCCTTGACAACACAAAATATTGTGGTAAGAATTCTATTACTGCTTATATCTAGTGGAGGAGGAAAGAAGATGGAGTTGGCCCAACTGACGCAAAATGCCATGACCGTACTGAAGAAGCGTTACTTACAAAAAGACCCTCAGGGAAATATTGTGGAAACGCCTGAAGAGCTTTTTAGGCGCGTGGCAAAGAACATTGCTCAAGCGGACCGGTTCTATCATCCCGAGATCGATCTCCCTCCCCTTGAAGACGAATTCTATTCTTTGATGGCCTCCCTGGACTTCCTTCCCAATTCTCCAACATTGATGAATGCAGGAAGAGAACTTCAACAACTCTCCGCCTGTTTTGTTCTCCCTGTGGGAGATTCGATGGATGAAATCTTTGACGCCGTGAAACAGATGGCCTTGATTCAAAAAAGTGGGGGCGGGACAGGTTTCTCTTTCTCTCGGATCAGGCCAAAAAATGATGTCGTGGGTTCCACCCAGGGAGTTTCAAGCGGTCCTGTCTCTTTCATGAGTGTTTTTGATACAGCCACGGAGACGATCAAGCAAGGAGGAACGCGAAGGGGAGCGAATATGGGTATCCTCCGCGTGGACCACCCTGATATTCTTCATTTCATCCAATGCAAAGAGGGGGACCATCACTTCAACAATTTCAATATCTCGGTGGCCGCCACCAATGAATTCATGGAGGCAGTGGAAGAAGGTAAGGAGTATGCCCTTCGGAATCCAAGGACGAAAGAGATCATCGGCGCTCTCGATGCGCGTGAAGTTTTTGAAAAGATGGTCCATCACGCCTGGAAGAACGGGGATCCTGGAATCATCTTTATCGATCGGATCAATCAAGACAACCCCACTCCTCAAGTGGGACAGATCGAGAGCACCAACCCGTGTGGGGAACAACCTCTCCTTCCTTATGAGTCCTGCAACCTTGGTTCCATCAATCTTTCCAATATGGTCAGGAACGGAGCCATTGATTGGGAAAGGCTGGGTTCGGTGACTGAAAAGGCTGTCCATTTTTTAGACAACGTGATCGATATGAATCGCTATACGCTTCCCCAGATTGAGGCGATGACCAAGGCGAATCGAAAGATCGGTCTGGGGGTGATGGGATTTGCTGATCTTCTGATTCTGGTGGGGATTCCTTACAACAGCCCGAAGGCCCTGGAGATCGGGGGAAAGGTGATGGCCTTTATTCAGAAGAGGGCGAGAGAGGCCTCGAGAGAGTTGGCTCTGAAGAGAGGGTCTTTTCC
>JBAVGF010000379.1:0-2661 GCA_049684675.1 Thermodesulfobacteriota bacterium | reverse complement strand
AAAGGCCGAAGAAGCCAGGAGCAGCATGGATAGATTAAAAGAGTTTGCCGGGTTATCCAGTATTCTATCTCGCCAATTTGGAAAACTTCGCACCTTCAAAGGTTGCGTTCGCCATCAAACCTCTCTGACCAAACATGATTGCGACAATGGGGTCCTTAATGTTTACCGTGTCGAGGGATTTTCCTGCCCCGACATCAATAAAGGCCGCTGACCCGTCCACCCCCGCCTTCCACCCGGAACTCTTCCGAAACTTTGCAAGGGCATCGTTTTCCTTAAATACAAGGATCAGATTTTTCTTCTGGGCCCCGATCTGAAGTCCAACCGAGCCAGCTGCAATGCTATAATAATCGACCGTCTTTCCTCCAATTCTCAGGGCTCCCTCTCCATACTCGCCTCCTACACCTAACCCTGCCTTTACGATATTGGGCATGATGAGCACACCCTTGGCGGTATTGAGGAACTCCTTTCCACCTTTGACCTGTTTGAGAAAAAGCTCCAGAGCCGCATTGACCTCTGAATTAATCTCCTGTGCCGTTTTGGCAGAGGAAGTTGTGACAGAGATCATTCCTATGATGAGCGCTAGACTAGTAACAAAAGCCAAGATCTTAGAAACTCGTTTTGTCATGTCCATTGATCGCTTCTTCATAGAATTACCTCCTTTTTCTGTGATTTTTTTCAGGAAAAAGCCAGTTCTTTTTGCACCACCTTATTTTAGCATAAACAGAATAGATGGGAATAAAAACTTTTGTCAAAAATACAATTCTTAGATGGAAACATCGATAAGAATTAAAAGCTCTAAGAAAAAAACTTGAATTTATGGAAACCAACCTGAGAAATTCTTCTCTGGATATCCATGAATTGCCTTGGAGATAAACCCCTTATCCCCCTCTCCCCTGGCGGGAGAGGGCGGGGGTGAGGGGGGAAACATACCATGTCCACCCCGACCTTAATCCTCCCCCTTGACGGGGGAGGATAATAGTTAGTAGCTTTTCATCGTTCGAGAGTCACGAACCCCGTCATGTAAAATTCATTTGACTGGCTGCTTAGTGAAATTTCTATGGTGAACGGCTTAATAAAGTGGTCATTGCGAGGAGCGAAGCCCTGCACCGCATGGTGTACAGGGCGAAGCGACGTGCAATCCCGTGAGATTGCTTCACTTCGTTCGCAATGACACAACGTGGATGTCAACATATTTATGGCGTTAAATATAGTATTACGGCCCTGGAAGAAAAAAGGCCACTATTGTTGCTATTACACCCGATCCGTGGAAAATGGAATGTGCACATATTCTAAAGAAAAATGACATCCGAAGATGTGCCCCTCTTAGCTTCTTCCCACCCCGTGGTTAGACGGTGCCTTTGTCTGGCGCCTCATCCCTTACTAAACCTGGTGTCTGCGATGTTTGATCGCGTCTTCGGTCCGGGTGGTCCCGTTCAGTGAACTGGCGTAGTCCCTCAAGGGTAGCAGGATCGCGGATTGAGCGGTTGAAGCACTCGGCTTCGATCCGCAGCCCCTCGGAAAGTGGGAGCCCAAACCCGCGGATGGCAGCTTCTTTGTCCGTACGGATCGCAGGCTGAGGAAGACTGCAGATGTACTCAGCGAGCTCAAGAGCGCGCTCGAGCGACTTGCCTCTCGGGACCACTTCGTTAACCAAGCCGATTCGTTCCGCCTCACGGGCATCGATCACCCGGCCCGTGATAATGAGCTCCAATGCGCGGCCCATTCCGATAATCCGGGGCAGCCGTTGAGTTCCTCCGTCAGCCAATCCAATGTTCCAGCGCCGGCAAGTCACCCCGAATGATGAGTGCTGCTCGGCGATTCTGATATCGGCGAAGCATGCCCACTCGAGTCCCCCGGCATAGGCGACTCCATTGATGGCGGCGATGATAGGCTTGTAGATGTCCGTCCACCGGCTAGGACCGAGTATCCCGGGGCGCTCGCCTCGGTTGTGGGCGGCGATCTCCGTGGGCGTCAGTGGGACTAAGTCTTCCTCAGACTTGAGATCTCCTCCTGCACAGAAAGCCTTTTCGCCCGTGCCGGTAATGATGGCAACCTTCGCTTCTTCGTCGTCGCGGAACTGCGTCCAGGCCTGGATCAATTCCCGGTGTGTTATCGGACCAATGCAGTTGTGCACCTCAGGTCGATTGAAACGGATGATCGTCACGGCGCCACGCTTTTCATAAGCGATTTGTGTGAAGTTCATCATTCCTCCTGGCGGACGCAAAGTCTGCTGATTCCGTGTATTTCCCTCCATCGTTTAATGATTTGCATAACCTGCGCGGGCAAGTATCTATGCCAAATACCTGACGCCCTATTCCACGTCAGGTTGATGCGGTTGTTCTGCTCCGCTTTATCGCTTTTCGTTTTCTTTTGTTGGTTTACCATGGGACAGTCTCTTGCCGCACCATGGACAAAACTGAATGAGGGTAAATGAGGTACCACCGTCATGAATAATTATCCCGTATTCTCGGGTTTCTTCCACATAGTGAATCAAGCAGTCAGGACAATCGAACCGATCTTTATGATCAGGATATGTTGAGGTTACGGCTTCGGCCATTTGTTTGCAACAGTGCTCCATCTTTTTATCTTGGTTCTATTACGCAGAACGCCGGGCATCAGCGGGAGCTATCAGCGATCCGCTGGATGCCCGGCGTTAGGGCA
>JBAVGF010000378.1:0-21530 GCA_049684675.1 Thermodesulfobacteriota bacterium | reverse complement strand
TCTTGCTCCAAGGAGCGCACGAGCCGACTTTCCGGCCGGAATGGAGGAGTTTCTCTCCCGCGCAAAATCTGCCGACGTCAGCGTAAAAGAAGTTCTGCATCTTGCGAGTATGATCCGGTTGATCACTGAAAATCAGCTTCCCGAAGCTAAGACTTTGCGGTATGCCGGTTTGATCTTCCATGCTTCCCGGAGACATGGAGTGAATCCCCTTGAAATCATCGCCATCATCATGGCCGAAAGCAATTTCAAGGAAAACAGCATCAACAAGGAGACTGGCGATTATGGTCTGGGGCAGATCAACTGGGAATATTGGGGCAAAGACTACGGACTGACGCCACAGGAGCTTCTGGATCCTCCGATCAACATTTTTTTGACCTGTCATGTCTATAAATTCTTTGGAAAGGATTTCGGCAAATACCATCGGGGCGACGGCATCCAGTGCAATGCCTACGTTGTAAATGTAAAAGGTATTCTTTCCACTTTGAATGCTTTTATCGAATTGAACAAACAGAATATTTCCTAAACAGCAGCTCTGGGGAAAGGGGCACATTGAACTGTTTCCCCAGAGCTTTCGTTTGTATCCGTTGAACAGGTTTAATCCTATCGTTTTCCTCTGTTTCTCTCTGCCTCGGTCATGTCCCCATTCCTCCATTCTTTTTGCTGAGCTGGGATTCGAATAAATGAAGAAAGCAATAACACATCTTAGGGGGGATTTTCGTTGACATAGCACTGCTTTTTTTGTATATCCAACTCATCCCAAAGCGAGTTCTTATGATCAACAAATAAGGAGGATGATTGACGATGAGAAAAACGGAAAGTCCTTCGGGGCTGTATTACGGGTCAAAACTTGTTTTCATTCTTATTGCCACGTTCATGCTCCTGGCTCCCAGCGGCTATTTTAACGCTGCCAAGGTTCTTGCCCAGGGTCAGGCGAAGGCTGTCGATTCGATGCGGCCGGATCGGGAAACCGCAGAAGGTGTCGTCATCGGCGCGCTGAACAGAGCCACCAATACCTTTTCCTGGAAGGGGATTCCTTATGCCAGGCCTCCTGTCGGCGATCTTCGCTGGAAGACACCCCTGGAGCCCGAAAAACGCCCGACGCCTTTAAAGGCAGTTACTTTTTGCGAGATATGTCCCCAGTACATCGATCATGACAACAATCCGGCCACGCCACAGATTATCCAGGGTAATGAAGACTGCCTGTACCTGAATATCTGGCGTCCCCGAAGCAAGTCGGCCGACCTACCGGTCTATTTCTGGATCCACGGCGGCGGAAACAGCATCCAGTGGCCGCTCCTGTCCGATACGGATGCTTCTGTCCTCGCCAACAAGTCGAACATGGTCGTCGTGACCGTCAATTATCGCCTGGGACCGATGGGCTTCTTCAGTCATCCTGCCCTCCGTAGCGAGAAAAAGGGCGATGAGAAAAGTGATTCCGGGAATTTCGGGCTTTTGGATCTGATTCAGGCCCTGTCGTGGGTAAAGGCCAATATTAGGACCTTCGGCGGTGATCCCGGAAATGTAACCATCGCCGGGGAGTCGGCGGGAGGCCAAGACGTCATTTCCCTCATCGCCTCGCCTCTGGCGAAAAATCTTTTTCACAGGGCCATTTCCGAAAGCGGGGTTATCAGACCGGCGACGCCCGCACAGGGAGCAGAGCATGCGGATGATGTCATCGCAAAACTCTTCGTAAGAGACGGCAGCGCCCCGGATGAAAAAACGGCAGCGGCCAAGCTGAAGGGCATGTCCGGGAAAGATATAGAAAAATATTTAAGGTCGAAAAGCGCCCAGGCCTTCCTGGAAATGTACCCGGAAGGCAAGTTGATAGGGATGATCAGGTTTCCTAACAGCTTCGGCGACGGCGCGGTGCTCCCTGTTGATTTATATGGGGCCTTGAAGGCTGGAAACTACAACAAAATACCGACCATCCTTGGAACGAACAAAGAGGAAGCGAAGCTGTTTCTCAGGTTGGATCCAAAATTTATGCCCTGGCAAGGCGACGGTTCCCTGTTCAAAGACCCAGCCAAGACCGAGCTGTATGACCTGGCCGCTCAATATCAGAGCGACGGCTGGAAGGTCATGGCCGTGGACCAGCTGGCAAGAATCCTGAGTTCCGACGCTGATCAGCCTGCCATCTACGCCTACCAATTCCTATGGGGGGCCGGGGGTTTGAAGAAAAGTGTTGTGCCTTTCCCCGTGAATCTACTGCTGGGTGCTTGCCACGCTATGGAAATCGATTTCGTCTTCGGAACGGAAGCCGTATCGCTTGGCGGTTATGCTTTCGACGAAAAAAATAGTCCCGGCCGAGTCGCGCTGTCAAAGGCGATGATGGGCTATTGGGCTCAGTTCGCCCGAACAGGCAATCCTAACCGGGAGGGGTCCGGCCTGCCTGAATGGAAACCCTGGTCTAATGCCGAAAGCTCCCCAAAAACCATCCTGCTAGATGCGGATTTCAACAATTTCAAAATAGAGATGTCTATGAAGGAACTTACCAATGGAGCCATTGAAAAGGCGTTGAAGGCAGAGCCCCGTCAAAAAGAGATCCAACCCTTTTGGGATACCTCTTTTTTCAGGACGTCAAACCAGTAAGGTGAATACCATTTTGTATTACTTCTTTTGCCCTGCCGGTCAGGCGGGACAAAAGAAATGTTCCGGTTATTCAACGCAAAATATCGTGGGAGAGAGGGAGATGAATGGATATCGTAGGTAGTATTATTGTGTCGTTAAGGGGCCTGGCGGGCCTCAGAGAAAAATCTATTCTAGTGGGTAAGCACACAATCGTTTATCTCGAAGGCGGAAGAGGGGAATCGGTTTTGCTCCTCCATGGGTTCGGCGCCGATAAAGACAACTGGAACCTCTTCTCCCGATATCTAACCAAGAGGTATCATGTGATTGCGCCCGATTTGCCCGGATTCGGCGAAAGCTCGAAAATCTGGGGCGATCAGTACAATATTACAGCGCAGGTAGAAAGAGTCCACGCATTTGCAAAGGAGATCGGTCTTACGAGATTTCATTTGGCGGGGAATTCCATGGGAGGATTGATCGCGGGTGTCTATGCGGCGACGTATCCGGGCGAGATTCTGACCCTCGGGCTACTGGATCCGGCCGGAGTTATCGACCGCGAACCGAGCCAGCTCTCCCTGGAGCTTGAGAAAGGGAACAATCCTCTCATCGTCGAATCTGTTTCCGATTATGACAAGCTGTTGGATTTCACATTCGTCAAGCCCCCGTCTCTCCCCGATCCGCTGAAATCGCATTTTGCCGAAATGGCGGTACAGAGCAAGGACTTCAACAAGAAGGTATTTATTGAAGCGACCCCCGGCAACCAGTTGGAAAGGATCATGACGGAGATTCGGGCCAAGACTCTTATCCTCTGGGGCGATACCGACCGGGTGTTATCTGTGTCAAGTGCACGGGTCCTTCAAAAAGGGATCGAAAATTCAAAGGTCATTATTATGAAGGACTGCGGCCACATGCCGATGATTGAAAGGCCTGAGGAGACGGCCCGGTACTATCTGGAATTCATCTCTTAGAATAAAAAAGGGAGACAATCCCATCCTGGGATCATTGGCTTGCTCTCATTTCGCCTCAAGATTGACCTCTCTGCACAGCCGCTTATCTCTTTAACAATTGATTCTGGTTTTGAGCGATGTTGTTCGGAAACGATAAGGAGGGCCTATTCAGGTGTCAACAGGCCTTTGCAGAAGCTGAAATTTTACTTGACAGAGTCAAGATTTAATATATAGAATTTAATCGCCTACTACTCCGTAATCTTTAACAGCAAGCAAAATATGATTTCGATATTCTTGGTTAACTCATGAAGAGGGATTACCAGAAGAAGCAAATGCTATAGTCTCTTAGGGGGAAAATACATCCTTGGAGACTTATTGTTATACGGCCTTTGTAAACCAAAGGCTTGATCGAAGAAAGGAGGACATCATGATTTCTCTCAATGTCAACGGCAAGAACTACAAGGTAGATGTCTCGGATGATGTGCCCCTGCTCTGGGTATTAAGAGACTATTTGAAACTTACGGGCACCAAGTTTGGTTGCGGGATCGGAGAATGTGGTGCATGCACGGTTCATATCAACGGCAAGGCAGAGAGGTCGTGTGGAATTCCTGTTGGGAAAGCCCAGGGCAAGAAGATTACCACCATCGAAGGGCTTCCTGAAAATCATCCGGTAAAGAGGGCATGGATCAAGGAACAGGTTGTCCAGTGCGGTTACTGTCAGCCTGGGATCATGATGCAGGTGGCTGCCCTTATCTCATCAAAGCCCAAACCCAGTGCAGACCAGGTCATCAACGCCATGGATGACGTCATCTGCCGATGTGGGACCCATCCCCGTATTAAACGCGGCATAAAGGCCGCTTTAGAGTTTATGAGAAAGGAGGGTTGAGCCATGATGAATAAACCTATCTCACGTCGCTCATTTTTGAAGATAACAGGCCTGACCATCGCAGTCTCGGCAACACCTTTCGGTTACGATGTCATAAACGCCTCCGCTCAGAAAGAAGGTTCCTTCAAGCCTAATGTCTGGTTTGAGATAACACCGGACAATAAGATCACGATTACCTTGGGCATTTCTGAGATGGGTCAAGGATCACGCACTGGCCTACCGGTGATCATTGCGGATGAATTGGAGGCAGACTGGAAACAGGTCCGGATACAACAGGGCCCGGCAAGTGTAGCATTTAAAAACCCTGTTTTTGATGACCAAATTACTGTTGGGAGCGCAAGCGTGAGAGGATTCTATGAGCCTTTGCGAAAAGCTGGGGCTGCTGGCAGAGTGATGCTTGTCAAGGCTGCTGCTCGGACCTGGAAGGTGCCAGAGGAGGAGTGTACGGCCTTTAATGGGACAGTAAAGCATAAGAAGAGTAATCATAGCCTTACCTATGGCCAGCTATGCTTGAAGGCAGCAAAACTTGAGATTCCGAAGGAACCTCCTCTCAAGAATGAGAGCGAGTTTAGGTATATCGGTAAGCCCATGCCCCGGGTGGATATACCGGAGAAGGTTGCGGGTACAGCTATTTTTGGCCTTGATGTTACCGTTCCGGATATGCTCTATGCCGTTATAGCGCGTCCACCGGCTTACGGCGCAAAACCTATATCCTATGACCAGAAGGCAGCAGAAGGGGTCAAAGGTGTACGCACAACATTCCCGACCCCTCAGGGCATTTTCGTTTGCGCCGAATCGCTCTACGCGGCACGGAAAGGTCGGGATGCTCTTCAGGTGAAGTGGGATCAGGGAACCCATCCTAGTATGAACACTGATTCCATTGAGAAACATTTTATGGAAGGTCTTAACAAACAAGGTGCTATCGCCAAAAACGTAGGGGACGTCAAGAAGGCCCTGAGTGGGGCATCAAAGAAGGTTGAAGCAATCTATTTCCTCCCCTTTGTTGCCCATGCGACCATGGAACCGATGAATTGCACGGCCCACGTGCAAAAGGACCGGTGCGACATATGGGCCCCAACACAGGCTCAGATACTTGGCCAGATCTTCGCTTCACAGATCTCCGGGTTACCCATGGATAAAATCCATATCCATACCACCTTTCTCGGGTGCGGGCTCGGCAGACGCGGCGCGTTTCCGGATTTTGTTATAGAAGCAGTTATCGCCTCGAAGGCTGTTGGAAAGCCAGTGAAGGTGGTCTGGTCAAGGGAAGAGGATATAAAGTATGATTTTTATCGCGCTGCAACGTGCCAGAGAATTGAGGCCGGCCTTGACAGTCAGGGCCGTCTCATCGCCTGGTCTCATAAGGTGGCCTGTTCTTCCATCCTGAAATTTTTAAACCCAGAATGGATAAAAGATGGAGTCGATTTCTTTAGCCTATGGGGAATCGTTGATGCTCCAATACCACCGGTATATAGTCATACGGTTTACGAACTTCCGAATTTCTATGTTGAACAGTACCTGTCCGATCTGCCCATCCCTGTTGCTCCTTGGCGCTCTGTCCAAAATGCCCCAAATGCCTTCGTGATGGAATGTTTCATGGACGAGATGGCCCATGCGGCAGGCAAAGATCCAGTAGAGTTCCGTATGCATCTTCTGAGTAACAATATGCGTGCTCGGCGAGTCTTGCAAACCGCGGCTGAAAAGGCGGGCTGGGGGAAACCAATACCAAAAGGAAAGGGCCGAGGAATTGCTCAGCATTCCTGTTTTGGCTCCTATGTCGCCCAGGTAGCGGATGTCTCCGTCAATGAAAAGGATGGAACGATTAAAGTTGATCGGATCGTTGCAGCGATTGACTGCGGCACCGCAGTGATTCCCGATGCAGTCGTGGCACAGATCGAAGGATCTGTGGTCGAAGGTTTAAGCACCACATTGAAAGAGCAGGTCGAGTTTGCCGATGGTGGAGTAAAATCAGCTAACTTTGATGATTATAAAATAATTAGGATGAGTGAAATTCCTCCAATTGAAGTCCATATCGTGAAAAGCAACGAAAAAATCGGGGGGGTTGGTGAGCCTGGTGTAACTCCTACCGCCCCCGCCGTTGCAAACGCAGTCTTTAGCGCCACGGGAGCACGCGTACGGCGTATTCCCTTGACCCCGGAAAGGGTTCTGGCCGCGATCAAAAGCAAGCAGAAATAGAAGAATAGGGACGGAGAAAGAGAGACGGTTCTATTTTCCAGAGCCTTACGCGGAAAGTAAATAGAACCGTCTTTTTTTATTCTTCGAAGAGGCATTTCTTGAATACGGGGTTGAATAAAAAGGAGGTCGATACGACAGAAAAATTAATCGTTGCTCACCGTGGGGCCCCGGGCTATGCAAAGGAGAATACGATCGAATCGTTTGAAAAAGCCGTTGCTCTGGGAGCGGATATGATCGAGTTTGATGTAAGGAGAACGAAAGATCATGTTCTCATTGTTTACCATGATGGATTGATTCAAGACAAGCCCGTCAACCATTTGGGCTATGAAGAGATAGGACAAATTGCGAGGAATCGGGGATTTGACATTCCTACGGTCGAAGAGGTTTTAAAATGGTCGAGGGGGAGGATAAAACTTGATGTCGAATTAAAGGAAGAAGGCTATGAAAAAGAGATTGTAGAATTATTATCCGGCTTTTTTAAAGAGGATCAATTTGTTATCACTTCGTTTCATGAACCCACATTAAAGATCATCAAAGACAATTACCCGGGTATTCAAGTCGGTTTACTATTAGGAAAATCAAAAGCACCCCCTTGGACAAGAATTTCGGAGTTTTTCCCCATGAAAAGGTGTAAAAAAGCCCAGGCGGATTTCCTGGTGGCCCATTTCAAATTGTTAAGGTCTGGTTTCTTGGAAAGGGCCCGAAGAAGTCGCAAACCCGTCTTCGTTTGGACAGTAAACGATGAAGAAATGATTTGGAAATTGCTGAATGACAGAAGGGTTTACGCCATCATCACAGATAAACCAGATTTAGCTGTTTCGCTGAAAAAAAAATGGCTTCAGCAAGACAAAGAGACACCGGGTCTTAAATCATGATATGAAGAACAGTGAGAAAGGGTTACCGCTCAAGTTGGCCCTCCCGGCTAAAAATGCCTCTTTGACGATAATGGTGTAACCCTTTCCTGCTACTGCCAATTTATTTTCTGGTCCAGTTTCCGTACTGATCCTGAATCCACCAGCCCTTTTTGGCTGAATCCCTTCTGACCGCCGCAAATTGCTCAACAGCCTGGGGCAAGACCTGCCGAAGATTTTGTTCGTTTTCAGGCACTCTGTTTATCCTTATGATTGCCCTTGCCATGCCATTCATGATAGTCTTCCTATTTTCATTATGCATGTTTATTAGGTTTCTGCTGTCAGGGGTCAATAATTTTTCGTCTCGAACAACCAGCATTCCGTTATTCCCCTCTCCGACGACCCCGCTGTCTCGAAGTTTGTCAATCTGTGGTAGCCGCGCGCCTATTTCTCTGTAAGCACTTACGACATCGGGCATTTTCCTGATAATCTGGGTGATCTTATCTGCAAGTCCTGCCTCCTGGGCATTGGCAGAGGTAACCACTTCAAGCCTTATGGAACTTTCGTCCTTCCCCTCTGGCTTGGTTTTCGGTTCCTGCTCCTGTTCCGGCTTACCAGGGGTCGTCAATTCTTTCTCCAGGGTCTTATAGGCTTCCTTCACATCTTTCTCAGGAAAGTAAACGTTGACTGTAATAACCGCACATGACACCAAAATGACAAACAGTATTTCCACCCACCAGATCACTTTTTTCTTCATGGCCACTTCCTCCTTTTTCACTCTTTTTTCTTCGCCCTTTCGGCTGCCTCGGTAATGGTCCACAAGAGATCGTCAAGACCGATCCTGTTATTAAAAGGAGCCACTTTCATCGAGAGATCTGTCATGCCGAGAAAGTTCCTATTCGATAGTTCGAGCTCTTCGAAGATGAGATCTCCATTTTGAAGGTAAAGAGTCAATATTCCCTTGTCGAAGGGTCGATCCCGGAGATAAAACTTCATAGAAGCCCCACCGATCTTCTGCAAAAATTCCTTGCTGATCACGGTCCTTTCATTTTTGGTGGGGTATGTCCAGAAATCAGCCTTACCGATCAACGCAGAGATCCCCACCCCTGAGCCTTTGAACGTCCCGATCCCGTCAACCTTTCCTGAAATAAATCCCTTAAGGGGTTTAATGCTATCGCAAAGTTTTTTCAGGCTGAGCCCCTTTACCAAAAAACCTACCCTGTAATTGAGTCCGTCCGAAATGTCGATGATGGCGGAACCACTCAGCCTTCCTTCAAATATAATAGCACCGAAACGCTCGACGTTTAATAAAGGGCTGTCATGTTTAATCAGAAGTTCAATGCTGTCAAAGAACTGGAAGCCATACGTCAAAGAGCCGATCGTCACCCTGTAAGAACCCTGTTCCCCGACCTCCTGCATATAATATTTTTGTAGACTGTCAAATTGGGATTTTTGGAAAGGAGGTAGACTCAACGTTTCTTTCTTCTCTCCAACCTTACCATATCTTATAGGAATGGTGCCATTGATGGGCCCTAACGTGTACTCGCCGTTCTCTCCTCCTAGGATGCCCTTTCTCACAATTAAATTTCCCTTAACCTCCAATCCGTCCCTGCTGTAATCGATGGATAGGTCGGAGGAGATAGAGCCGTCGAGCTTGGCGTAAAGGAGGCTGTCCGGGAAGATATCCCAGAAAGAATTTCTAATATCGGTTAACTTAACATCGGGAAGGGTTCCCTTCGCCTTAAGATGCCTCTCTTTTCCCATGAACTCCGTTAACGTGGCCGAGAGCTGAGAAGACAGGGTTCCGACAGATGCTTCGGCTTTAAAGAGAAGGTCCTTTCCGTTAAAGTTCATCTCCGAGTCGAAGGAGGCATCCTTTACGATATTTCGGCCGGTACTCGGATTCAAGACAGAGATGTTTCTTGCCTCTAAGAGGGCATGTCCGTCCAGGGATTCTCGAGAATTTATAGTCCCCTCGAAAGTTGCTCTCCTAATATCTCCTGACACACGGTAACGGAGATTGAGTAATTTTAGGACTGACTCCGATAGGCTTTTAAAGTCGATATTTTCTGCGACGACGTTCATTCTTATCGGGAAAGGGCCTTCTGACGTCCTCCCGTTTGCCGTCAGCCTTATCCCGCCACCGGAGACGTCGGCTCGAGAGATATCGACATAGAAATTCTTCTCATCAAACTTACTGGTGGCCGATACATTCCTGGCGGCTATCCCTTTGAACAAGAGGGTTCCGGCTGTGAAACGAAGATCCGCTGAGATTGCTTTTTGGGCTTGGCTTAAGACCAGATAAAGATCGGACTCCCTGAGAAGAGCCTCCCCGTCCCGGTAACCCGCGTTCATCCCCCTTATGTCGAGAGTATACCCGGTCTTGTCTCCAGGCAGGCTTATCCTCACCTGATTCGCGGACAATCTTACATTCTTTGTTTCGATCGTGAGATTTTTGACGCTGAGATCATTGTTACGGTAATCGATCTGGGAGATGCTCTTAAAGCCGGAGATGATGCGATCGGCATACCTAATGGACTTTATATCGAGCGAGTTTTTGCCTGAGAAGGTCCCGCCTTCAATGGTGACGTCCAGGGCGACCTTACTGCTGTCAACATGGATGGTCTCCCCGCCTCTAAACTTCATTTCAAGCGGGGAAAGATTGATGAGAGACGTTACGACCAGACGCTCTTGGATAGTCCGTAGGAATGCAGACAGCCTTGCATCAACAGGCTTTTCAAAGACGTCTCTCCCTGCCTTAAGGACACTCGCCGAGGCTTGCCCCCTGACCGATATCTCTTTGTCTGACGAGAACATAGCATCGGCGGTTACATTTTTCATGATGAGATCGCGTGATTCAATCCCGCCGTCTCTCCATTCAAAACCCCCAGAAACCTTCGGTCCCTTTGATTCAAAGTTACCCGTGACACGTAAGTTGTTTGAGGTCAGTATCCCGTCGACCTTGAGATCTTTTGCAAAATGGAGTCGAGAAAGGTCTAGCCTATCGATCCGGACCTCGATGCGGTAAGAGGGCTTTTTCTTCAAGTCTGACAACAAACCCTTTAATAACGCGACAGAAAAGCCGTTGGCGTAAAGGGACGCATTGTGAATGGCAAGGGAATCATCACGAACGTTGAATATGGCATCGGTTGTTAAGCGGATACCCTGTAAGTCTTTCGCAAGCAGGGGAAATCCAGCTGTCTTTGTCCTGATGTCCGATTTAATGTGAAAGCCCTTCTCTAAGTCGCCTTCTACATGCAAGTCTATACTCATCCGTTTCTCTGGAAGCGATTTGATAAACGGACGGAGAGTGAAATCTTTTGACGAAATAGAAACATTGACTCGCTTCGGCATGTCCTTGAGATACGTCCATCCATTCATCTCTATCTTGTTCCCCGCATAGACGAAGGTGCCCTTTAGGTCGGTCTTGATGCCTGGATTGGAAGAGAGGTTTTTCAGAAGAAGGTTGATCCGGTCGTTCCTATATCTTTCATCTTTATTAAAATCGAAGATGCCCGAGTCGATTCTGAATTCGTCCACCTCGTATTCGTATTCAGCCTTAGATTTTTCAGACAGAAACCGGCCCAACGCCTCCGAGAGGTTCCATTTCCCCCTCTCGTCTTTCATCAGTGTGAGTTCAGGAGAATGGAGAATAATACTTCTGAAAGAGAATTTCCCTTTTAGAAGCCCGGTAAGCCGCATGGTCATGCGAACGCTTTTTATCTGGAGGAGGTTTCCGGGAAGGAACCCTTCCGGATTTTCGACGGTAACGCCATAAAGATTGATGCTGGCTGAGGAGCTGACCGAGAGGTCTTTAATATGAACCCTCTGTCCGATCAGCGAGGTCGCCCTTTCCGATGCGGCTGAAATGAATTTTTTCTTTAGATTGAGATAGCGGAGATAGGCGACTGCAACAAGAAGGATGAGAATGATGATCAGGACGCGAAAGACGATCCTGCGTGTTCTTTTCTTATCAAATCCCATAATCGATGCCGAGAGGCTTCATTTTCCGATGAGTACGACCGTGCTTCTTGGATTGGCGAAGTAATGATCGGCGGGATCGATTCTTATCTCCCTGCCGAGATCAAGAAAGTCTTCCCCGCTCTTGAGACTTGTGTCAATGACTCGATACCATTGTTTCCCGTTTGTAAGTTGAGGAAGCCTGATGGATTGTAAATTGGGATCGGCATTCAGGATAAAAAAGAGGTGATAATGCCCCTGCTCCGATTTCTCCCCGCCTCCATCGAGCTGAAAGCATAGAGTGCGCAGTTCCGGGTCATCCCAGGGAGGTTTTCCGATATCTTTTCCAAACCAGTTGAAGTCAGGGATGTGGTCGGCGTCGAGATCCTCTCCGAAAAAGAATTTTCTCCTCTGAAGGATGGTATAACGCCTCACAAAAGCGATCGCTTTCTTGAAAAAGTCGAGGATATCAGAGTTTGTTTTAACCTGCTCCCACTGAAACCAACTGATCTCGTTGTCCTGGCAGTAGGCATTGTTATTTCCCCTCTGTGTCCTCATGAATTCATCGCCGCCGAGGATCATCGGCGTGCCGCATGAAAAAAGGAGATAACAGAAATAGTTCTTGATGAGCTGTTTTCTCAGGCGGATGACACGGATATCGCCGGTCTCTCCTTCGACACCGCCATTCCATGAATTATTATCATCGGAACCGTCGCGGTTATCTTCAAGGTTTGCCTCGTTATGTTTCTGATCATAGGAAACAAGATCATGGAGTGTGAAGCCGTCGTGACAGGTGACCAAGTTGATGCTGTTATAGGGAGACCTTCCGTCATCTCCGTACAGGTCGGCAGACCCTGTTAATCTCCACCCGAGGTCCCTTACCTGTCCTCCGTCCCCTTTGCCGAATTTCCGGATCGTGTCCCTAAATCTGCCGTTCCATTCAGACCAGTCCAAAGGGAAGTTCCCCACCTGATAGGTTCCGATGTCCCAGGGTTCAGCAATTAACTTGACCCTGTTTAAAACAGGGTCCTGCGCGATCGCATCGAAGAAGGAAGCGGATTTCTGAAAGAGGCCATTCTCGCGGCCTAAGACGGAGGCAAGGTCGAACCGGAAACCATCCACATGCATGACTTCAACCCAATAACGAAGGGAATCCATGACAAATCGAATGACATGGGGATTTGCAAGATTAAGGCTGTTTCCGCATCCGCAGTAATTCATGTAATAACGATAAGGCTCCGTAGGAGTCCCTGATAAGAGGTAGTAAGTCGGATTATCGATGCCCTTGAAACAGACGGTCGGTCCCAGCTCATTTCCTTCGCCCGTGTGGTTGTATACCACGTCCAGGAGGATCTCGATGCCTGCTTGATGAAGCTCTCGCACCAGGGTCTTAAATTCCTTCACCTGACAGCCGGGGGATCCTTTTGTGCTGTAGGAGGATTCGGGTGCAAAAAAACCGATGGTGTTATATCCCCAGTAATTGGTGAGACCTTTATTTGTGAGAAAATCCTCAACGTAGAATTCATGCAGGGGGAGGAACTCGACCGCATTGATTCCCAGCTCTTTCAGGTAAGGGATCTTCTCGATAAAGCCGGGATAGGTTCCCGGGCGTTTGACGCCCGACGACCGATGGGCGGTAAACCCTTTCAAATGCACTTCATAAATAATCAGTTCTTGGAGAGGAATATCCGGAGGTGCATCTCCCTTCCAGTCGAAATGATCATCCACCACGATGGACTTGGGGACGATAAAAGTATTGTCACGACCATCGTTCGAAAGATCTCTTACGGGGGAGTTCGGATCATAGGCAAGAAGAAGGTTATCCTTATTTTTGGACTTTCCTGTAAGCGCCTTGGCATAAGGGTCGATCAAAAGCTTGCTGTCATTGAACCGAAGACCCTGGGCGGGATTGAACTCCCCCTTGGTCTTGTATCCGTAAAGCTGACCTGCCTTTAACCCGTGGACAAATGCATACCATATATACTTCGTACGATTTTCGAGTCTAATGATATCTGTGGGGTCTCCGTCCGGCCTATCAAATAAGAGAAGATAGACCTCACTGGCATATTGTGAATAGATCGCAAAATTAACGCCCTCTTCGCATAAGATAGCGCCCAAGGGATAATGCTTTCCGTCTGAAATCTGTCTTTTCGTCTGGTGCACTAAATCGTACGGCATCTCTTGAGGTTCCCCTTCCGGAGCCTTAGTTCAAACACACCTGCTCCATTTTCAAGCATATGAAAACGGGTGAGTCTCGTCAAGTTAAAATAGGGGAAGAAAATCTGCTTGACAACCTAAACCGTCTTGTTATTATGGCGGAAAGTTAGATTTTTGGTTTATTTCCGTGAAACCGGGAAGAAGAGAAATCTATGAAAGAAGGAGGAGGTGAGTATTGAGTTGCTTGACGCGAATGGGGGGCATGCCTATTCGCCGTTGGTTTCTTACTAAGAGTCAACGGGAAAGGAGGAAAACATGAATCATTTCAGTTCGTCTGCAGGAAAGGCGCATTGGATGTTGGTTTTGGCTCTTTTGCTCATTTTGGTCGGTGGTTTCGTGGCGTATCGGACGCAAACCGACGGGGGAAAGATCGCCATTCGGGATGTCCGCTTTATGGGTTCCAACGGTATCATGATGAGCGGCTTACTCTATATACCCAAAGGAGTAGATGCAAAAAATAAGGCTCCGGGCATCTTAGCCGTCCATGGCTATATCAATTCTCGTGAGACGCAGGATGGCTTTGCTATTGAATTTGCTCGTCGAGGATATGTTGTCCTGGCCCTAGATCAAACAGGCCATGGCTATTCCGATCCTCCGGCCTTTGCCAATGGTTTTGGCGGCATAGATGGGCTGAAATATCTACGGTCACTGGATATGGTCGACCTTGACAACATCGGGCTGGAAGGACACTCCATGGGGGGTTGGGCCATAGGCATTGCTGCGGCCATGATGAAGGACGCTTACAAGTCTTGTGTTTTTGCAGAAAGTTCTACCGGAACTTATGGCTGTCCGGATGGCACCCCGACTTATCCCCGGAATATGGGCCTTATCTTCGCGAAATATGACGAGTTTTCAGCTTTAATGTGGTTATCCCCGGTTCCCAGGAATATTGTCAAATCCGACAAATTGAAAAAGGTTTTCGGTACCACGGAAGATGTGGCGGTTGGAAAGCTATACGGGTCCATTGAAGAAGGCACAGCCCGTAAGCTGTATCAACCTTCCATGACCCACGCCCGAGTTCATCTCTCCAAAGCGGGCATTGGAAATGCCATTGAATGGTTTCAAATGACCTTGAAAGGGGGGAACAACCTGCCCCCATCGAACCAGACCTGGTACTGGAAAGAGATTTTTAATTTGGTAGCCATGGTAGGGATGGTCATCCTTCTCATTGCCCTGGGAGGATACCTGCTTAAGACCAATTACTTTAAAGGGCTTCAGGAGGAACCGGCCCCAAAAAAATCCATGTCCGGAGGAGGATGGTGGATCGGTGCGGTGATCATGGTGCTCCTTCCACTCGTGATCTATTTATGGGCCTGGCACTATCATTGGAACAGCAAAGGGATAGCCAGACCCTCCTTCATATGGCCGGAGCAAATTACAACTGTCATTATGTTTTGGGCATTTGGCGTGGCCATCGTTTCCCTGATTCTCTTCTTGGTGTGGTATTTCCTGACCAAAAAGAAATCAGGAGCCACCTCGGTCAATTTCGGTCTGACCTGGAAGGAAGGCTTCAAATGGGGTAAAATTGGTAGATCATTCCTGCTGGCCTTTATTATCGTCTTCGTTGCCCATCTCACTCTGGCCATCTCGACCTGGTTGTTTCAGACGGACTACCGTTTTTGGGTCTTTGCCATCAAGCCGCTCGATGCTCTTCATTTCGGCATCATGCTGGGTTATGTCATCCCCTTTCTCTTCTATTTTATTATACTGGGGATTGTATTGCACGGACAGATGCGACCTGGAAAACCTGATGCGGCCATGGGCATGGGAAAAGAAACGATCATCAATATAATCCTGTTGATCCTCGGATATTTTATTTTTCTGGCCTACCACTATATCCCGTTTTTTGCGGGTGGGACACTGGGATTTACACATCGTTCTGCAGCTTTATTTGGTATCGTCATGTTCCAGTATATCCCCATATTTGCTATTGTAGGGTGGGTGACAACCTATTTCTATCGGAAAACAGGACACATCTATGTGGGCGCCTTTCTCAATACCATGCTGATTACCTGGATCATTGTGGCAGGTCAGGCGATCCACTTCAAATTCTAAAGATTTTCACCAAACCAGACCTCCTGAGCTGTTTCATGCTACTCCAAGCAGCTCAGGAGGTCTCTCATGTCTGATATTCTAACCAGATGCTGCCTTGTATATGTGAGAAGGTTATCGGGCATGCTAACCGAGGGAGATCGGAATCGAGTTCAAGACGAATAAGACTCCCGCTTACCGTTGATTGTGTTTCCTATTCAGCCTTGATTTTCCGGTAGGAACAACTCCTGTCTCTGAGAGGACCTATCATGGAAAGAAAATATATCATGGCCCTGGATCAGGGGACCACGAGTTCCCGAGCGGTGATTTTCGACCACCAGGGGAAGATTATTAGCATAGCCGCCAAGGAGTTCAGACAGATCTTTCCCCAGCCTGGATGGGTAGAGCATGACCCTATGGAAATATGGAACACGCAAACGGAAGCTGCCCGTCAGGCCCTTGGTTCCGCCAACCTTTCACCCCAACAAATCGCCGCCATCGGGGTCACCAACCAAAGGGAGACCACTTTAATTTGGGATAGGGAGAGCGGCCGGCCCGTGTATAATGCGATCGTGTGGCAGTGCCGCAGGACCGCCCCGGCTTGTTCCAAAATCAAGAAGACGAAATTTGCCCAAAAGATTCGCAAGAAAACTGGATTGGTGATCGACGCCTATTTTTCAGCCACCAAGGTCCAGTGGATTCTGGGCCAACAGAAAACGATCCGCCGGGCGGCGGAAAGAGGGGAATTGGCCTTTGGTACGGTGGATAGCTGGCTGTTGTACAATTTAACAGGGAAAAAGCTCCATATCACGGATTATTCTAACGCTTCCCGTACGATGCTTTACAATATTCATAATCTTTCGTGGGATGAGGAGATTTTAGAATATTTAGATATTCCCGAACAAATCCTACCGGCTGTCAAAGCTTCCAGTGAAATCTACGGAAGCACGTCTCCCGGAGCCTTCTTGGGTATGGAGATCCCCGTTGCGGGAATCGTGGGAGATCAACAAGGAGCTCTTTTCGGCCAAACCTGCTTCCGCAAGGGCCTGTCCAAGAACACCTATGGAACAGGATGTTTTTTGTTGATGAATATAGGGGGGAAGCCGGTGCTTTCCAGGAAAAACCTTCTGACGACGATTGCCTGGGGAATCGGCCGGAAAATTGAATATGCCTTAGAAGGCAGCGTCTTTATTGGCGGGGCTGTGGTCCAATGGCTCCGGGACGGGTTGCGGATGATTCAGCAGGCTTCTGAAAGTGAAAGGTTAGCCAGCAGCCTCCAGTCGAATGACGGAGTCTATTTCGTCCCGGCCTTCGTCGGCTTGGGGGCACCCTACTGGGATATGTATGCGCGAGGAGCCATTTTGGGGATTACCCGGGGAACGACGCCGGCACATATTGCCCGGGCCGCCTTAGAGTCGATTGCCTATCAGACGAGGGATGTTCTGGAATGTATGGAGGAGGACTCCGGAATGAGGCTGAAGGAATTGCGGGTCGATGGGGGAGCGGCTGCCAATGAGTTTTTGATGCAATTTCAGGCAGACCTTCTCGGGGTGCCGGTAGTCATCCAGGAGACAACGGAGACAACCGCCCTGGGCGCCGCCTACCTCGCCGGTTTAGCCGTAGGGTTTTGGGAGGATCAACAGCAAATCGCCTCCAATTACAGCGTAAAGAGGAAGTTTGTTCCTCGGATGAGTTCCAAACAGAGAGAATCTCTCTACCGGAAGTGGAAGATGGCTGTTGAAAGGGCCAGGGGGTGGGAACAAGAAAAATCGTAAAAAGTAAAGGAGCCGAAAGATCGATCTATTCTACCAGGATGGGAGGAATGTCCAATGAAACAGTGCACATCAAAATTATTGTTCGGCATGGTTTTGGCTTTAACGATCGTTCTTAGTGGGGTTTCAATTTCAGCCGCCATGGAAACGACGGCTGAAAAGATTATTATCAAGAAGGATTCCTACGACGGGAAGCAGGTCACGGTCAAGGGCACTGTTTCGAATCTAAAATTTAAAACAGCCAATGTTAAAGACGACTATACGACATTTATACTCGTTGGTGAATCTGGGGGTCGTATCAATGTCTTCATCTGGGGAAGCCTTAAACTCCAGCCAGGGCAAAAGGTCCAAGTAACGGGCCACTATCGAAAGGTCAGGAGATGGGCCCAGCGCAATTATTATAACGAAATAGAGGCGTCGGAAGTTAAATGAATGTTGTGGGGTGGATAGAAATTTGCAGGTTATATTGAAAAGCAGTCTGAGATGTGGCAGGTTCATGCGTCATTAAGGAGGCAATCTGTTGTTACATTTAAAGGAAGTGAGGTTGTTACCCGAGCAATATCCAACCAGGAACCATTATCCCTTCAACATTGACGTGCTCCAGAAGACTCGAAGCATCACATTTTCTTCACCCGTCACCTTTTTTGTCGGGGAAAACGGATCAGGCAAAACCACCCTGTTAGAAGCTCTGGCCCGAAGGTGCCATATCCACATCTGGAGTGGAATTGAGAGAACCCGTTCTGTGATCAATCCTTATGAAGAAACATTTTTTCTATACATAGAGGTGGAATGGAGGGAGGATATTGTTCCGGGCTCCTTTTTTTCATCACAGATTTTTCGTAACTTCGCTCAATTGGTAGATGAATGGGAAGCGGATAATCCCGGACAGATCGATTATTTTGGAGGAAAATCTTTAATCGCCCAGTCTCACGGACAGTCGATCATGTCCTTTTTTAAATCTCGTTACAAGATCAAAGGACTCTATCTCCTGGACGAGCCAGAAACTGCCCTCTCGCCCAGGAGCCAGTTGGAGCTTCTGAAACTTCTTCAGGAGATGGGCTCTCTGGGGCATGCCCAATTTATCGTAGCCACGCACTCTCCGATTCTCTTAGCCTGCCCCGGATCTGTGATTTACAGCTTTGATCACGCTCCGATGAAAACGATCCAGTATGAAGATACGGAATACTACCGGATTTATAAGACTTTTATGGAGAATCCGGCCAAGGTTCTCAAAGGAGATTGATCAACCCACTAAGAAGTTGTAGAAAAGATCAGATTCTGGTCGAGACTTACTCGATGTTCCAAGTCTTCACTCTGAGCAAGCCAGTAACTGTCTCCCATGAGAATAAGGTCTAAGCCACGCCCGGCGAAATGGATTTAACAAGCGCCTCAACCTCATCCCATTTGAAGGAGCTTTTGACAAAAAAGCGGTCCGCCCCCGATTCAACAGCCGCTTCCCGGTATTCTGGCAAATCATAACTTGTCAGAACAGCGATGGTGATACCCGGGGAGTCTTTTTTTATCTTTCGGGTGAGCCGGAGGCCATTCATTCCAGGCCGACGGATATCCACAAAAAATAAGATGAGGGAGAATCGCCCTGATTTTTTGCAAAGCTTCATCACCGTTTGTTGCCTCCTCAATAACCACGGATGGAAAATGTTCACACAGATCCCTCTTGAATGCTTCCCGGAACATAGCATCGTCCTCAACGATCAATACTCTCAACGTTTTCCCTCCTCCAGGCCCTCTGCGCCATGCTATTTTGTAGGCAATGGCCACCACACACGAATAACCGTTCCTTTCCCCTGGGTGGATTCCATCTCGAAAAAACCACCTGAAAGCTCTGCCCGTTCCCTCATGTTTGTAAGCCCCAATCCCCGGCTCGCGCTTCCCGGTCCAAGCACCTTCTCCAGGTCGAAGCCCTGGCCATTATCTTCAACCGTAATTTCCATCCTCCCATCAATTTTCCGCAGGCACAGGCGTACAGTATTTGCCTTACTGTGTTTGGCAACATTGTTCATTGCCTCCTGTGTGACCCTGAAAGCGACGATCTTCAAAGAAACGGGCACCTCACTTTCCTCGATCGTCACCACCTGGTCTACGCGAATCCCCGAATAAATCGTCTGAAACCTTCTGCAGAACCACGAGAGAGTGGGCAAGAGACCCAGGTCATCCAGCATCGATGGCCGTAAATCCATCTGTATTCTTCGACATTCCTCGACGCCTTCTTGAATCACAGGGACAATGGTTCCCAAAGATTCGATCGTAGCATTTGGGGTCTTTGTGATCCCCTGGAGAACGCTTTCCACCTTGAACTTAATTGCGCTCAGGCAAGCCCCGAGGGTATCGTGAATCTCGCCGGCAATTCTCTTTCTCTCCTCCTCTTGGGCTGAGAGGACTTTTATGGATAGTTGCCGTAGCGCTTCATTCGCCTCCGCTAGTTCCTCTGTCCGCTCCTGTACCTGCTGCTCCAGTGTGTCGGTCAGTTGCTGAAGTTGCAAAGTGCGCTCGCGCAGCGCTTCCTCGGCCTTCTTGCGCTCGGTGATGTCGCGTCCATACACATTGGTGTAGCCTTCTCCGGGGAACGGCGTGACCGAAACAGAATAAAACCTTTCGCCAAGTTCCACGTCCTGCTCAACCTCGTACTTTTCCGTCATGGCCTGTTCTACCAGTGGCAGGAGCGGATGTGGCAGAGGTTGGCCGATCCGGCACGCCCACCCGTTCACCTCCACGGAAGCCGGATTGCAGTAGAGAGCACTGCCCTCGGCCGATGCCCGCAGCACCGGGCTGGGGTTTTCTTCTGGAAAACGCGCTAACCACGTCGCCCGTCCGTGCGCCTCACGCAGCTCCATCTGGGCGCGCCGCTTTGCGGTCACATCATGAAACACCAGCACTACGCCGATGACGTTGCCGGCGGCATCAAAGATCGGCGCCGCGCTGTCCTCTATTGGAATTGCGCGCCCTTCGTGGGTGACCAGCGCGGTATCGTTGGCCAGAGCGACTACGCGTTTTTCATTCAGAACTCGCGCTACCAGGTCCTCGGCCGGCTCGCGGGTCTTTTCGTTGATGATCCTGAAAACGCTCTGGATGGGTTGGCCCAGGGCCTCTTCGGATTGCCAGCCAGTGAGTGTTACGGCGACGGAATTGAGGAAGGTGATCCGGCCGATGGTGTCGCTGGCTATCACCGCATCGCCGATGCTGCTGAGCGTTACGCGTAGCCACTCGCGCTGCTGGCGCAGATCTTCTTCCGCCTGCTTGCGCTGGGTAACCTCCCTCTCCAGGTCCGCTTTGGAGGCAGTGACGGCCTTAAGGTTAATGGTCATCTGATTGAAGGCGCGTGACAAATCGCCGATTTCGTCATTCCTCTTTTCTTCGATCACAAAATCAAGATTGCCGGAGCCGATGACGGCGGCCCGGGCCTGGAGTGTCATTATCGATTTCAGGATGCGACGGTATGTCAGCATATAGCTGGCTAAGAGAAATGCGCCAAACAAACCCACCATGACATACATAAGCTTGGTTCTTGTTTCTGTTAGCTGGTCCATCTGTTGATGTAATAGCTGTGATAAACGTGAAGCATCGGAGACCAGCCCCTGGCTTTGAACCGCCATCCGGCTCCATGAGACCTGCAGAAATGCCAACTCAAGAGCTGTGCTCCGGTTCTGAGACGGGCCTCCAACAGCAGATGCCACACTGTCGAATACCTGTTTCAATCGCTGCTCATTTGCCTTTATACTGCGGACAAGAGCCTGTTGCTCCGGCTTGTCCACATTGAGGCCGGCCACCTGGTTGGAAAACGAGGCAAACCTGGATTGCCATCGGCTGAGTTGCTGGCTTTCGCGGTAAATCAGGTAATCATTGGACAGGTAGCTCAGATCGCTTGCCCCTTGAGCGATATTGCTGGCAATCTTTTCCTGTTCGCCGGCCTTCGCTGCTCGCTGGTTTGTCACTATCGCCGACGCCGCAAGAACGACCAGTATAATGCCGAACAGGAGCATGGTTATGATGAATTGGGTTCTGATTCTCATGGGTCCCCCTGCTTTATCGGATGATCTTCACCGCTTCCGGTTTTACGGCTTTTAGTCCGTCAACATAGATGTAATTC
>JBAVGF010000377.1:0-3553 GCA_049684675.1 Thermodesulfobacteriota bacterium | reverse complement strand
ATCCAGAGCATCAACTCCATCAATTGCTGTGACGCATGAATGTCCTAGATTGGATAGGAAAGTAACGATTAAGTTTCTTAATCGCTCTTCATCATCCACCACAAGAATTGTATATTTGGAAGCTTCCATTCTCATTTTTTCTGCCATGAGGGGGTGCTCCATCCATTTTTATAGAGAACTTTATAAGTCATCATCTTGCTCGTCCCGCCCCAGTCCAAATTAATTATTTTAAACCTTTTGCTACTTAATACTTAAATGCTATGGAGTTACCTCCTTTACTTTGCTTAAAACTCCGCCTCCTTATCAGTGTGGACTTCATTAATTGTGGCCATCTCTTCCAAATTGTATCGGTCACTGAGAAGAAGATCCAGTTTCCAACGATCCTCACCAAACATCTGAATAAACTCTAATCCATACTGGTATCCTTTCCAGTAATGGTTCCCTTTCAAATCTTCTTTCGAATAAGGTTTCTTCCACACAATCTCCGCCACCACTTTGAAGTTAGTCAATTCAAACCCCTTTGGGAACAGGACAGTGACATTTAATGCCGTACCGACAGGGATGTCTCTGACTGTTTCGATGAGAAAGCCTCCCTCACTTGCATTCACAACAATCGCTCCACGTAAACAGGAGTCATTCCCATCCCGATATCCTGCGGGCAAATCAATAAAAATCCGGGGATATCTTCTTCTCTCTCTGTTGTTCGATGATCCTTCCATCGTTTTCTTATATCTCTTTTTTCTCTATTAGCAAATTCGTGTCTTGCTCCAATAGGAAATCTGAGGGTGATGGTCTCTGGTTTTTCCCTTGAAGCATTTCCTTCGTTCTCCGTTTCTGGGCATACATCAAGGTATCCGCCTTAGATAGGAGCTTATCTATCGAAATAGGATATTCAGGATCAAACTGAGCAGCTCCCACACTGATCGATAACACATAATCTTGGGGCACTCTGGCATTATAATCCCTTATGTTTTTATACAAGCGAGTCATAAGTATCTCATCGCTCCCGTCAGTGGACTCTAATAGAACCGCAAATTCATCTCCTCCCATCCGAGCAATGACATCCGACTCCCGAAAGGTCTTTTTAAGGATGCTGCCCAGGCCTATTAATGCTTGGTCCCCCTCGCTATGTCCGCAGTGGTCGTTGATCCATTTTAAGTTATCTATATCGATATAAAGGAGCATCCATCTTTTCTTTTTCCGAACGGCTACCTTAAAACACTGTTCTGTCAAAATAAAGAATCTCCGCCGATTATACAGGTCCGTAAGCTCATCTGTGAGGGAAAGAGCCAGCAACTCCTCCTCTCCTTTAAGGTCACGCATCATTTTATCAAAACGGAGGATAATTTCGTCGATGGAAAAGGGCTTTTTTATGAATTCCCGAGCTCCTGCAGCCATGGCTGACGAAGCGGAATGTTCATCAGCCTGCCCAGTCATGATCATGACGGGAAACTTAGGATATAATTTTAACAATTCCTTGGTAAGAGTAATCCCATCCATAAGAGGCATGACAATGTCTATGACCGCTGAATCAAAGGAATTCTTCTTGAGTTTTTCTAAAGCTTCTATTCCATCTTTTGCCGTTTCACAGCTATGGCCGTATTTGGAAAACAAGGATGCGAGGAAATTGCGTACCTGTTCTTTATCATCCACGATAAGTATTTTATAGGAGACACCCATTCTCTATCCTCCGATCCGGCTGCTTTTAAGTCGAAATTTTATATGAGTATACCCTTGCCTTAATTTCTTCCAACCCATGGATTCACACAAGGTTCAGAATCAATCCATTTTCTGCACATAATTCGGACCCCTCAGTGGTAGGGGTCAGACTTCTCCTCTTTTCAAAACTAACTGTGTCTGCAGTCACAAATGGCATGGCCTTGACCATTTCCAGGACCCTCTCCGCCCGGAGATAAGTGAGCACATCTCCCATATCTTGTCTTCTAGCTACAAATTCCTGTACGTTCCACCGACCAAAATGTTCTATCCACTGCATCAGCTCTTCACTCGTGAACATGGTATACCTCCTCTTTTAATAAAGAAACTTATTTTCCAGTCTGCCGATTAGGCCAAATGCTTTTATCAATGCTCTTAGATATAGTAATCTGAATGAAAACCAATTGGCTCTAAGATGCTGTATGCCTACCATTAATTGTTTACTTTTTGCCATCGTTCAGACCTCATCCCAATTCCTTAAAATAAAAACCGGATTACCATTTTGAATGAAGCCACGGTAACCCGGTTCCTTTGATTTGATCTCGGCAACCTGGCTATCCCATAAATCTGGGATCCATGGCTTTCCGTCCCACGATTACTCGTGGTTTGGCTTTATCGCTAAATATGAATCAGAGTTTTTTCTATTGCCCTGATATGAGCAATTTTAATGCCAAGAACAATTAATTCATATAACAGGTTGATATTTAATGGTTTTTAGAAAAATGGAATTTCATAGCAACGAGATTTATGACGTTTTTCGACTGACCAATGCAATCATAGGGTCAGTGAATAGTGAGTTGCCTTAGGGATTCCCTTGGCTGTTCCACCGTTTCCAGTTTCGTGTCCATTTAGGTTCGCCATAGCACTTCTCCATTCCCTGCCAAATCAGTAGGGTCGAACATGACTTTGATTTTTATCTTAGGATATTATTAATTATCAGTTGTTATCTTCATAATGGCACGGAAATCTACTCTTGAGGATTACAGTCAACTATTTTTATATAGCCTCGTTTACTTTGAAATATGTTCGCTGGGAGAGCATTGCAAAGATCACGCGAATCAGCTTATGAGCAACAGCAAACAAGGCTTTCTGAGGAGGTAATCCCTCCCTCTTTCTCCTGAGGAAATAGGCCTTAAAGAAAGTATTTTGAGAAACCACAGAAGCCGTCATCAGATAAATGGCTCTCCTTAAATGCCGATTGCCTCGTTTGGATAGTTTACTGGCACCCACAAACTTGCCTGATTGATGAACCGATGGATCCAGTCACGCAAAAGCAATGAGCTTTTTGTGAGAGGCAAAATTCTTCACCTCCCCCACTTCAGCCAAAAAAGGCACAGCGGTCTTGGGCCCCACCCCTTTAATCGATTCAAGGATCTTCAAATCCTCCAACCTCGTTGCCTTACATAAATCGGTGAGAAGTTTTGTTACCTCCTCCAGTCTCTCTTGAAGATGTAATAGGGTGGCAATCTTGCCCCGTACAATGATTTCTTTCGCCGGACTCACCACTGCCACAGAGCGTTCGGCCGCCCGAAGGATATCCTGGGCAGAAAACGTAAGTTTGTCCCCCACATAGGGCCCCTTCAAAGCCTTTGCGATGACCTTGAGTTTTGCTCCTCTCACCAGACGAGCCGACGGATACTGCCGAAGAAAACGAAGCATGACCCCAGTGTAGAGATTCCCGATGGATTCGAGCTCCGGAAAGGTCGTTCCTAAAACCCTCTTGATCTCCACCTTGGTGGCGGATATGAGATGGCACAGGGATTCTCTTTCTCTCGATAGATCCCTCAGATCCTGGAGATCCTGCGAAATCGACAATTGAGAGATCTCTTCATGGTGA
>JBAVGF010000376.1:0-8914 GCA_049684675.1 Thermodesulfobacteriota bacterium | reverse complement strand
TTTCAACGTACATCGCCTATCAATTGACACTCGGGCCCCATGAAGAAAGAAAGGAGAATTCCCCATCGCTGAAAAAAAAGGATTGAGCGAGCTAGCTCTTTTTTTCTTGCGTCTTGGAACGACAGCGTTTGGCGGGCCGGCGGCTCACATCGCCATGATGGAGGACGAGGTAGTACGGCGCCGGCAGTGGGTCACCCGGGAGAAATTCCTCGATCTGCTGGGGGCTGCCAACCTTATTCCCGGCCCGAGCTCGACGGAGATGGCGATTTTCATCGGCTACCTTTGTAAAGGTTGGGCAGGGTTTCTCTTAGGCGGCGTCTGTTTTATCGCTCCGGCAATGATGATCGTCATCGTGCTTGCCTGGGCCTATATGCGGTTTGGGAATCTTCCTCAGGTGACTTGGGTGCTTTATGGGGTCAAACCGGTAGTCATCGCCATCATCTTGCAGGCGCTTTGGCAGTTAGGACGGACGGCAGTAAAAAATGGATTCCTGGGCGCACTGGCCATTATCGGTCTTATATTGAATTTTTTGGGAATCAATATACTGGTATTGCTTTTTGGAACCGGGGTGATTTCGGGAATGCGGCAAGGACTTATCCAAGATCGCGCCAGAAACTGGAAGCCCCTGGTGATCATGCTTTCATCGGTGTGCTGTTTTCTGGCGGTCGCTTACTTCGCTGCGGGATTGTACTCCACAGAGAAAGTAACGTTCGGGTTGCTGCCGCTCTTTCTCTTCTTCGTAAAAGTTGGCTCCATCGTCTTTGGAAGCGGCTATGTGCTCCTGGCTTTTTTGCAGGCCGATCTTGTCGGACATTGGCATTGGCTTACGACAACTCAGCTTTTGGACGCCATTGCCGTAGGGCAGGTGACCCCTGGTCCTGTCTTTACCACAGCCACGTTCATTGGCTATTTGCTCGCCGGGTTGCCAGGCGCTCTGATCGCCACTGCCGGGATTTTTCTTCCCTCATTCATCTTTGTCGGCGTCAGCAGCCCTCTTATCCCGCGTTTACGTAAGTCAGCCGTGGCCGGAGCCTTCCTGGACGGTGTGATTATAGCTTCGCTGACACTCATGGCTTCGGTTACCTACAGCCTGGGGCGTGATGCGGTCATTGACCTTCCCACTGCTCTGCTGGTTTTGGGAAGCGCCGTTTTGCTCGTTCGCTTTCGCCTGAACTCCTTGTGGCTCGTGCTTGGCGGGGCACTTATCGGTTTTGTGGTTTGTGTGACAAAGATATGATTCGTAAAATTATGGGAAGGAGAGAAAGGAGATTACCATGGTTAAGATAAAAACAAAAAATAGATATAGTCTGAAGGTTATTGTCGCCGTTTCCGTTCTATCTTTTGCGGGCATATCATTAGCCAGTAATGGAGACGAGGATTTGCTAAAACAGGCGAACAAGATTTTCGGCCCGTTACCACAGACGATGGTATCGGAGAAAAATCCGATCACCTCTGAAAAGGTCAAATTAGGGCAAATGCTTTTTTACGAGATACGGATTTCTGTAGACGGAACGGTGAGCTGTTCTCGATGCCATCCGATCGGTTTATATGCGGCGGATGGATTAAGAAAGTCGATAGGGAATAATTGCAAGGTCAATCCTAGAAATGCTCCCACTCTTTTCAATGCAGCAGGACAGATTTCGGCGCACTGGATAGGAAACCGGGCAGATGTGGAAGACCAGGCCAAGCAATCGGTGATCGGTCCCCCATCATTTGGAATGCCATCTTATGAGGCCGTGGAATACAGTCTCAAAGAGATAAAGGGGTATAAGGAACTGTTTAAAGGAGCATTCCCGGCGGACACCAACCCTGTGACAGTGGATAATTTCGCCAAAGCGGTCGGTGCTTTTGAGAGGACACTTGTCACTCCTTCCCCCTTTGATGCCTTTTTAAAAGGCGATACTGCCGCGTTGAGCGGGCGAGAAAAGAGAGGATTAAGAACATATATGGAAGCAGGGTGTATCATGTGCCATTTGGGTCCTTATGTGGGTGGACAGACGTATCAAAAGTTTGGAATCCTTGAACCATATTGGAAGTACACCAAGGGTGAGCCGATAGATGAAGGAAGATATGTTGTCACGAAAAAAGAGGTCGATCAATACGTCTTTAAAGTCCCGATACACAGAAATGTTGCAAAAACTCCTCCGTATTTTCACGACGGTTCGGTTGACAAACTTGAGGATGCGGTTTGGATCATGGGTAAGATACAGCTGGGAAAAGACCTTAGCAAGTCTCAGGTCGAAGAGATTGTTACATTTCTGAAATCCCTAACAGGGAAGATTCCGGAAGATGCCCTAAAGGTTCCTTTGCTGCCGTCTATGCAATGAGCTATTGTCTTCCGAGTTTCCCTGGGATTTAAGATACCAATTTGGTTATTGGTTCATTCCCTCTCTGGCAGGCAGGGGGATTTTGTTTGGTGATGAGTGCTTGAAATTTGGGATTTGTGTTTCTCGTCCTCTATTTGTTGCAAAAACGAAGCATTTACCCGTTACTTTCTGTCAATCAATTATGTTTCCTTTCGAAAAGTGTCAAAAAGGAAAAATTTTAATGCTTGACTAAGAATGTAGTCTTAAGTATTAGTTGAGTATTACAGTTCACACGAAAAGGAGGTCCTATGAACGAGAAAGTTATTATTTACGGTAAAGGAGGTTGACCCCATACGGAGAAGGCTAGGTCAGCCTATGGCAAGAATGCAAAATACTACGATGTAGAGGCAGACAGCGCGAAATTGGAGGAGATGTTAAAGCATTCCAAGGGTGCCCGGAACGTACCCGTTATTGTTGAGGGAGGTAAGGTAATTGTGGGTTACGGAGGATCCTGAGGGGTGTGAACAACCGGTAGTGTGCCGGTACGTTTGGCGATTACACTGGCCAGAGTTTATCATGCCGAGTCCTCAACCCTCTAAACTTGGCGCCAGGCTGGTTCCGCAGAATAGAGAATATGACCCCGGTTAACGATCGGGATCTTAATCCCGATCGTGGTGATGTTCACCTCCCTCATGATGTTCGCCAAACCCGTGATGTTCGCCGTCGTCATGGTGTTCACCAAACTCACGGTGTTCACGAAACTCATGATGGTCACCGTAGTAGGGATATCCGTGATCATAGTCATAGTAGTAATAGGGATAATCATAGTAACCGCCATCATAGGCTGCACAACCCGTCAACATCAAGCCAAATAATAGAACGATCCCCCACAAAGTAATCTTCTTTTTATCCATGAATAATCACTCCTTTTCTACAATACTTGATTTAATCACTGAACTCTTAAGATTCAACGACGACGGCAGTTCATTAGGAGGTGTTTTGGGAAAAAGGAAGATTCAGTTTCTACTTCTGGCGCCCGAAAAAGTTTTTATGTGAATATTTTCTCCGTCTGTAACAGCGGTGATGGTGCCCTGTCTGTCAGTTCTATACAGGGTGGCGCCCGCTTGTTGGTATCTCTTCAATACTTCCGGATGAGGAAGTCTTCCGATGTTTCTTTCGCCCACACTGAGAATGGCATGGGTCGGTTTCACCCTTTCCAGAAAAGGCGTCGAGCTCGAAGTGGAACTTCCATGATGGGGGATTTTTAAGATATCAGATCTGAGGGGATAATCTCTTCTTAGCATCCGCTCTTCTGCTTCTTTTCCGATATCACCTGCCAGAAGGACAGAGACATTTTTGAATCGAAGCCTCATGACCAGGGAAGAGTTGTTCAGGTCCCTAAGATTCTGGGTCCCCTTTTGCATGGCCTTCCACACCGGCGGGTTTAGGACAGAAATCTCAACTCCATTGATGGTTTGGGGGAGTGTCTCTTCAGTAAGAGACCGGGTCTTGATTTTCCTCTCGTTAAGAATTTTTCTCAATTGGAGATAGGACTCTGATTCTGTCTGAAAACCGTTATCCCAAAATTGGCCGATTGAAAACTGGGAGGCAATGAAGTTTAACCCTTTCAGATGGTCTGGGTCAGGATGGGTGAGGACAAGGGCGTCAATCCTTCGTATCTTCCTGCTCCATAGGAAGGGGGCGATGACATTCTTTCCGGTATCGAAACGATCGTCGTAGAGACCCCCTCCATCGATGAGCATCCGCTTCCCCTGGGGGAATTCGATGAGAATGGAGTCTCCATGCCCGACATCTATAAAACTCAGCCTGAGATCTTTCTGGAATGAATCTCTTAAATTCCAGAATGCTAAATCGAGGACAGATACAACGCAGACCCCTAAAAAAAGATATCGGGCCATCCGCCGTTTCTTAACGTGAACGGATAGGAAAAGAAGAAGGTAGAAAAGAATTATTTCAAAAAGCGTTGGAGTCGAGACAAAGAGTGAAGCAAAGGGAAGAGAGGCAAAGAAGGCCAAAACCCTGAGAAGCATCAGGGTGATGAAACTATTGGTGTTGATCAGCAGCGTGGCGAGAGGGGTGAAGAAGAAAGAGAAAATGGAAGCAGCGAGACTCAGAGGAACGATCAGGAAGCCCACCCACGGGACGATGAAGAGGTTCGTGAAGAATCCAATGGGGGCGAAACGGTTGAAGTGAAGGGCAACGAAAGGTGCGGTCCCGATGATCGCCACTGCCGTGACGAGAAGGGAGAGCATGATATATTTCATAATATTTTTCTTCCACGAGGTTTTCAGAAGGGCGGAAATTCCCTCCTGTTTGAACTCCTGGAGAATGCGCGGCACCAGATAAAGGATCGAAAGGACAGCCAGGAAAGAAAGCTGGAAGGAAACATCGAAAAGGGAGGGGGGTGAGAAGAGAAGGATGAGAAAGGCGGCCAGGGCGAGGGTATGCAGCAGGTTTCTCTCCCGGTCAAGCAAGATGGAAACGAGGAAGGTGATCACCATGATGGCCGCTCGGATCACTGAAATCCCTCCGCCTGCGATGAACGCGTAGAGGACGATGCAGGGGATCGTCAGGCCGGCAGCCCACTTCCTTATGGAAATGGAGAGAAGGAGAAACTCGGATCGCTTTAGAATCCAGATCAGCAGAGAGAAAGAAAGGAGAGCCACGATTCCGAATTGATCCCCGGAAATGGCCAGAAGATGAGCTGTCCCCGTTAGGATAAAATATTCTTTTATCTCTTCTGGAATATCACCCTGCTCGCCCAATACAAGGGCCTTGAAAATACTGCTGGCGGGAGGACTGGCCTGTCGATTTAGAAAATCCCGGATACGATCCCGCCAGCCCTCTACCCGTAGAGTAACAGGATTCTTAAACCCCTCCCCCAATTTGACCCATCCTTTCTTCCCGGATAAGAATCCGACGGTGTGGATCCGTTCAAAGGCAAGATGGCGTTCATAAGAAAATCCACCCGGGTTATGAAATCCACGGGGGGGAAAAAGTCTGCAGGACAGGCGGAGGCGATCCCCCACTCGAAGTGATGGATCCTCCTCTTTAAGGAATATTAGCAGAAGACCGTCCGCAGGGATGTGGCGGTTCGACAGGACGACCTTTTGCGAGCGAATACGTAATTGGGTCCTTCCCATGGAGTGTTCAGGCGGACGATCGATGATTCCCTCCAAGGAGATTCTTTCAAGGCCAGTGAAACGGGAGATGTCAGAGGGGGAGTGTTCTGGATGGAGATAAAGCTGGATTGAAAAGATTCCGAGAATGAAGAAAATGGAGAGGGCCGTCCAAGAACCCATTCGGGCTCTTTTTAGGACAAGCAGGAGGGTCCAAAAACTCAGAAGTATGAGAAGGAGGATCCATCCTTGAGAAAGGAGAGGAAGATCAAATTGGCCTGCGTAGATCCCGAGAATGTAAACGATGAAGATGGGAATGAGAGGAAGACGAAAGGCTCCGCTCATCTCCGCCTCAAGCGGATCAGTGTTTTAATAGCTGTTGAGCCACCACCCACCGCTGAATCTGACTGGTTTCTTCATAAATCTGGGTGACCTTGGCATCCCGCATCATCCGTTCCACAGGATACTCTTTCATATATCCATAACCTCCGAGAATCTGGACGGCATCCGTGGTCACTTTCATGGCAGTTTCGGAGGCGAAGTATTTCGAGATGGCCGAGAGTTCTTCTGTGTCTTTGAGTTTTCCATCAATTTGAGAGGCCGCCTTATAGACCAGGGCTCGCGCGGCTTCGATTCGGGTGGCCATATCGGAGATCATGAATTGAATCGCTTGAAAGGAGGAGATGGGCTTGCCAAATTGGATTCTCTCATTGGCATAGCGGACGGCGAAGTCAAGGGCTCCCTGGGCAATGCCTACGGCCTGTGCCCCGATGACCGGTCTCGACATGTTGATCGTATCCCTCGCGATCTTCCAACCCTCTCCTTCGTCTCCCAGACGATTTTCTTGAGATATCCGACAGTCTTCAAAGATCACGTCCGCCGTTATCGAACCCCTCATCCCGACCTTCTCCACCTTGTTCCCGAAAAGCAGGCCGGGCGTCCCATCTTCCACGACGAAAGCAGAGATTCCTTCCGCTCCATGTTCCGGCTGGGTCACTGCAAAGACAGAGTAAAATTTGGCCAGACTCCCATGGGTAATGAAACCTTTACGCCCGTTGACCAGGTAATCCTTCCCTTGCTTCATGGCCATCGTCTTGATAGAGGAGGCTTCTAATCCTCCTTCCGGTTCTCTCAGCGCCAGCGCGGTGAGACGGTTCTTCCCGGAAATCTCCGTGAAATAAATATCTTTTTGGGACGGATTCCCTCCTAATAAAATGGGTAAAGTACCGAGCCCCTGGGACAGGATGAGAAGGGAGGATGAACCACAAACCTTTGCAATCTCTTCGACGACAATGCAGAATGAGGTGAGGTCTCCGTCGGTTCCCCCATAGGATTCGGGGAGGAGAAGGGAGAGATAACCTTGCTTGCCAAGGGCCTCTACTAAATCCCAGGGAAATTCTCCGGCGGCATCAATCTTGGCGGCCCGGGGCTGGACAATTCTCCGGGCAGTTTTTTCAGCAGCAGCCCTGATCATCAATCTTTCTTTTTCTATGTCCTTCATTTGGGTTGCCACGTGGAAGAAATAGGCGAGAATCTTGTATAGATTGGAACATTAAGGGAGGAGAAGTCTTTTGTCAAGGGAAAAATGGAGGCGATCAAAATATTTGACTTTAGCGTGTAAAATAATATAATTATTAGTTTAAAATAATTCACGGAAGGAGGGGGAAGATGGATGCCAGGGATTAGAATTAAGGAAAACGAATCCTTTGAAAATGCGCTGAGGCGGTTTAAAAAACAGGTAGAGAAAACGGGGATATTGTCAGAGATTCGAAGAAGGGAGCATTACGAGAAGCCGAGCATAAAACGAAAGAAGAAAGCGCTGGCCGCCAAGAAGAGGGCAATGAAGAGAATGAGAAAAATTATCGAGAGGGGATGAAGAATGAGCTTGGAAGAGAGACTGGTCGAGGAAATGAAACAAGCGATGAAATCCAGCGATAAATTGCGACTTTCCACCATCCGGATGATTCGTTCGGCATTGAAAAACAAGGAGATTGAGCTAAGAAAGAAGTTGGAAGACGAAGATGTTGTAAAGGCGATCCAGGTAATGGTCAGAAAGGGTGAAGAGTCTGTTGAACAATTTCAAGCGGGCGGGCGTATGGACCTGGTCGAGAAGGAAAAGAAGGAGATAGAAATATTAAAATCCTTTCTACCCCAGCTCCTTAGCCAGGAAGAGATAGTAAAGATCATTGACCAAAGTATCCAGGAAACCCAAGCTTCATCCCCGAAGGATATAGGAAAAGTGATGAAATCAGTCATGCCAAGAATTGGAGGGAAAGCCGACGGAAGACTGGTCAACCAGTTGGTGAAAGAAAAGCTTTCCCCATAAATTCCTCCTCTTGTTAGGTAACCCAAATCCTTTTTTTCACGTTTTATGGATGATCGTTCCCTCAAGTTTTTAGAGTTCTACCATTTGCTGGATATCCTGAAAGAGTATTCCATTTCCCCCTTAGGTCGAAGGCGCTGTGAAGCCCTAAGACCTTCCAAAGACCTTTCTTTGATCCGGTCCAGACTGGCAGACGTGATGGAGCTTAAGCAAATCTTGGAAGCAGAGGGAGAGATCCCCCTTAGAGGCGTGAAGGATATTGAGGGAGTTTTAAATAGGTTGGAAGTCGACGGATCCGTCCTCGACGTCCAGGAGTTATTGGATGTATATTATCAAATGGTATTATGTAAGGGACTTCGGCGATTTTTCCAAAAGTTGGAGTATCCCAAGGCCCCTCATCTTCAGGAGAAAATCTCCAAGCTTTCTTACCAGAAGGCGCTGGAGAAGGAGGTCCTTCAAGCGATCAATACGAAGGGTGAGATTCTCGACCGAGCCAGCCCAGTCCTTCACGATCTCCGCCATCAGTTGGGAGAGGTCAGAGAAAAAGCGAAGGGAGTGCTCGAATCCCTCCTCCATCGAGAAGCGCTTCAGCCCATCTTTCAAGAACAGTTCATCACTCTAAGAAATGGGCGTTATGTTCTTCTCATCAAATCCGATTTCAAAAATCGGTTAGAGGGGATTATCCATGATCAATCCCAAAGCCGGATGACATTCTTCTTTGAGCCTCTTCAAGCCGTCGCTCTTAATAACGAGATCAACATCCTCACGGGAGAGGAGAAAGAGGAGGAATATCGAATCCTGGCAGATCTTTCGGATAAGGTCCGAGAGGAAAGGCAAAACCTATGGATCGACTTTGAGATCTTAGGAGAGCTGGACCTCCTCTATGCGATGGCAAAGCTCACCTCGCGCTTAAAGGGGGTTTTCCCTCTCTTGAATCAGGAGGGCAGGATTGAGCTCAAAGAGGCCCGGAATCCTCTCCTCTTGCTTCAACGCGAAGATCGGGTGGTTCCCATCCACCTCCGAATGGGAGATGGGGTGAGAGTCCTCATCGTGAGCGGAGCGAATGCAGGCGGGAAGACAGTGGCCTTGAAGACATTGGGACTTCTCACCTTAATGATTCAATCCGGCCTCCCCATCCCTGTCGC
>JBAVGF010000375.1:0-35379 GCA_049684675.1 Thermodesulfobacteriota bacterium | reverse complement strand
GCTGCCTCTACCTGCTTGACAATCCCCTCCAGAACCTTCTCAATGACGTGCAATCGCTTTAATTCTCCTTGACGTGCCATGATCATATCCTCTCCTGCCATCATGCCCTCCTCCAAAAAAAAGGGCAGTGTAGCATGTCTCAAAGAGGACATTTCTATTTTGGCCAATTAGGACATTATCATTTTGGGATTACATCCATTTCTCAATACCTTCTCAATACCTCAATACCCCAATCCATCTCAGAATTGTTTTGAACTGAAAGGATGTGATAAGATAGTATTTGAAGCAAGTCGCAAGAATTATTTCCATCGAGTCGTTTCAGAGGGAGATACGATGCAGAAGGGATTCCTTATTATTTTAATCTCTGTTTTGTTGATCCACTTATTTTTCTCTTCTTTAATAACGCATGCCCAATCACAAGCCATCATCGAAGTAGGAAAGTTTTCTGCTGCAAACGTCGAAGACACACTACCCCCTGACTGGAAGCCCCTTACCTTTAAGAAGATCGAGAAGCATACTACTTATACATTGGTCAAGGATGACGATACCGTGGTCATCAAGGCCGTGGCAGAGGCATCGGCATCCGGCTTGACCAGGGAGATTAAAATCAACCCCAAGGAATATCCCGTCGTACAGTGGCGTTGGAAGATAACCAACATCCTGAAAAAGGGTGATGTGCACCGGAAGGATGGTGACGATTACCCTGCACGGATCTATATCACCTTTGAATATGATCCCAGCAAATTGAGCTTCTTTGAAAAGGCAAAGTACAAAACAATCAAATTATTGTATGGGCAGTACCCACCGCTGGCAGCCATCAATTATATCTGGGAAAGCAAAGCTCCCATTGGGACAATGGTCCCCAACCCATATACCGATCGGGTCATGATGTTTGCCGTGGAAAACGGCTCAGCCAAGCTCAATCAGTGGGTGAATGAAGAACGGAATGTTTATGAAGACTACAAGAAGGCCTTTGGAGAGGAACCGCCGATGATCTCAGGCGTAGCCATCATGACCGACACCGACAACACGGGCGAATCAGCAACCAGCTATTATGGCGACATCCTGTTCAAGAAAGAAAGCAAGTCTTAATTTTGGATTTCAGATTTTTCAATCTTTGATTTGCAGTCTTATCGATTCTTTCGGGCCTGTCTAATCTCTTCCAAGTAAAACTTAATAAGAGGTGACATTTCCGGAGGTTGCCAATCTGTCTTTTTGGGTTCCTCCGGCCAGGCAAAGGGCAGATGCCAGACCTCCCCCGGTTTTTTTGCCTTTTCAAGGACCTCCAGAGTTTTTAGAAGGACTTTTCTTTGACCTTCCCGGTCTCCCACTTGTCCCACAGGTCTTCCGTAAGGATATTCAATGGCCGCAGACCGGGGGATGCCTATAGCTCGATGAAATTCATAAGTGGGGGTGAGGACAACGGTTGAAAATCCAGATTCCTCCAAGAACCTGGCAGCCAGTCCGACGGACTGACAGCAGAAGGGTCAGGCGGGGGTCATGAGGACTGCCTTGACTCCTTCAAGTTTCATCCTCATGGAGATAGGCTCCATAGCTTCTTTTAAGAAGTCGGTACTTTTCCATTGAAAACCGTAAAAGGAATAGGAGGTAGGGGCGAGACAGCCAATGATTTTCTCCTTTTCAAATTCAGCCATCAGTGCCAGAGGAAGGATCACGTTGATATCCTGTTTGATATAGTTAGTATTAATATGAAGATGATTGACTTCGATATCCGTCTCGGTGGTCCCTCTCGGTATCTCCCGATAAGAACGGTCACCCCAGAGAGGTTCCCTTTTCTCTCTTTCCATATCAAAAGGACGATCTGTTTTTAAACTGATGCCAGCGCTCGTCACTAAGGCGATGGTCGTCTGATTCAAGGGCTTAGCCATTGGCGTCCACGGAATATAGCCTCGATACTCTTCTTCTGGAATGAAGGTGGTGATCCAGGCTTTTAGGCCTGGGGGAAGGAACCGAAACCCATCAACTTTTTTTTCTTCCTGTTCCATGTTTTCCTCCTAAGATCCCTCTACCCCCTTTTGCTCATGGGGGGCGAAGAAGGGTAAACCACGTTATCTATGAACACTAACATATAGGCAAATCTTATAACGACCTAAACTCCTTTGCAAGGCTATTTGACCTGGAATGGACGTCATGCCCTTGACAACCCATAGCCCCCTGAAATATATTTTATTTTGATTTCGGATATTTATTGGAGCGATCATTGTCTCTCTTTATTACTTTCGAAGGCGTGGAGGGGAGCGGTAAGACCTCTCAGATTCAACGCCTGAAAAAATACCTCAGCCAGAAAGGCATTCCCTGTAAAGTAACGCGAGAGCCGGGGGGGTGTCCTATTGGTGAGAAGATAAGGAAAATCCTTTTGAATCCGGACCATCACGAAATGGTCCCGACGACTGAGCTCTTCCTCTACGAAGCCGCCAGGGCGCAACATGTAAAGGAGGTCCTTAAACCCCTTCTGAAAAGGGGAGGGGTCATTCTTTGCGACCGTTTCTGTGACGCCACCCTTGCCTATCAAGGCTACGGCCGAAGGATAGACTTGAAATGGATTGATCGCCTCAACCGCCTTTCTACTCAGGGAATCAGGCCCGATGTCACCTTCCTACTGGATTGTCCATCTGATGTAGGGTTGAACAGAGCACTTCAAAGGAATCGAACGCTGAAAAAAGAGAGAGAGGAGCGTTTCGAAAGAGAGGAGATTCAATTCCACAGGCGGGTGAGGAAAGGATACCTTGCCATCGCCAGAAAAGAACCCCATCGGGTCAAGGTGATTGATACCCGAGAGGGTGAAGAGAATGTCTTTGAAAATATTCGAAAAATCGTTGATAATTTAGTAGGGTTCAAGGGGTTTAGGGATTGAGGGGCCAAGTTTTGCACGTGAAACCATGCATCCTTGAACCCTCGAATCCTTTTTGAGAGAATCATGGCATTCAAAGACGTCATAGGACATGCTAAGCCCATCTCGTTGCTGCAGAGGGCAATCAAAAATGAGAAGGTTATTAACAGCTACCTCTTTTGGGGGAATGAAGGGATCGGAAAGAAGCACGTGGCTCTCCAGTTTGCAAAAGTGCTCAACTGTCTCGAAACAGAGGTCGACGCAGGAGATGCCTGCGATCACTGCACCTCGTGCAAAAAGATTGATCATGGCCTTCATCCCGATGTTTTGCTTATTGAACCAGAGGGACAGAATATCAAGGTCCACCAGATAAGACAACTGCAAAGGGACCTGGCTTACAGACCCTACGAAGGGAAACGTCGTGTCTGTATCCTGACGGCCGCAGATCGGATGGCACCTCACATACCGAATACCCTCCTTAAAACACTGGAAGAGCCTCCGCTCCACACGGTGATCATCCTGCTGGCGAATAACTCCAGGTTCATATTGCCCACAATCCTTTCACGGTGCCAGCCGATTCGCTTCAATCCCCTCCCCATCCCATTGGTCTCCAAATGGCTGATGGAAGGCTATGGCTTCGATGAAGCAGAAGCCCACCTCCTCGCTTCCCTTTCAGAAGGAAGTCCCGGAAAGGCTTTGGAGATCCAAGAGGAGATCCGTCAGATTCCGAGAGAAGAACTCTTGAAGGACTGGGTGGGATTGAAATCGCTTTCTTTTGAAAGGATCGGGAGTTGGGTCGGGTCTCTGCCCTCCCAGCGAGAAAATCTCATTTTGATACTTGAAGTGGCCAAGACCCTACTGAGAGATCTGGTCATGGTGAAGGCCTTGAAGAAGGAGCCGAAACTGATCCATTCAGATCTTCTGCAAGGTATAGAGGCCGTGGCCACAGACTGGAGCCTCTCTTCCCTTTTGAAACGGATGGAGACTCTGCACCAGACCATCATTGAGATCAAGGCCAATGCCAATACGAGCTTGGCCCTTGAAGCCATGATGCTCTCCTGGGCTGAAGGATAAAGAAGATGATTCGTTTAGTTTTTGTAAAACTACCCAACGGAAAAATAGAAGAATTCGACGCGACACAACTGTCCCTCGAAGCGGGTGAAAGCGTCATCGTCGAGACGGAAAAAGGATTGGTCCTGGGAAAGGTCCTCTCCCCGCCTCATGAAAAGGAAAAACGCTTTTTTCTCAAATCCCCAAGAAAGGTCACCCGGAAAGCCACGGCCGAAGACCTGGAGCAATTTAAGGGGAACCAGCTATTGGAGAAGGAGGCCTTTCAATTCTGTCTTCAGAAAATCAGAGAGAAGAACCTAGACATGAAGCTCGTCAGGGCAGAGGTCCTTCTCGATCGCTCTAAGGCCCTCTTCTATTTCACCTCTGAAAAGAGGATCGATTTTCGGGAGCTGGTCAAAGATTTGGCCGCAGAATTCAGGATGCGGATTGAGATGCGGCAGATCGGCGTAAGGGATGAAGCTAAAATGGTCTGCGGCCTCGGGAGCTGTGGGAGGGAGCTCTGTTGCGCCAAATTCATGAATCGATTCGAGCTGGTCTCCGTCAAAATGGCCAAGGAACAGAACTTAGCGCTCAACCCGACGAAGATCTCTGGAGTTTGTGGCCGCTTGATGTGTTGCCTGTCTTATGAATTTCCCACCTATGTTGATTTAAAAAAGGACCTCCCCAAGGTAGGCAAGCACATTGTCACCCGTTCCGGCAAAGGAAAGGTCATACGTCAAAATGTTCTCAGCCAGACCGTGACCGTAGAATTGGAGGAAGGGGGAGAGATTACCATTCATGCATCCGAGCTCTGAAGAGTCCTTCTATATTACCACCCCCATCTACTACGTCAATGATGTCCCCCATATTGGCCATGCCTATACAACCGTGGCTGCTGACATCCTCGCCCGCTTCAGGCGCTTGGAGGGTGATCACGTTTTCTTCCTCACCGGCACAGATGAACACGGCCAGAAGGTAGAGAAAGCGGCGCAGGAGCGAGGGGTTGATCCAAAGGTCCATTGCGATGAGATGGTTGTACGATTCCAATCCCTCTGGAAGAAACTGAATATTTCCAACAATGATTTCATCCGAACCACGGAAATACGCCATAAGAAGGTAGTTCAGAACATTCTTCAGGATCTGTTCGATCGCGGGGAGATTTATCAGGACAATTACGATGGATGGTACTGCATCCCTTGCGAACGCTTCTGGACGGAAAAGGATTTAGTGGAGGGGAAATGTCCGGATTGCTTTCGGTCAGTGATTGAGATCTCGGAAAAAAACTACTTTTTTCGGATGAGCAAGTACCAACCCTGGTTGATCGAAACCATCGAAAAAAGCGAGCGATTTATCTTTCCACCCTCGAGAAGGAATGAGATCTTAGGATTTCTCCGCAGCCCCTTGGAAGACCTCTGTATCTCCAGACCGAAGAAGCGGTTGAGGTGGGGAATTGAGATCCCTTTCGATACCGACTACGTCACCTATGTCTGGTTCGACGCCCTGATCAACTATATCAGCGGGATTGGCTATGGGTCTGAGGAAAACACATTCTCGCTATTTTGGCCTCAGGCGACCCATCTGATCGGTAAGGATATCCTCACCACCCACGCGGTCTACTGGCCCACCATGCTCAGGGCCATTGGCTTGCCTCCCCCTAAAATGGTATTCGCCCATGGATGGTGGACAATCGAAGGCAAAAAAATGTCCAAATCCCTTCAGAATGTGGTGGAGCCTAATCGCCTGATCGACACCTACGGGGTCGATGCGGTCAGGTATTTTCTCATGCGGGAAGTACCTTTTGGAGCGGATGGCGACTTTTCTCATGCTGCCATGGTGCATCGGATCAATAGCGATTTGGCAAATGACCTGGGTAACCTCTTCAGCCGAGCCCTCAGCATGGCCATCAAATATTTCGATGGCCTCATTGCAACTCCTTCCGACCTGTGGGATGTGGATCGAGGACTTCAAGAGGTGTCCGAAAAGATTCTTCCCCAATTGTCAAAACAGATGGATGATTTAGCCTTTAATAAGGCATTGGGTTCGATCTGGGAGATTGTCAAAGCAAGCAATAAATATATTGATGAAACCGCACCCTGGACTTTGGCGAAAGCAGAAAAAGATCGACCCCGTCTGGGCACGGTGCTTTACCAGACGCTGGAGTCTCTTCGACTCGTTGCCCTGCTCCTGGCTGCCTTCATGCCGTCCACTTCTGAAAGGATGTGGTCCCAACTCGGGATGGGGGATAACCTATGGGAACAAAATATAAAGGAGAATGGGAAGTGGGGAGGCTTGAAGCCCGGAAAAAAAGTGGCTAAACCGACTCCTCTATTCCCAAGAATCGACACCGGAAAGCCTCCTCTCGAAGCATAGCGCATAACGAATAACCCAAAGCTGAAAGCTCAATGTTAGAATCCGAGATCCGCAATCTGAAGTCTAAAATTTAATCTTTTATGAAAAAGCCCCAACCCATCCGTTCCATCCTTGAAAAGACCATAAGGTCCCTGGAGATCGATGTCCCCTTGAAGACCTATTCCATACTGGGGGCGTGGAGCGAAATTGTAGGTGAGTCCGTGGCGGCTCATTCTCAACCCCATTCCATTCGAAACCGAATCCTCTTCGTCGATGTCGCCCATCCGACATGGATGCAACAACTCCAGTTTCTTAAACCCACCCTTCTCGAAAAGGTCAATACCTTTTTAGGCGAATCTCTCATCCAGGATATTCGATTCAAAGTGGGGAAGATTTTTTCGAACATCTCAGCTCCTCCAAAAACCCTTTCGATGGAAGACGAAAATCTTGACAAAGAGACCCTGAACCGAGTTGAAAGCCTTCTCCAAGAAATTGGTGATGAAGAGGTAAGGAATAGTTTGCGCGAGGTTTTGATCAAAGGAGCAAAATTGGAGCGTTACAGAAGAAGGTTAAAATAAGAAGTAGCTGATCATTTCAATCTCGACCCGGAGCCTCCTATTTGCTTTTCTAGTTCCTCTGTTTGCCAATGAGTGAGGGCATCGATTTTATCGTAAAACCGAAAATCTTCATCACTCATCAAACGGTTACAGTCGAGGTCGCAATAACCACCCTCGAGGATACATTTCGAATCCTGATAAAATTTGCAGGATTTCTCCAGACTCATAAACATTCCTCCTTCTACCGCTTTCGAGAAACCTGCCCAAGCCGGGGCATACCAGAGTGTTGAGTTCGGCACGCGGGCCTTGCTTTCGCCACGGGTGCCCTATTCTGAAGCAGTGGTCCACACCGGTTATAGCAGGTACGGCCCTCGGGCTATTTGAAGTGTGGCTTCATCGGTAACTCAGATAGTACTCGATATTGTGGACGAATTTAGACCCTGCAATACCAATGCCAATGTAAGAAACCCTCAAAGCTATCGAATAATAAAGTACTTAAGTAGTCATTGAAACGAATGAGAAACTTAAAAATGGAATTTTTCTATCCATAGGTACAAATCTGTACCTTGGTCGCATCCAAATACGTTACCCACCCACGCGTTCGGTCATTGAAGGTGAAGAGAAAGTCGTCCTCCTCTCTCCCTTTCTGTGACTTTATTGATCGGCATCTGTTCGCCCACCTTGCCGCCCTCGGTTCCGAGCTTGCACATTCTATTTCCCTATCTTCTTTCAATCCTATAAGAAAAATCGAGGCAATTTGTCCTTTCAATGTCCTTTTTTGTTACCTTCCACGCCCTGAGTCGAATAGTATCTTTCTGATTTAAGAAGAGAACTTCATGAATTCTGATAGATACATTCACTTCTTAATTGTTATCTATATGGCACACAAGATGCAGGCACGTAGGAAAGGTTTACTTTGTTTACAGAGTTTACAGGCATTACGACCGGGCAGCAATGACCTTAAATGGAACCTCACAAGAAGGGCTTAAAGATGGATGGATAAGAGCCACATTCATTCTGAGGAAGGATTACTTGGAGAAGCTTAAGGCATTAGCATACTGGGAAAGAAAGAAAATAAAGGAAGTCATCGATGACGCATTAAGGTTGTATCTCAAGGGGAAAAAAGCAAGAACGAAGACAAATAGATAAGCCACTTGTTGAGGCGGAAGTAATCTCGCATTTTAATCTACTGAAATGATTAAGATTTTAATAACGATTTCATTGACCATCTTACCACTCTTCTTTTCTCCATTGGGGTTAGCGCCGGCCCAAGGGTCAGTCCATGTCCCTATTCTTCTTTATCATCGCTTTGGATCTGTAGCTACTGACGGCATGACGGTGACAACAACCCTTTTCGAGTCCCAGTTAAAATACCTCAAAGACAACAGGTATGAAGTGATACCTCTCAGAGAACTCGTCGACTACTATCTTGGAAAAAGACAGGCCCCCCAACCCCATTCCGTTGTGATTACCGTGGACGACGGCCACATTTCTGTCTATAGAGACATGTTTCCTCTTGTCAGGAAATACCACATTCCAGTCACTCTTTTCATCTATCCTTCGGCGATATCTAATGCACCCTATGCCATGACATGGGGCCAGCTCAGAGAGATGAAAGAATCAGGGCTTTTTGACTTCCAGTCTCACACATTTTGGCATCCTAACTTCAAGAAAGACAAGAAGAGGTTAATACCGGCTGAATATGAAAATTTTGTAGCCATGCAATTAAGAAAATCAAAGGAGAAACTCGAAAAGGAGCTGAATGTCAGGGTGAACATGCTGGGGTGGCCCTTTGGTATCTATGACGATGACCTCATCCGTAAGGCCAAAGAAGCAGGATATGTGGCCACATTTACAATGGAGCGGCACCCTGCAGGCACTCTTGATAATGTTATGGCTCTTCCTCGTTATCTTATGACGAACGGAGATACAGGAAGGAGACTTGTCACCATCCTGGCAGACTCACCGCGGGGGTAGAAAGATGCAGATCAGCAGAGGAAGTAAGGCATTGATGGTGTTGTTTGTGACCCTTTTCTTATTGATTCCAGCGTATGCCATGGCGTATACGACGGGAAGAGTGGTTGATTTCTTCACCGGGAAACCAGTCAAGGATGCTTTTGTTACTTCGAATAAAGATGTCGTCTTGACGGATGAGAATGGAATTTTCACGGTGAACACCGCGTTGAGTAAAGTGGGGGTGAGGGCGCCCGGATACGGAAGAACCGAGCAGATCGTCATCCCTCTGAACGGCGTGCCCCAAGAGATAAAACTCATCCCTTTCACACCGAAAGCTCTTTACCTCTCCTTTTTTGGAATAGGGGACAGGAGCCTGCGAGAATCTGCAATCAAGCTCATCCAGCAGACCGAGCTGAATACCCTTGCCATTGATGTGAAGGGGGACAGAGGCATGATTCCTTATAAAAGCTCCATCCCCCTTGCCGCTGAAGTGGGTGCCCAACGAACCATCACGGTAAAAGAGATGGCTCCCCTGATGAGATCCTTGAAGGCAAAAGGGATCTATACCATCGCACGGATCGTCGTGTTCAAAGATAATCCTCTCGCACAGGCCCGACCTGATTGGGCGGTGAAGACGCCGGGGGGGGAGATATGGCGCGATAGAGAAAACCTGGCCTGGGTGGATCCTTTCAATAAGCAGGTATGGGATCATAATATTAATATTGCCGTGGAAGCAGCCCAATATGGATTTGATGAGATCCAGTTCGACTATGTCCGGTTTCCGGATGCCTCGGGCCTTCAATTTTCAATGCCCAATACAGAGGAAAACAGGGTAAAAGCCGTCTCCGGATTTCTTACGGAGGCGAGAAGGAGGCTGATTCCTTACAATGTCTTTCTCTCCGCAGATATCTTTGGTTACGTCTGCTGGAATCTGAACGATACCAAGATCGGGCAAAGGCTTGAAGACCTTGTCGCCCACCTTGACTATATCTGCCCCATGCTTTATCCATCCGGATTTCAGTATGGAATACCCGGCTACAGAAATCCTGTTGCAAACCCTTACGAAATCGTTTATCTTTCCCTTAAACGAGCCCGAGAACGAACCAATCTCCCATCCCATCGTTTCAGACCGTGGCTGCAGGCATTCAGAGACTATGCCTTTGACAGGAGATACTTCAATGATCGAGAGATCATGGACGAGGTCAAAGCGGCTGAAGGATTTGGTTCCCACGGTTGGATGCTCTGGAACCCGAGGAATGCTTATTCTTCAGCGGGCCTGAAAAAAGAAAAGCCATTGGGCTGAGATTCGTTCGATTCGTTTGCTAAGAATTCAAGATGATCACTTTAAAGGCGCGGAAGACTGTGAAGCTGTGGAGGATTCTCTTCCCACTAATGCTCTCTGTTGTCACTGCCACCTCAGCACCCTCTCAGGTGCTTCGAGAAGAGCAATGGGTCCCTATTGCAGAGATGGCGAAGAAAGAGATTCAAGCCGGCAACATTCCGGGTGCTGTCATTCTGATCGGGAACCAAGGAAAAGTTGTCTACCGACGGGCCTTCGGCCTCCGCGCACTAAGACCGAAGAAGGTACCTATGACAATAGATACCATCTTCGATATCGCCTCCCTCACTAAGGTCATTGCGACTTCCACCGCGGTGGCGCAGCTGGTGGAGATGGGAAAATTAAATCTCGAAGATCCCGTCGCCAAATATTGGCCCGAGTTTAAAGTCAACGGGAAAGAGGCGATCACCGTGCGTGATCTCCTCACGCACTATTCCGGTCTTCGGCCGGATCTCGACCTGAAGCCAAATGGGTCGGGCTACGACACCGCTCTCCGTATGGTTGAAGAAGAGAAACCTCTCCTTCCTCCCGGGATGAGTTTCATCTATAGTGACATCAATTTTGTCATTCTGGGCGAGCTTGTCTCTCGCATCTCTGGGGAGTCGCTTGACGTCTATTGCGCCGATCACATCTTTAAACCTCTGGAAATGAAGGATACAGGCTTCAAGCCCTCCCTTTCTCTCCGGTCTCGTATTGCGCCAACCCAACACCAGCATGGGACCACCGGGAAGATCCTCTGGGGAGAGGTCCATGATCCGGTTGCCTACAGCATGGGCGGTGTGGCCGGACACGCCGGGCTTTTCTCCACCGCCGATGACCTTGCCATTTTTGCCCAGATGCTCCTCGACGGAGGCAGGAAAGACGGTGTGCAGGTTCTTAGCCCCCTCACGGTTGGGAAGATGACCGTTCCGCAATCCCCGCCCGATAAATTACCTCTAAGAGGATTGGGCTGGAATATCGACTCGGCCCTCGCCCCCGAAGCCTCGTATGGACATAAAGGGTTTACGGGAACCGGAATCTGGATTGATCCTGTCTCCAACAGCTATGTCATTATCCTCACCAATCGCGTTCACCCCAATGGCAAAGGAAAGGTTGAGCCACTGCGAACCAAGATACTCTCGTTTGTTAATGAAGCAATCGGACCCGTTTCAGTAAAGGGCGTTTTAGCCAGCAGGCCTTTGCCCAGCCAGTATGAACAAGGGGAGAGCAATGCCGAAAAGGTGCAAACAGGAATTGATGTTCTGGTTGAAGAGAAGTTCCAACCCCTGGCGGGATTGCGTGTGGGACTGATTACCAATCATTCGGGCATCGATTCTGCAGGGAGACGTACCGTAGACCTTCTCCATAAGGCTCCAAACGTGAAGCTGGTGGCGATTTTCAGCCCGGAGCACGGTTTCTCCGGCAAGGAGGACAGAAAAGTCTCATCCATGAAAGAACCGTTGACAGGCCTGCCCGTATACAGTCTTTACGGAGACGTTGCCCGGCCGACGCGAAAGATGCTCGCTGGCTTGGACGCAATCGTCTTCGACATCCAGGATGCAGGCGCCCGCTTCTACACGTATATCACCACCATGGGTTATGCGATGGAGGCCTGCGCCAAGAAGGGAATTCCATTTTATGTTCTCGACAGGCCAAATCCGATCACAGCTTCGTTCGTTCAGGGGCCGATCCTGGAGAGGAACTTAAGATCGTTCACTGGATATTTCACCCTGCCCATTCGGCATGGTATGACGATGGGCGAGCTCGCGACGTTGTTTAACGCCGAAATGAAGATCGGAGCAAAATTACACGTCATCAGAATGCGTGGTTATGAGCGCGCTCACTGGTATGACGAGACCGGGTTGCTGTGGCTCAGCCCGTCGCCCAACTTGCGTACTTTAGCGGAAGCCATCCTCTATCCGGGAGTGGCAATGGTTGAAGGGTCAAACGTGAGCGTCGGTCGGGGGACGAGCACACCCTTTGAGCTTCTGGGCGCTCCTTGGATCAACGGAGAGGCGCTTGCGTCATACCTGAATCACCGAGGAATCCAGGGGGTCCGATTCATACCCGTGGAATTCACACCGACGAGCGGTCCTTTTAAAAATCAATTATGTCACGGCCTCCAGATCGCCCTACTCGATCGACAGGTCCTGGACTCTCCTGCTCTCGGGATAGAAATCGAAAGCGCCCTTTACTGTCTCTATCCGAAGGACTTTGACGTTGACAAGACACTGGGCCTCATCGGATCTCGCGAGGTTTTGCAGGCCATTAAGGACGGTCAGGATCCCGCCGCCATTATACAGAATTGGCAGGAGCCACTGGAACAATTCCACAAGCTCCGGTCGAAGTATCTGCTTTATTAACCCATCCTTTGCACAAAAACATTCTGACATATGATATAATCGTCCAAATCGTATCCAGTGACGGAGACTTTTTGATATTAAGAAGTCCGTTTGTCCGAAGGGTATAAAAGCCAGGATGACCTTCAATCGAAATTTCATCAAATATTGGCTTCCCGTAGTGTTTTGGATGGCCATCATCTTTTGGATGTCTACAGAGACATTTTCCTCGGAAAATACATTTTCGTGGTTAGAAATGGTCTTGGGCCTTTTAATCCCCAAGATCTCATCTCAAGAATTGAGCCTAATACATGTAGTGATTAGAAAGGCCGGACATGTCATTGAGTATTTTGTCTTGGGTCTTTTACTGTTCCGGACGTTTCGCGGCAACTCTCCCTCGCCGTGGAAATGGCGATGGTCTTTCTTTGCCGTCATTGCGGTGGCCCTTTGGGCCGCGGGCGATGAATTTCACCAATCCTTTGTTTCGACCCGGACGGCATCTGCCGTGGACGTGGGCATCGATACAGCGGGCGGGATCCTTGCCCAGTTTGTAGCCGCTTTGTGGCATCGTTGCAGGAAGAAATAAAGTGGCCACTGCGATCGCTCCGTTTGCTTTCTGACGGCAGGAATTACATTTCAGGACTATCTCGGAGTGAATCGTAGGAGGCAGACGATATCAACGATGGCTCTGGAGACAATTAATTTCCGAGAATTTGTCGTTTATAGATAGCCATCTCTTCAATCCTGTTGACCCCTTTTTGCTAAGACCGGACAAAAAGTCTGATATATCGTCAACCCTTTTGGGGGGAATAGATTCCCGAAGTTTCTTAAATTGAATAGTTTAGTTTGGTTATGTACGTTAAAATTGACGGCATGTTATTTGCTTTAGAATTCCTTCGGTAGCTATAGCCATGGCTGAAGATATGACAAATTTTTTTGTGAACACCATGCCCGGGGTCGCGCGAAAAGGTCCTGGAGAGATCACTGACATATTCCGTGCTGATCAACTGAAAGGCTCAATCTATGATGCCTGAGATAGTTAGTTTTGAAAGAAGAAGATATCCCAGATTTAATATTGATTTACCGGTCCGATACAATAAGGTCGACTCCTCCATCGGCTATAATGGCCGGGCAATGAATGTGAGCGAAGGCGGGTTATTGATATGTTCTCCCGAGCGGATAGGGATCAATCAGCATCTCAAGTCGAAACTTTTTTTCATCTTGGGTTCAGAATTGAATACCGTCGAAATGGAGACTCAGGTGGTTTGGACAGATTTTTATCTGAACAAGGCATGGGGGGATTATCGGTCGGGCATTCGATTTACTGATATCTCTACAAACGATATGACTAAACTGAAAATGTTTATGAAAAATCTTTCATGATGACCCCCATCCTTGGGCTTATGGCTCCCGAATCCTGCAATCACTGCCAAGAGGTCTTTGAGGCTAGTGTGATTTGAAGGATGCCACCTAAAATCAAAAAGGTTCTGATTTCTTTAAACCCCGCCTTTCTTAACATCTCATTCTGACCGAACGAGAAAAAGTTTAGGTTCTCCTCTTGAAAAGCTTGAAAAAAGTAAGGGAGATGGTTTTACTTCCCTTTGAAATTGGAGATTGAGGCTCCTGGCCGCCGGCAGGCAGGTATTTGGAAATTAGAATTTGGGACTCGGAATCTTGTTTGAAACTCTAGACCTTTTCCAATGTGATTTTGGTTCCATCTTTAACCTTCAGGAAGACCTTAGGGTCGGATAGCACCTTTCCAATGATATTGACTGCGCTGGCGGCTCGAATCTCGTCACCCTCGCTTGCTGGAGTGGGCCCGAAGAAGATGCAGAAGGCGTGTCCGGTTGGCCAATACCCTAATTCTCCCGCCGAGACAACCTCCCTTGACCCCCCCTCCAGTCCGGTCTTCACAGGAATGGAGAAGTAAATTTCTTTGCCCCAGAGATTAGTCCTTGCCTCGATGGGGAGAGCTTCCCAGATCAGTTGGGCTGTCTTCGCTTCATTCAGCTCGGCTTCGATCTTAAGTTCACCCACGAGGATCCTGATCTTTTTTCCCATCTTCCACTCCTCTTGCCTCAAGAGGATCAAATTCATTGAAAAGACCCTCATGTTCCTCCTGATTCTCTATGTTGTTCGGAAAGAAAAGGATCTCCCGATCCATCTTGACTACCTCCCCTTTCAGCGTAAGGAATGTCTGGGTCTGGTTTCTCAACAAAAAGAAGCTCAGTACGACCAGAACATAGCTAGAAACTTCCCTTGCGGTTGTATAAAAAAAGTGTGGGTCCAAACCAAAAAAGTAGTAATCTTCTGTAAAAAGCCTCGCCGTGTTGATCAAAAGCCCCAGGGTGATGAGCTGCAAGAAGCGTTTGGTCTTCGTTGTATTCTGAGCCAAAGAGAGGAGGCACTGATCGTATGCCTTTTTGAAGTTTTTCCAGCTGCTCGAAATGTTCTTGAGGAGGTCCAGATATACCTTTTCATCCCCTCCGTAAATCTTCAAACGGACCTGTCTGTCTCCGCGAAACAGAAGATAACGCTTTAACAACTCCTCTCTTTCCGAGAGGAGTGTCTGGTTTCTTCTGAGTCCCCGGTAAAGAACATAGGCCAGGCCGATGAGAAGCAAAAAAGGTATTCCTTCATTGACCAGCTTGATCCAATTCATGAACATCCTTTCCCCGTCACCCTGTTAGGCCTGCCTCATCCTTCCCCTCTCCCTTCGGGGAGAAAAATGGGCTGAGGGGACAGGGTTCAGATTCGATTTATCTGGCTGGCCATGTAGCCAGCTCCAAATCCATTATCAATGTTGACCACTGCCACACCCGAGGCGCATGAATTCAACATGGCCAGCAGTGCCGTGATCCCTCCGAAACTTGTCCCGTACCCGACACTCGTGGGAACAGCAATCACCGGCCGATCCACCAACCCACCGACAACGCTGGGCAAAGCCCCTTCCATTCCAGCCACGACGATAAGGACTCGTGCCGCTTCCAATCTCTGCCTTTCAGAAAGGAGCCGGTGAATCCCTGCGACACCGACATCGTATAGGGTTTCCACGCGATTCCCCATGAATTGAGCCGTGACCGCGGCTTCCTCAGCCACGGGGATATCGGTCGTTCCTGCGCTAATGACCAGGATCGTCCCCTTTCCTTCAGATATGACTGGATGGGTGAGGTAGGTCAGAACTTTGGATCTTGGATAGTATCGGCTCTTCGGGAAAGCCCTTTGTATCGCTCTGGCTTTTCTCTCTTCCAAACGCGTGATGAGGATATTCTGTCCTTTGGTTTTTAACTGTTTCGTAATTGAAAGAATTTGTCCAGAGGTCTTTCCTTCCCCCCAGATCACCTCCGGAAAACCTTTTCGAAGACTGCGATGGTGATCGATCCTGGTAAACCCTAAGTCCTCAAAGGGAAGCGACTTCAGTTGCGCTTTGGCCTCATCGACCGTGGTCTTGCCTGATCTTACTTTCTTCAGGAGATCTTCAAGCTTCCGAATATTCATTCTTCTCTCTAAGAAACATTCTATTCAGTCTCCTGTCGAAAAGTCAAGAAAAACTCCCTCATAATCTTGACAAAGGGGGATAAAAAAGATAGTCTCGGTTTATCTCTCTCAAAAAAACTGAGTTGCCATGGAGTCCGGAGGAATGTAGATGAATCGAACGGGGATTGTCAAGGACCGAAGATATATGGAGCATGTGATGGACCCTGGACATCCGGAGAGCCCGGAGCGACTTCGGGAGATTTATCAAGCCATCGAGGAGGAGGAGATGAAAGGCCGGGTCCTTGGGAAGGTGAAGCCTCGACCCGCCACCCGCGAGGAGTTAGAGACGGTCCACTCTCCTGCTTATATCGATCTCATTGCATCGACGGCGGGCAAGCCTTATGTCCGACTCGACGGAGACACCTCTACGTGCGCAAAGTCCTATGAAGCGGCACTTCTGGCAGCCGGAGGCCTCCTGGAGCTGATCAAGGTTGTGATGCAAGGGAAATTGAATAATGGATTTGCGCTGGTACGACCGCCGGGCCATCACGCAGAGCGGGATAGGGCCATGGGATTCTGTCTCTTCAATAATGTGGCGATCGGCGCGCACTATGCGCTCAATAATTTCTCCCTCCAGAGAATCCTGATTGTGGACTGGGATGTCCACCATGGAAATGGCACGCAGAACTCCTTTTACGAAGACCCGCGGGTCCTCTACTTTTCTACTCATCGCTACGGCTTCTATCCGGGGACAGGAGCGGCCACAGAGGTTGGAAGCGGCCGGGGAGAAGGATTCACCGTAAACGTCCCTCTTTCGCCTGGAACGGGTGATGCGGAATATGGAATCCTCTTTGAAAAGATTCTTAAGCCCATCGCCCTGGAATATCAACCCCAATTGATCTTAGTCTCAGCCGGGTTCGATACCCATTACAGTGATCCTTTGGGTGGAATGGAGGTGACGGAAAGGGGATTTGCCAGGATGACTCAAATCCTGATGGAGATAGCGGAGGCCGCGACTCAGGGAAAATTGGTGTTCACCCTTGAGGGTGGTTACAATGTTGCGGCTCAGAGGCGATCTGTGAAGGCTGTCTTAGAAGAGCTTTCCCAGGCCTTGCCCCTCGATAAGACAGACCTGCTGGAAGCAGAAAGGACCAAATATCCCGGAATGGGAAAATTCCTCCTTCAATTGAAGGGGATACAGAAACGATACTGGAAGAACCTTGAATAGGCTGATGGTATTTCAGAACCCGTTAAACTCCGCCTGTATTCACCATTTCTTTCAGTTCTTTTCCGACCTTAAAGAAAGGGAGTTTCTTCGGAGGGACATCCACGATCTCCCCGGTCTTTGGGTTCCGGCCCTTGTAGCCCCCGTAATTTCTCACCACAAAGCTTCCAAATCCTCTGATCTCGATTCGTTCTCCCTTCTCCAGACTTTCCTTCATCCCGTCGAAAAGGGTGTCGACAATGACCTTGGCAACCTTCTGTGTCACATTCGCCTTCTCTGAGACCTTCGTAATCAGTTCAGCCTTGTTCATAGTTCCTCCCTTCCACTAAGCAAATGACTTCAAATATATTGCACCCCATTTCCAAAAAAGGCAAGACCCATCCCCTCTTCGAACAACTCCTCTCTTGTCCAGCGGGGATGATTGGCCCTAACTCCTAACTCTAAATTCATAACCTTCTTGTCATCGACTGATTGAACGGACTCCATCCACCCATTCACCGAAGGTCTTTTCAAAACCTATTCGGTTCTTGTTAGCGGAACCAGCCAAAACAATCTCACCCCCGGGACTCTTTGGAATTCTTACCCAAACCTTTTGATGGGAAAAGAAGAAGGAGACAATGAGGCCGAAAATCATCAGGCCGCACCCGATCCAGACCACCCAGACTCCCGGGTCTTTCGTCACCGAGAGTCCCGTATATTCCCTCGGAGAATCCCCTTCAAAGGTGAGGATGAACTCATCCTTCCTCTGCTCATCGAGTTTTGGGAAGGCCTTCAATAACCAAAAGGGCCGGGGTTCCTGGTTGGGCTTGAACAAGACCACCTGAACTCCTTCCCCAAAGTTGTGGACTTGCGGAGCATATTGCAGGATCCGGATCAAATCATTCGAATTAGGGACTGGAACAGTAGCGCCCTCAGGGGCCTTAAAAGTTGCCTTCTGTTTTTTATTCCTCCACTGAATCCCCAATGTAATATCGTGGACAGTTCCATAGTTCGCCTGATAGAAAGCCAACCCTTTATAATGAAGGGGATGATTGACCTGGATGGTCTTCTTCAAAACCTCTTTCCCATTTTCAAGGATCGTCACTTGGCTGCTATATTCCTTCACATGTTTCTCTTTTCCGGGAAGGTCATAATACCTGACGTTGAAATCATCACAACGCACAGAAAAATCAAGGGACTTTGGGATTTCTCCATCTCTTGCCCTTATGAAGATCCGATCTACAGTCTCGCCTTCTAAGATCTCAACACGGCCCTTGAATCCATAGAGGGATCCCACGATTCCTCCGATCAGGATGATCAGAATGCTTACATGGGTGATGGGGACCCCCAATCTGGAGAACCTTCCTTTTTCAGCAAAGAGAGTGACGGCTCTTTCTGTCTCGATCCGTCCCCCGTTCTTAAACCATTTCTTCAAGGAAGATTGGATATTCTCCTCCCTCTCTGTTGGATTCGAAATTTGGATCTTCTCCACATACGGAATTGCCTTGAGCATCCGATCTTCCAACTCTCCTGACCCACGAGAGATCTGACTGAAGATCCCGGGGAGGCGATGGACCGAGCAGGTGATCAAATTGATGACCAGGAGCAAGAGAATGGCACTGAACCACCAGGAATGGTACATATCGAAGAGGTTGAAAAAGTTCAATACCTCATACAGGCCAATCCCGTATCTCTGAAGATATTCTGGACGGGTGGCATTCTGTATGATCAGCGTGCCGATGATGGAAAGGCTGGCAAGAAGAATAAGGAGGGCTATGGTGAGCTTGAGCGAACGGAAAAAATCGTAGAATAGTGTGAGGAACCGATTTTCCTTCACGTTAACCGCATCTTTCGTTTCTTTCATAGTATCCTTTGATCTACATTAATGCAGCAAATATAGAAAACTTTCTGTCCTGCCCGAAGCGCAACGTCACAAGCAGGGAAGTATTTGAAATATTTAACATATCCTTTCGTTTGCTGTCAACCCTTCGATTTTTTCCCTTTATAAAAGAAAAGGCAGAAATGGCTCAGGGTAGACCCCGGGCACGGTCTTTGTCTTTCTTTGGAAGAGCAAGATTTGGTCGCAATCGAAGGATCAAGCAAAAAGGGGTAGTTCCTTTTTGGAACTACCCCTTTCCAATCTGCCTCTGCCTGCTGCAGGCAAGCAGACAGCTTCAGTCTACTTCTTTGCCTTTACATGACACTGAGTGCATCCTGTTGGACCCGCGGGTTTGTTGGCTTTCTTCGCTTCCTCATGGCAGCCTTTGCAGTCCTTATGGGCGGCATCTTTCATCGAAAGAGTCTTTCCTTCTGCCTTGGCCTTGTGACAATCAACGCACAATTTGCCAGTGGTCTCGCCCTTCTTCCAGGTATGGTGGCATTTCATACAGTCGATCTTCAATGTCTCGGCATGCTGCTTGTGATTGAATGTCACTTTCCCATAAGGGACATCGAACGTGACCACATCTTTAGCAGCAAAGACGCCGGTAACCATCAGGATGGAGAGCAGGAAACCTGCAAGGATCCCTACGCTGATCAACCCCTTTTTCATTATCTTCTCACCCCCTTTCCTTCAATATCTGTCTATCTGTTACTCAACTCTATAGACTTAAAAAGTCTATCAAATATTCATTCTTTGTCAAGAAAAAAAACAAGGCTAAAACAAGGCTATGTCAAAGAATCTTGACTTCCTCTAAGATTCGCTCTTTTGTTTTAAGGGGAGTATGACTCTGCTTTGCCTTTTCCACAATCTCCTTTCCCAGCAAGGCCGCACCAAGGGCTCCGGTGATCAAAGGCTCTTCGGGTACCAGAATCTCGTGGCCTAACTGTTCGGAAAGAGCTTTAAGCAACCCCTTATTTTTAGCCCCCCCACCCGTTACGATCACCTCCTCTTCCACAATTAGCCGGTTGACCATTCTGCATATTCTGTCGGCAAGGGAATGATGAACCCCAGCGAGGAGATCTGAAATGGGTAGACCCTGTGCCAAACTGGCTGCTACCTCTTGCTGGGCCCATATGGTGCAGATGTTGCTTATCTTTGCGGGGTTTTCGCTTTGCAGAGAAAGGTCACCTACTTTATCCAAAGGGACCCCGAGGGTATCGGCAATCACTTCTATGAATCGACCACTCCCTGCCGCGCACTTGTCATTCATAACAAAATCAGTGGTCTTGCCCGCAGCGTCTATTTTGATTGCCTTGATATCCTGACCCCCGATATCGATGATCGTCTTGGCATTAGGGAAAAGATGGACAATACCCTTGGCATGGCAACTGATTTCTGTGAATTGCCTGTCGGCAAAAGGAACGTTAATCCTTCCGTAGCCTGTAGAGACAATGTAGGTGATCGCTTGAAAGGAAAGTGAAGCCCGACGCACTGCCTCTTCCATGACCTTATTGGCCAAGCGGCGCTGTTCCGGACCTGTGGGCCCAATGATCGAAGCCACGAGTCCTTTATTCAGGACCACCGCCTTGGTCATCGTGGAACCGACATCAATGCCTGCAAAATAGGTTGCCACTGTCACCTTGGATCAGCTCTCATAGGAAAAAAATCTCGAAAAGGACGGGGAGGTGGGTCAGGCCGGAACGGAAAAGCCTGCCTAATTGGCAAAGGGCTTTCAAAGCTTTACAGCGGGACCTTTAATTGCCTAGCTACTCCGGTTTCTTAAGAAATCATAGATCTCACTCTCGGTCCAAAAGAGAACTATCCTGAAATTTCGAAAATCCGCTTAGTAAAGGTTTGAAGACCCATCTACCTGTTCTTTTATGCAATAAGGGTCAGGCTGCCTTGTTTAATCGATTGGATTCCAGGGTGGCGATGAAGGCGTCGATCTTATTTCTTGTATCCACCTCTGAATACGATGTGATATCGATGATATCACTTTCGAGAATCAGGGAAGGGATTTCTCTGTAAACCTTTTCCTTCTTTCCGTCTTTTCCCATCATATAGACTGGGATCGGCTTATATATTTTGGCCAGCTGGTGCAACTGCCAGATGAGGCCTACGTGCCAAGTTCGACACGAAAAGGCCTCATGCATAACAATTCCATCGATCTTGTACTCTTCGATCCAGTTGATTAAGCGTTCCACATCGGGCTCTGATCCCGGCCTTTTCTTGGCCTTATCGTACCAGAAGGTCCAGTATCCGAGCCATCTCCATGCCAGGTGCTCGATCGGATCCTTGGTCTCAGGAATATCCATCTCATTGACGGGGGTGACCATTCGATAGGTTGTCTCAGCAGGAAACGAAGCTCCCTTGCTGTTGAAATAATTGAAGTCGGTCAAGGCGAACCAGGCAGGTAGCCCGCCTCCCCACATGAGTCTGTATTTCTCTTCCTGGACTTCTCCCTCTCCCTTTGCGATCTTTTCCTCCAATTCCTTTTTGAGGCCCGTAAAGAAATCGTAAGCCTTCTGGGTGGCCATCATAAAGTTGATCGGCACCATGGTATTCATGGCGTCGCCGGTCCCCATGGGGCAAGGGACAGCCTTTCGAAGGCTATAGGTTCCATCGATCAGGTTCCAGGTCCGATCGCTTAATTCAACCAATTCTCGCAGCCGGTCATAATCCATCTTCTTTCCGGTCTGCTCTTCCAGAAAGGCCACCAGCCCTCGCAATTGCTTGACAATATATTTGTGGTAGTAGTCCCAGACCTCCCGGTGATCTCGATCCCTCTGAAACAGGGGATAGGGAAGGTCAATATTGTAGATTGGGACATCCGGCATAAATTGCTGAGAGGCCTGGTACCACTTGGATCTCGGATCGCAGAGGATCTGTCCACTGGATATCATGAAATCAGGCCTTGCCTGTCCGCCCCACGGAGAATCGGGAGGCATTTGGCCCAATTCTTCTCTCCATTGGTCAAACCCGATCCCGCAAAGGGCGTAGGTACACAAGGAACGTGAGAGGCCCAATGATTCCGCTCTCTGAAGAAATCTTTCCGCGTCTCTCTTTGCCCCGCAGATACCGGCAAAATTCTCTGTCCATATCGGGATCACATCCATGGACCGGAAGATCTCTTCATGATGGCAGACGATAAAGGTATAGGCTAACTTTTGTTTTCCCTCTGCCCGTGCCCGGATGGCATCGGTGATAAATTCTTTAACCATGGGTCCGACGGAAGCAGCGGCCTGGGTGGCCGTCATTCGCTTTTTCGGTTTTGTCTCTTTTTGTTCCTCAGCCATTGTTTAAATCCTCCTAATCCCCCCCATCCCCCCCTTTAGAAAAGGGGATGGGGGGATTTAAATTATCATCTCCGTTAGCCGATCATCTCCAGAAAGGCCTGGATCCTGGTTCTGAGTTGACTAATTGTACCCGCAGAATAAACATCCTCCAGATGAAGCAGGGGGACATCAATGGATTTATAGTAGGCTTTTCTGGCGGGAACCTCAAAGCCAAAGGGATCACAGTATTTGTAGATATATAGAATGGCACCGTCCACCTTAAATTCCTTGGCATAGGCTCCGATATCACCGAATCGGGACGCAATATCTCCTTCAAAGGTACCTGTCTTGTTTTCCCTGTAGGTCTTGGGGCAATTGACTTTATCGAGATACCGGTGGGCCAGTGCGATGATTGGATCTCCTCCTTCATCGGTCCGTGGAAAATAATCCCTCGCTCCGTTGCAGATGGTATCGGCCACCACATTCCCCCCGATTTCTTCTACGAGCTTGATGAGTTCGATATTATCGAGACAGGCACCGTCGATAAATATTCGAGGGGCTTTCTTAAGCTGTGATTTCTTCCTTTTCCCAATCTCTGCCAAAACCTGATCGAGCAGAGTATTGAATTCGCCGATGGGTAAACTTGATCCCGCTGTTAGCACCATCGTTAAATCCGTCCCAGAGATGAGGGGTGGATCTGTCTTTCTGAATTCGTAAAGGGCCCTTACCTTGTCCCTGTTTTCATTATAGATTCGAATGGTCTTGGCCAGATCGTCATCGGTGATTTCCTTTCCCGCAAACTTCTCCAGACTTTTCCTGAAGGTGTTTAGCTCTGCATCAAAGAATTCAGAGGACGACTCGCCGCAGACAGTAGGAATATTGATGAAGTGAAAATAGGAATAGGGAAGAGAATAACTCCAGGCACTATAGCTCCGCACCATGCTATCACAGCCATGAGGAATGACCATCCCGGAGAGAAAGTCATATTTTTGTTTCACCGAGAGGTCGAAACAACTGCGGTAATAGGGGCATACAATGGTTTCCAGGAGTGTGTCTCCTTTCGTGATAGGCTCATTGATATTTCCTCTGACCCGAAAAGGGATACACCCGGCTGCGGCGATGATTTCCAAAGGGACAAACGAACAGATATAGCCGATTATTTTTTTCCCTTCCTTTTTCAGCTCCTTCGCCCTGAGCCCGTAGTCCTCATAATATTTTTCTACTGTGTTTAAAATGCTGCTCCGTTTTCCACCCATCGACTTTCTCCTTTAAACTCTAACGTCCTTTCTAATGAGATATATACATGATATAGATTTATGTTTCAATCTTCCTTATCGCCCTTAATGGTAATTCAGACATTTGACCATAGACTTCAGACTGAATTTCTTATCGCGAAACAGCAGTTGTGAGGTATAAGCTGTAACTCCTAACGACTTATGACTTGTGCTCTCGCGAGATAAAAAGCCTGGCGTCTAAAGTCTGATGTCAGGTGTCCGAATCACAGATTTTCCTAAGCTTTCCATGGCGATGATCGCCGCACCCAGCGCAGCCGTCATGTGTGGATTGGGCGGTACCAGGATATCATGACCTCTGATTTCCTTTAGGGCCTGAATCAGACCCGCGTCTCTTGCTCCGCCACCCACCATGGCTACATCCTGTTCCACACCTATTCTCTCCGCCAAACTATCGATCTGGGCCGCAAGAGCCCTGTGTATGCCTGCTAGAAGATCTTCTTTTGTGACTTCCTGGGAGAGTCGGGAGATCGCCTCTGACTCCGAAAAAACAGTGCATCCGGTGTTAAACTCAACTCTCTTCTTAGATTTTAAAGACAACTCGCCAATCTCTTCTACCTTGACTTGGAGAACCTTGGCAATAACTTGCAGGATTCTGCCGCTGCCTCCCGCACACTTTCCACTCAATAAAAAATTGTGCACACTTCCATTATCATCGATGCGAAGAACTTTTGTATAAAGATCACCTACGTCAATGACAGTTTTCACAGAAGGAAGAAGAGAAAAAACACCCTTTGCCTGGCAGACGATATCGGGCTTGACTTCATCTGCAAAAGTAACCGATTTTGCCCCAAATCCCGTGGCAACAGTCCGGGGAATATCGCTGTACGATACTCCCGCCCGGGAAAGCAATTCCTCTTTGACCCTCTCGGCTGCCAGCTTAAAATCTCCTCCAGATGGACACTCAAAAGAACCCAAGACTCCCTTCTCGTTAAGGGCAATCCCTTTTGATGCAGCCGAACCAATATCAAGACCTAGTGTAAAAGCCATGTTACCTCAATCCGACTAAGCCGGATGACAGCGGATAAGCCATTGGAATAATTCGTTTGTTACGAAGTGGATGTACTAAATGATAACATAAGTCTCGAATCTCCTCAAAACCTGAATCGTTGTTTGACATGTTCAACCAAAAAGTGTAAATTCTCCCAGTAACAATCAATTCATCCTGATCAAACGTTTTCACCAACTGGTGCGGTAATTCAAGAAATAATGTTAAACGCATGAATCCGATTGAGAGATCACCGACATCTTTCGTCATCCGGCAGAGTCCTTTTAGACGGCTGGCAGCATCGGTGGCTGCCCACAACTTAGCTCGACGTTAGGTGTCAAAGGAGGTGTACATTGGTAAATGTCCATGACAGCTTAATCGTCGCCTTCCCATGCCCGCCAGAATCGGGGTGTGCCTATACCTTCACACTTGCCTCTCACTTGGGGCAAATGCTTGAAATGGCCGAACAAAGATTCGGCCCTCGTGATAGATCATACACGATTCTTGGGTTTGAGTTTCGGGCAGGTTTACCACAGATCTGGTTCCCCGGAGATGGGATGAATGTGATTGTGCAACTTGATTCTTCAAGCATGAATGATCCGAATCTGCCTTTGTTTCAAATGGCTCACGAGTGTATACATCTTTTGACGCCTGTATTATCTGCCAATGCAAGTGTTTTGGAAGAGGGACTCGCGACTTATTTTTCAAAAGAGTATATGGCAGTCCAAATGGGTGGCGTATGGTTAACCGGTGATCAAAAGTATGACCGTGCCGAGGTCTTAGCCCGGAAATTGTTGTTGTTGAATGTAGATGCCATTAAAGCTCTCCGTGAGCTTGTTCCTGTCATCTCACGCGCCACTGCACAGGATATCCTTAAAATATGCCCAAGCTTGCCGCCCCATTTAGCAGAACAGCTCGTTGTGACCTTTCAATCGTGGAATGGGAAGACTTGGGGCTCTGGCGCCATCTGACACTGGCTTGATCCATCGCGGCCAAACCTTCAAAATTCCGTTTCTGAACTGACGAGGTGGTTGGCATAAGAAATTGATGACTTACCCTGAATAGGAATACCCTTTCTACAAATTGCTGCGGTGATCCAGGCATGCCTTTCGTTGCTGTTCGTGACCTTCAAATGTATTACGAGATTCACGGCACAGGTCCACGCTTGCTCACTATCAGTGGCACAGGCGGTGACTTACGCCGCTCGCCCAATATCTTCGAGATGCCCATTGCCCAGCATTTCGAGATCCTTGCCTATGATCAACGCGGTCTGGGCCAGACTTCACGCCCGGATATCCCTTATACCATGGCCGACTACGCCGCCGATGCAAACGCGTTGCTCGATGCCGTCGAGTGGGATCGTTGCTTGGTTATGGGCATTTCCTTCGGGGGGATGGTCGCGCAAGAGCTCGCCCTGCGCTATTCGCACCGTGTAGAACGCCTGGTCTTGGCCTGCACCAGCAGTGGCGGTGCGGGTGGGGCTTCGTATCCCTTCCACGAGTTCGCTGACCTCCCGGTCGAGGACTACGTGCGCCGTGTCCTCCAACTAAGTGACACACGCCGGGACGCAGCCTGGCAGGCCGCCGACCCCGCGCAATACCAGGCATTGTTTGACCTGACTTCGTCAGCTCTGCGGGTGGGCACAGACGAACCCGGGCGTTCCATCGGTGCCCGCCGGCAGTTGGAGGCCCGCGCCCGTCACAATACATTCGAGCGGCTTCCTGCCCTGCGGATGCCCGTGTACCTCTGCGGGGGCCGGTACGACGGCATTGCAACGCCCGCCAATCTCGAGGCGATGCAGAGGCAGATTCCGGAGGCACGGCTGGAACTGTTTGAAGGGGGACACCTGTTTTTTATCCAAGATCCCCGAGCATTCGATCGCATTGTGTCGTTTCTGAGAGGGGAACTCGACGATTAACCCTGGCAAGGACATGGCGTTATCGGAGGGCCTCAATGAGCAAGAAGAAAACAAGTTTGCATTGAAGCTTTCAAAATTCATTTTGTGGATTTTTCCCTAAGATACCCTATCCCCTCTCTTTGCTTTATCTCCTCGTCCATCCTTTCCTCCACCCGTGTTAATTGACAAAGGGGGAGGGCTGTGGCATAAGACAATGATCAGTAATAAACTGTGACCTGGCCGTGTCCCGTCCCGCCAAAGCGGGATGGGCGGGGTTAAGGGGCACAATATGAATGATATTGCAATGCCGGGAAGCTCCGCCCTTTGGGCGGGAAGTGCAGCAAGGATTGAGTCTTGTTCGATTTTGCCAAAGGAACCATTAAATTTATTCGTGGAGGCAAGTATCCTTTTTGTCACTCGGTGCTGGTTGATGACCGAGACCGGGTAATCATTGATGCCTCCAGTGACAGGGATAAGCTACAGCAGTTTAAAGACCAACGAATCGTAGACTATCTGATCACCTCTCATGCCCATGAGGACCATCTCGTTTTTAACTGTCTTTTTCCTGAGTCCAAATTTTGCGTCCATCCCTTCGATGCCCCCCATTTTGAAAACGTCGAATCCCTGATTGACTCTTACGGGGAGATGGCTCAGGAGGATCGGAAAAAGTGGCGAGCTTTTCTGGAGAATAACTGCCACTATACGCCTCGCCGAGCCGATCTGCTCTTAGATGACGCGATGGTAATGGACTTAGGGGAGGTTAGAATGGAGGTGATCCACACGCCAGGGCACACGCGGGGGCACTGCGCTTTTTATTTTATCGATGAAAGGATTATGTTTACTGCTGACCTGGATCTGACCAAGGCCGGCCCTTATTACGGGGACCGAACGTCGGACATAGATGAAACCATCCGCTCCCTCAATCGTCTAAAAACGTTCAAGGTGGAAACCTACCTGACCGCTCACGGAAAAGGAATTTTGGAAGGTGACCCGGGACACATCGACCGCTACTTGGAAGTCATTTTTTTGAGGGAGGAAAAACTGATTAATCTCCTCAGCAAGGGGGCGAAGACCCTTGACCAGGTTGCTCAGGAAGGGATAATCTACGGGAACAAGTCCCCCATAGGGCCCTGGGACCTGACACTTTCTGAAAGAGCGATGATCTTGAAACATTTGTCTCGCTTAGTAAGCCTGAATCAGGTGGAGCAGGAAGGAGATTTATTTATCCTTCGAAATTAATCGGTGACTTGTCTTGTTTGGGCTAACAACGGCCCACAGCTTACGGCCACGTGACACGCTGGCTCCCAACTTGATCAAAAGAGAACACTTTTGCCCGTCAGAACCCCCCGACCACTGACAATGCGGTTGATTTGGTTCGTGCCCTCGAAGATCTGGGTCAATTTGGCATCACGCATCAGCTTTTCCACCACGGCCCCTTTCATGTAGCCCGTCCCGGCTAAAATCTGGACCGCATCGGTCGTCACCTTCATCGCCGCATCCGAGGCAAAGCATTTGGCAGCCGCACCCTCGACGGAACACTTCATGTTTCGGTCGAGCATCCAACCCACCTGCAAATACATGGCTCTCGACGCCATGATCAACGCGTACATGTCGGCAAGCATGAAATGCACTCCCTGAAAGTTCCCGATGGGTTGCCCGAATTGGTTACGCTCCTTTGCCCACTTCGTCGCCTCATCAAGGGCTCTCTGAGCGATCCCTGTACAGATTGCAGTAATGTTTGCCCGTCCTCTATCGAGGGCCATCATCGCCAGCTTGAATCCCTGACCTTCCTCGCCGATCAAATTCTCTTTCGTCAGCTCCACCTCTTCAAAGAAAAGCTCGGCCACAACCATGGCTCGGTGGCCCATTTTGTCCTCTACTCGGCCTACTCTAATACCCGGCGTATCTCGAGAAACCGCAAAGCAGGATATTCCTTTGGTCCCAAGACTTCGATCAATTGTCGCAAAGACGCACAGCAAGTCAGCATGCTGGCCGTTGGTAATGTAGCACTTGGATCCCTTTAGGATATACTTGTCGCCCTTTCTTTCGGCCAACGTGTTCATTCCACCGGCATCGGAACCGGCCCCCGGCTCCGTCAAACAGAAACAGGCACTCCGGTAACTCTCTGTCATACGTCCCAGGAATTTCTTTTTTTGCTTTTCAGTTCCCCCAAGAAGTATGGCGCCCGTAGATAGGTGAGAGATACCAATCATCTGCCCGATGGCACAACAGTCGTAGTTCAAGGCTTCCGTAACGAGATAGTGGGTCACATAATCCATCCCGGACCCGCCGTACACTGTCGGGATGTTTGTGTACATCAACCCCAGTTCACGGGCCTTCTTCAAAATGGGCTCGGGATACGTGCCATCGCGATCATACTGGAGGGCCACCGGTCCAATCTCCTTTGCGGAGAATTCCCTTGCCAGGTCCAGGAATCGTCTCTGTTCGTCGGAAAGGCTGAAGTCGATCATTTCGGATTTTCCTTTCTGTCCGGTATAGCTATACCTAACACGGAGTTTGTTGCAACCGGATGATTGAATAGCTGTGGGCATTTATTACCATCCAAGCAAGGCCCTGTCAAGAAAAAACAACCGGCCAGATTAAAGGTATTGTTGAGTTCCATTTTGAGGACTAAGAAAAACCCCTTTGGAACTAGATGCTGAGAATTCCTTTGCAAATTTTTGCCTAAAATACCTTGTCTTCTTCCTGGGTTAGTTACCCGAAAATGCTTGCATTAAATACCTATGGGCTCCTCCCTATTCCTGTCGGCCCCCATTTGGACAATTCCATAAACTCCAATTATAATTTGGTTTGTTTTTCAATATCATTTAGCCTTGAGGACTCCCCCTAAGATGCGTCGTTATTTCGTTTTTGGTTCTGCTGGATTGGGCCTTCTTATGTACTCCATTGATGGTACAGCGGTGGCAGTGGCCTTTCCCAATCTCATAAAAGACTTTGGCACCAATGTCCTTTGGGCAGCATGGACGATTTCAATTTATCTGGTTGCAGTGACGAGCGTGATGCCGTTGATGGGCAACCTGAGCGATAGCTATGGGCGCAAAAAGGTCTTTCTGATTTCTCTCATTCTTTTTACATCCAGCTCCCTTGCTTGTGGCCTTGCCCCCAACATTTACAGCCTGGTGGCATTCAGGTTCCTTCAAGGCGTCGGAGGAGCAAGCTTTCTCCCAACCGCGGCAGGCATCGTGAGCGATCAATTTCCTGAGAGCCGGGAGAGGGCCATCGGCCTTTTTACAAGTATCTTTCCCATAGGAGGTATTGTTGGTCCCAACTTAGGAGGCTGGATCGTGAGTCAATATTCCTGGCGGTATATTTTCTACATTAATTTACCTATCGGCATCGGTCTGGTCGTTCTGATCATGATTTTGCTTGAAGATTCGAAGGTTCTTGCCCGGCCCCATATAGATTTTGTAGGAGCTTCTTTTTTCTTTGGAGCAATACTCTTCCTGATGCTTGGTTTAAATCTCGTTGCTGAGGACTTCGCTCTCTCATCTCTTCTTCTCACCATCATCTTCTGGGCCGTCAGTTTTTCTTTCCTTTACCTGTTTTTTCGTCAAGAGAAGAAGGACTCCAACCCCATTCTGGATATGGCTCTGTTGAGATCAAAGCCTTTTCTGGCAGCCAACCTATACAACATGATGATTGGTGTTGGAGTCTTCGGAATCTTTCCCTTTATCCCGCTCTACGCCACCTCGGTGCATAAGCTGTCGACCCTACTCAGTGGTATGATACTAACTCCTCGCTCACTCGGAGTTATTTTTGCCTCGGCGGTCACCAGTTTTCTACTCAAGCGGTGGGGTTACCGGTGGCCCATGGTACTGGGTTTGAGCATCATCTCCATTTCAACCATCCTTCTGGGTGGGCAAGGACTCCAGTTACTGAGTAGCTTGGGTGCCCATTTGGGAGTTGCTGAAATTCTGGCAGTCCTGATGTTGCTTACCGGAATTGGTATCGGAATTGCTCTCCCCGCCTCCAATAACGCCTGTATCGAGCTGATGCCCGAAAAGGTCGCTACGATTACAGGGCTTCGAGGAATGTTCAGATATGTGGGAGGAGCGTTTGGAATTTCATTGATTACAATCATCCTCCATTCGGGCTCTACGCCTGAAAGCGGTTTTAGAACCACTTTCATCTCATTCGGTCTGGGGCTTTTATTTACGATCCCTCTTGTCTTTCTTATGCCTAATGGAAAAAAAGGATGGGGAACAGGAAGACCCCGAGGAGTATGAGCGGGGCCACCTCCCCGAGGTGCGATTGATTCCTGTGGCCGAATTGGCTGTGACCCTTGCCAATCCGCCTTCAAACTCCGTGCTATCTCAAATTTCTTTCAAATTGTTTTGGTGATGAGACAGGCGAGACGTCTGTCCTCCGGATCATGCTCTCGCCAACTATAATTTCCGCTCGTCAATTACCCGTTTCGCTTTACCTTCGCTTCGCGTAATGGATTTCGGGGGTACGAGTCGGATCTTTATACCGATGCCGATCATCCCGCGTATCTTGCTCTCGACCATCTTCTCTACCTCGGCAATCTTCTTAGGACCTGCATCGTAAGTCTCCTGCCTCGCCTCTACATCAACATTGAGTTGGTCTAAATAGCCCTTTTTTTTCACGATGATGACGTACTGGGGCTCAATTTCCTTCACATCTAACAGGATGCTTTCAATCTGGGAGGGGAAGACATTGACCCCGCCGATGATGAGCATGTCGTCGCTCCGGCCATAGATCTTATCCATCTTGAGGAGCGTTCTCCCGCATTCGCACTTTTCTCTCCGGAGGGTCGTGATGTCCCGGGTACGATACCGAAGTAACGGCATCGCCTGACGTTGAATAGCTGTGAAGACCAGCTCACCCTTTGTCCCCAAAGGCAGGACCTCTCCCGTCACGGGATCGATAATTTCTGCAATGAATTGATCTTCATTGAGATGGAGCCCATCTTGTGCAATGCAGTCGTAGGCTGTTCCTGGACCGCCACACTCTGTCAGGCCATAGGCCTCCATAGCCTTGATCCCCATCCGCTGCTCGATTTCTTTCCGCATGGCAATAGTCCAAGGTTCAGCGCCAAAGACGCCTACCCGAAGCGGCAGGTCTTTGATCTTTACACCCATCTCTTCAGCCCTCTCGGCCATCGTCAAAGCATAGGTCGGAGTACAGAAAAGGACGGTGACACCAAAGTCCTGCATGATGATGATCTGTCTCTCTGTCTGCCCTGAAGAGATAGGGATGACCGCACAACCGATACGCGTCGCACCCTGATGGAAGCCCAGTCCTCCTGTGAAGAGCCCCATCCCGTAAGAATTCTGGCAGATATCGTTGGAACGGACCCCCGCCGCATAAAGATTCCGGGCCATGCATTCGGTCCACTGATCGAGGTCGGCCTGCGTATAAGGCCCGGTGATGGGCTTCCCTGTGGTTCCAGAGGAAGCGTGAATCCTGACCACCTCCGCAAGGGGAACGGCGCATAGACCGAAGGGATAATTATCTCTCAGGTCGGTCTTAACGGTAAATGGTAATTTGGAAAGGTCTTCCAGTTTCTTGAGGCCTTCGGGTTTGAACCCTATCTCGTCGAACTTGTTCTTGTAAAAAGGTACCTTCTCATACACCCATTTTACTGTCTTTTTCAGGTTCTCCAGCTGTAATTTTCTCATCTCCTCTGCCGGCATGGTCTCGATCTTCTCATTCCAGTATTTCATAGTAACACCTCCCCTTTCTATTCGGATTAATGATTGCCCACGAGGAAAGAACCCTTTTTCACGGGACTGGATGGATTTAATGTCTTAGATCCAAAAAGACTTTAAAATCAATCAGCTAATCAATTCACGCATCCCCCGAAACTGAGAGAGTCCGTCTCTAAAGTCACAAACCCACGTAGGAGCATGTTATTTTTATCACAAATAGATACTTTGTCAAGCATTTTTATTCGACTATGCAGAAGAGATATTCGGTTTAAAGAACCCTGAATCCGGCCGTCTGCGGGCTAACTTGAGAAGGTCTCTTAGGTGAAGGATACCCAGCCGTTGAACCTCTTTGATCATTTGCTGAAAGATCTGCGCCGTGGCCAAGGCATCCCAAAAAGAGGAGTGGAGCTCCTCGACAGTCACATGATAGCGTTCTGCTACCGCACCTAACGTGCTATCGACTTTCATCGTGGCCGTCATCGACGCGGGTGTCTTCTTTGCTATCAACGCGTGATCTAAGACGACCGTATCCAGCACAATGTTTTGAACCGGGACGCCATAAAGGCGGGCCATCTCGCGCTTGAGGAAGCTCATATCCAGCCATTGGTGATGGGCCACAAGTACGGAGGCACCAATGTAACGGATAAAATCCGGCAGAATCTTTTCGATGGTCGGTCTTCCATTCACCATGCGCGGCAGGATCTCATGAATCACAGTGGAAGCGGAGGGGATGTCGCGGTCCGGATTAACGATCTCGTGGAAGACATCCGAAAGATCGATGCGGCCCTCCTTGAGGCGTACGGCACTGATCGAAACGATGCGATCGCCTCTTTTCACGTTCAAGCCCGTTGTCTCCGTGTCAAAAATGACAAATTCCGTCTCAGCGATCGGTTTATTGAAGTCGAAGCCCTTGAAGGCCTGAAGATAATTCCGTATGACCTCCGGTAAGTCTCCTCGGCGCAAACGGCGTTGATAGTAATGGTTCCTCAGACGATGCAAAATCAGTTTCATGAGGCTTCAATCCGTTGATGGTTTAAGATGTCCTGCTACCCCTCCACAGCGAAGCGCAATTCCAGAAGACCTTGCAGCTTGTCGATGGTCTTGAAGGCTTCCTTCAGCATCGTGCGCTGAATGATGCTCAATTCGTCAGGGTTGATATAGTTATCAGGAATTCCTCCCTGGCGGAGCACATTGGCGTGATGACGCACCCGGACAAGCATGATCACATTGAACGCATCTCTCAGATCATCAGCCTCGGCAGGCGTGAGAATCTCTTTTTCAACGAGAGAAGAAATCCGGTCGAGGGTATTCGTGTCGAACACCTTCTGGTCCAGGGCGAGTGTCCGGATGGCGTCGACCAAGGGGGTCAAGCCGTTCAGTTTCAGATTCAGCTTATTCTTGTGCTCTCCAGACTTTTCCACCACCAGCCTCTTGAAGAAGCCGAGGGGCGTTTTGTGAAGAACGGCGGTCTTGGCCATTTCTCTGACAAAACTATTTCCCTCATCGAGAAACTCCAGGATATGTCCTGCTGTTCGGGTCACCAGCTCATATTGACCGTAGATAGGCCGGCAGTCGAAAAAAACGAAGGTGGCCAGGACCTCCTCGGCCGGGTAGTCAAAATCGACGATCCAGTGCCTGAAGTACTCTTTCCACACATGAAAGGGCTGGCACCATTTGGGATTGACGGCCATAACCCCACCCTTGCAGCGCGGGAACCCACACCGCTCCAACCCTGAAATCACCTTTTCAGCGAGGTTGAGAAAATAACTTCGAACTTCCTCTTCTCTCTCGGGCGAGTCATCCGCAAAAATGAGCGCATTGTCCTGATCGGTCCTCAGCGTCTGCTCACGGCGGCCTTCGCTCCCGAGGGCTAGCCAGGTATACGGAACCGGCGGCAGTCCGTGTCCCTCTCTCACCATGGCCTCCTCAGCCAGAGTGATGATCTTTTGGGTCAGGTGGTCGTTTAGCGTGGTGATCAATTCACAGATGTCCTTGGCCATTCCTCCGTGTTCCAGGATGACCCGCATTGCAAGGTCGATATTTTTTCGGATCGCAACAATCTCATCGATGCTCTTCGCCTGCTGGAATCCTTTGATCACGGCGACAGGGTTGTTCCCTTGAGATACCATGAGATCATGCTCGGCGACGATCCCCACGAGCCTCATCCCATCCATGACCGGAAGATATTTGACCCGGTTGGTAATCATCGAGAGGATCGCCTCAAAGCAGAACGAGTCGGGCGACACCGACTGGACCGGCCGGTTCATCACATCGATGACAGGGAGGTTTGCCAAGCTACCTGAAGCCAGCACCTTGCTCCTAAGATCGCCGTCCGTCACGATTCCCATGGGAACGCCGATGTCGTCCACCACGATGACGGAGCCGACCCCTCGCTCCGTCATCCGCCGGGCCACACCGACAACCGTTTCTTCCGGCGGACAGGTCAAGACGTTCGTATGCATCACGTCCCTGATCCGGCCGGTGAAGAGGATTTGCTCCGCCCCGGGCTCGACTCTAACGAGGGGGTCCAGGGGGGGCGATCCAGTATCAAACTGTTTAAATCCCTTGCTCGGACCCGATGTAAAATAGAGGAAGACATCGGGATATTCCCCGAGGACTTTCTTAAAGACTTCCTTCCTGATGAGGTAGCAGAGGGTATCTTCCTCCGCCACAATCGTGAAAGGAGAAGGTTCCCCGCTCAAAAGAGAAATAAGCCCGAAGAAATCTCCTTCATCACGGTAATCGTAGATTCTGTCCCCCCCCTTTCCCTCTTTTTCCGACAGCAGAAATCTCACACCGCCCGAGCGGATGATATAAAGAAACTGGGTGGGCGGCCCCGTAGGATTTAAGATGGTCTCTCCCTTTGGAAAGTACTCAATAATCAAGGTGCGCACAAGTTCATCCATGGCCTTCCGGGGAAGGAGATGGAAAGGTGGGACCGTCTTGACAAAGTCTTTCAATTTTTCCAAGGGCAAAGTCTCGGGCATCTGACCGTCCTCTGTCTCCGGGTGGACCTAATTTTTATTAACACAAAAGAGACAATTTTTGAATGGCTTATTTTGACCCGAGTTTCAACAAAAAAGGGGGCCCGTGGAAACGCCCCCTTTTTTTCTCCTCTTGTTTCTGGATGGCTATTTTTTGGCTGGGAAAAGAAGGTCAATCGTTTTCTGAGAAGGTGGTTTTGTTGCGAGGCTGACGCCAAAATAGATGACCAAGCATCCAAGAACAAGGATCCACTCCATCGTGCCCAT
>JBAVGF010000374.1:0-24421 GCA_049684675.1 Thermodesulfobacteriota bacterium | reverse complement strand
TCTCTGTCCCGATTTTCATCGGGAACCCTGGATTCCGGATCAAGTCCGGAATGACAGGTAAAGGAAAGAGATTTCGGAATCACTACGCTACGGATGAAAGAGTGGCAGCCAGCCCATGATTCCTGTTTGGATCATCATCATGGCGAAGGCAGCGAGCAGCAGAGAAAAGACTTTGCCAATTCCCCTGGCCCCTCCCTCTTTGAAAATTCTCATCAGACGGTGAGAGTAGCTGAAGGCAAGCCAGACGATCAGGAGGTTGAGAATTAAACAGAGCACCGACGAAGCATAGCCATAGGCATCGACGATGATCAAAAGCAAGGTGAGGACGCCGGGCCCGACGATCAGCGGAATTCCGATGGGGACGACCCCGATCGTCTCCTTGGGAAAGGTCCGGGTCCTTTCGGGAAAGATCAAATCAACCACGGCAATGATGAAAAGAAGAATTCCTCCTGCCACCTTGAAATCAGAGACCGTGATATTGAGCAAGGCAAAGACGGACTTGCCCACCAAAAGGAATCCGAGGCTGATCAGGAGAGCCGTCAGAATCGATTGACGGACGACACTCTTTCGCTCGGGTGGGTCCATATCCAGCGTGAACGAAACAAAGATCGGCAGGATTCCCAAAACATCGAAGGCAACGAAGAGGGGAATAAAGGGGAGAAAGAGTCTCAGCGAAATCAGGTCCTTCAAAAGTGCACTCATCCATTCCATAAGAGCCCCTGAAGTCATGCTATCAGATCGGCCTCCACCTCCATGTGAATATGGACATCCCAGGCTGTCACCACCCCGCCCCCTTCCATGGCCGCATTCCACGTCATACCGTAATCTTCACGATTGACCTTGCCGGTTGCAGAAAACCCGATGCACGTCGTCCCGCTAAAGGGGCTTTTGACAGGACCATAGAACTCGGAGTCCAAAGTAACCGGCCTTCGGATGCCCCGGATGGTTAAATCTCCAGTCACCTTGGCGCGATTTCCTCCCGTGGCTTCAACGCGGTTGCTTTTGAAGAAAATCTTAGGATATTTTTCTGCATCGAAATAATCCGGGCTCAAGAGATGCTCGTCTCGCTCCGGAAAGCCGGTGGCGAGAGTCTTAACATCCATTTCAGCTTCCACTGACAACGAAGTGAGGTCCGGTGGATCGAATTGGATCACACCGGTCATATTGCTGAACAGACCTTCCACGTTCGCAATCATGAAATGCCGGACAGAAAATCTTGCCACTGAATGACTCGAATCAATCGCCCATTTTTTCATTCGTAAAACCCTCCTCTCTCGGCGAGTCATATCGCAAAATCACTCTACCTGCTAGTGTAGTGAATCAGAAATCTCTTTCCTCTAATTGTCATTCCGGGCTTGACCCGGAATCCAGTGTTTTTGGGCTGGATTCCCGCCTCCGCGGGAATGACGGCCCATGAAATTAATGTAAAGAAGCATTAGATTCACACACTAGTGTTGTCCGGGTCTACTCCCGCTCCACGTGGCCCCCAAACTTGTAGCGCATGGCCGATAGGACCTTTCCGACAAAGTCGCCCTCACCCCGGGAGCTGAATCGTTGATACAGGGCCGTACTGAGAACAGGGGCAGGAGATCCCTCTTCGATTGCGGCCATGATCGTCCACCGTCCCTCTCCGGAATCGGACACGCGACCGGCAAAATTCGACAGATCCGGATTCTCAAGGAACGCCATTGCGGAAAGATCGAGAAGCCATGAAGCGATCACACTCCCCCGGCGCCACAGCTCAGAAATATCCGTGAGATTCAAGTCGTATTGATAGTATTCGGGATGGCGCAGGGGAGTGGTCTCGGCATCAACAGGCCGTGTTTGTTTCCCGACATTGGCATGATGAAGGATGTTGAACCCCTCTGCATAGGCCGCCATGATGCCGTATTCGATTCCATTATGAACCATCTTAACAAAATGGCCCGCTCCGGAAGGCCCGCAGTGAAGATAACCCTCCTCTGCGGTTCCGCCAATTTTTTCTCTGCCCGGCGTCCGGGAAGCGAAGCCGCGGCCGGGCGCCAAGGCCTTGAAAATCGGAGCAAGATGTTTAACGATCTCCCCGGGCCCGCCAATCATCAGGCAGTATCCCCGCTCCATCCCCCAAACGCCCCCGCTCGTCCCACAATCGACATAGTGGATGCCTTTCGGGGCCAGCTCTTTTGAACGCCTTATGTCGTCGATGTAGTAAGAGTTGCCGCCGTCGATGATGATGTCGCCCTTCTGCATGAGGGGAACCAGATCGTTCAGGGTCTGATCCACGACAGCCGCAGGGATCATCAGCCAGGCTGCCCGCGGCGGGGCAAGTCTGGCAACGAAATCCTTAAGGGATGAAGCTGCAGTGGCCCCCGTCTCCTTGGCGAATTTTTCTCTTGAGCTGGCTCGCGCGGAATAAACGACGACTTGATGTCCAGCCCGGATCAGCCGAAGCGCCATATTCCCGCCCATCCTTCCGATGCCAATCATACCGAGTTGCATATTGCTTGCTCCTTTCCTGATTAGGCTTGCGATGAAATGCAAATCAAACTGTTTCGTAATTGCAATTATTGACTTACCCCCTCACCTTTATCCTCTCCCCCGCAGTCGGGGGCGAGGGGAGGGTGAGCGATGGCTGCTCTTAACTCTCGAAGGTTGTCCGTCACCGACGCATGGGCGTTGAAAATAGCTGATCCAGCAACAAGGACTGTGGCGCCTGCCCTGACGACGCGGCCCGCCGTCTGGGTATGGATGCCACCGTCCACAGCAATCTGCACCTGATCAAGGCCTCGCTCGGAAAGCATCCGGCGCAGGCGGACGATCTTGTCCAGGCTGGAGGGGATAAAGTCTTGCCCCCCAAACCCGGGCTCTACCGACATAACCAGGACAAAGTCCACCTCGGTAAGAATCTCCTCCAGGGCCAGGAGCGAGGTGGCCGGATTGAGCGCAACACCCGAACGCGCTCCCAGTGCACGGATCTCCTGAATGGTGCGGTGAAGATGAGGGCAGGTTTCAACGTGGACACTGACAGAGTTTGCTCCGGCACGCACGAAGTCTGCCAGGTAACGTTCCGGCTCCTCAACCATCAGATGGACGTGCAATAAGGCATCGAACTTGTCAGCAATCGGACGTAACGAACGCACGACCTGCGAACCCATGCTCAGATTCGGAACGAAGTGGCCGTCCATGATATCCACATGAACCCACCTGACACCCGCCTCTAATGCCTGCGTGACTTGGTCGCCGAGGTGGCTGAAATCCGCTGACAGAATGGATGCGGCAATTTGAATGGTTTTTCTCATCGAGCTTCCTTTAGACGGACTTCTACTTCATTCTTTGCGCTCAATATGGCGGATGCCATCCTTGCCGGCAACGATTAGATCCGTTGCCAGCCCAAGAAATAGCCCATGCCCCACGATCCCGGCCCGTGCGCCCAGCGTGACCGACAGGCTAGCAGGGTCGGCAATCGGGCCGAAGTTACAATCCAGGATCATATTTCCTGAGTCCGTCATATACAAGGATCCATCCGTGTTATACCGGGCCTCAACCTGCGCCCCCAATAACTCAAGATAACGGAACTGAGAACGCCAGCCAAAAGAGATGACTTCGACGGGCACTGCGTGTTGGGTGCCCAGCCGGGGCGAAAGTTTGCTGTCGTCCACCACAACGATCACGCGGCCGCTGGCCTGGGCAGTGATCTTTTCGCGGAGCAGCGCACCCCCTCCCCCTTTGATCAAATTGAGATCGGGATCCACTTCGTCCGCGCCGTCAATGGTCAGATCAACGGCGTTCGGCATTTCCTCGCTCATCATTGGAATACCGAGCCTCTGTGCTTCCTTCCAGACAGCCTTGGAGGTGGCGAAGCCGAAGATATTCTTAAGCTGCCCGTCGTGGAGTAACCGGGCGATGTGCCGCGTCGCGAAGCTCGCTGTCGAGCCCGTCCCCAGTCCTACGACCATGCCCGACCGAACAAATTCGACAGCCTGCTCGGCAGCCTGTTGCTTGTACCGTGTGCGAAGCTCAGCCTCTGTGGTCATTCAGATTCCCCAATGCCTCCCCAAGTAGACACGCCTCCAATCCGAAATCCGCAATCTACAACCTACAATAAACCCACCACTTGCATAAAAACAACAATATCGAAGCCGGGCGGGGGTGCTGAAAAAGCCTTGCAGCGCCACCTTGGAGAGGTGGCTATATGCGTCTCCAGGTAAAACCGAGACTTCCCATAAAGTGAGGTCCTCTGGAACCCTTAATTTCTAAGAAATCCGCAATTGCAAGGGTTTGGAAGTACTCCTGCCCGGGTTCGATATTGCAACATCTGGGTAAATTCACCTCTGCCAAAGGATTCGAGGAGCTTCGAGAGGAATGGCAACGCCGGGGCGGCTCGGTACCAATCGTGCCGTATAGTGCAACGCTGGACGTGTCGCAGGCACCTGTCCGCTATAGATGTAGCCGTTCGCATCCACCAGTCCCTGACCACGGGTCATCTCCTGCCGTACCGGCTCGGCACCATTCGCCCCATCGGCATAAAGCTCTACCCGTACCGCATCGGGATCGAGGCCGTTGAGATAGACCTTAACCTCAAAGGTGTGCTTGCTTCTGTCACTCTCCACTTTCACTTCGCCGAAGCGGAGCTTTGACCAATTCTGTTCCAGAGCGTGCTGCCAGTACACTAACTGCGCGCCCATGGCTCCCTTATTGGCTGCACGCTTGCGGTAGCCTGCCGCCGCAGGGATGTAATACTGTTCGGTATATTCACGCACCGTGCGGTTGGCAGAAAAGCGAGGCGTCAGCCGGCCCATGCTTTCGCGGATGCGTGCAACCCAAGCGACCGGGATGCCGTTCGGGTCGCGGGTATAGAACTCGGGGATCACCTTCCGTTCGAGTAGCCCATAAAGCGCTTCGGCTTCGGCTGCATCCCATGCCGGATCATCACCATGTTCCTTCCCATCGCCCAACGCCCAGCCCACTTCAGGCGTGTAGGCTTCTGCCCACCAGCCATCCAGTTCAGAAAGATTGATGCCTCCGTTGACAAGCACCTTCATGCCGCTCGTCCCGCTGGCCTCCCAGGGCCGCCGCGGCGTGTTGATCCAGAGATCTACTCCCTGAACCAGCTGCCCGGTCAAAAGCATGTCGTAATCGCTCAGGAAGACCACATGGTTTCGTGCTTCGGGCCGCCGGATGAAACGGGTCCACTCCCGGATCATGGCTTGCCCCGCCTGGTCTTCTGGATGGGCCTTGCCGGCAATAACGAGTTGTACGGGCCGGTCTCGATCGGTGAGGATGCGAAGAAGCCTCTCGGGATCGTGCAGCAGGAGGTTCGGTCTCTTATAGGTAGCAAAACGTCGCGCAAACCCCATCGTCAATGTATTGACATCAAAGACACGATTCGCTTCTTCACATTTTCCGGGCGACTCGCCAGAAGCTTCCAGTTGCCTGGAAAGCCGCTCGCGGACATATTTAACGAGCGATTCTCGGGCCGAGGCGCGGCACTCCCAGAGCCTGGAGTCGGAAACGCCGCGCATTTCCTCTTCGACGGTCTCCAGAGAGCCCATCCAGGGATCCCTTCCACAGGTTCCTGTCCATAGAGCCTCGGACTCTTCTGAATCCCAGCTTGGCATGTGGACCCCATTGGTAACGTGTCCGATCGGCACTTCGTCCTCAGGCCAGCGCGGAAAGAGAGGCTCAAAGATACGCCGGCTCACCTGGCCGTGCAAGCGGCTTACCCCATTGACCGCCCCGCTCCCTCGCACGGCCAGGTAGGCCATATTAAAGGACTCGGAAGAGTCATTCGGGTTCAGACGGCCGAGGGCCAGGAAGTCGCGGAATGAGATCCCGAGCCTGTTCTGGGCGTACCATCCGAGGTATTGCTCGATGAGGCCAGGAGCAAAACGGTCAAAACCGGCGTCCACCGGCGTGTGTGTGGTGAAGAGGTTGCCCGCTCGCGTCACGGCCAGCGCGGATTCAAAGGGCTGCCCTGTCTCCTCCATAAAGGTTCGAGCCCGTTCCAACACGGCGAAGGCCGGATGCCCTTCATTCAGATGGCAGACTTCCGGTTTGATGCCGAGGGCGTTAAGCAGTCGCCATCCGCCGATCCCAAGCACGATCTCTTGCTTAAGACGCAATTCCGGCCCGCCCCCATACAGCTCGCTTGTGATCCCTCGATGAGCCGGGAAGTTAGCCGCGTCATTGCTGTCAAGCAGGTAGAGCTTCACCCTCCCGACCTGAACCTGCCAGGCACGCAGCCAAACCGAGTAACCGGGCAACCTGATCTCCAGGCGCAGCCACTCCCCGTTCGGCTCGCGTAAAGGCGTGATCGGCAATTGTCCGGGATCATTGTACGGGAAGAGGGCTTGCTGTGCCCCGTCCTGGTCTATCACCTGGCGGAAATAGCCTTGCTGGTAGAGCAGTCCCACGCCGACTACGGGCACGCCCAGATCGCTTGCGGTTTTGAGTTGATCGCCGGCCACATTGCCGAGGCCGCCCGAATAGATGGGAAGCGCTTCGCTTAACATGAACTCCATGCTGAAATAAGCCACTGAGGTCAGCGGTGCCTGCGGATGGTTCTGCTGAAACCACGCGGGTGACTCTCCTTCCTCACGCTTCGACCTTATAAGATCATCCACCTTCCTACGGAAGGTGGGATCGGCGAGCGTGCGTTCAAGCCGCTCCCGCGAGAGCGTTTGCAGGACAACCCAGGGGTTATAGGCCAGCTCCCAGAGGGCTGGATCAAGCTGTTTCCACACTTCATCCGCAGAATGGTTCCACGACCACCGCATATCCAGGGCCAGCTCAGCAAGGGAATCGAACCCCTCGACTTCGGTGGGGAAAAAAGTGTAAATCGGACTGCTGACTCTCTTTGGCTTGTTCATAGCCTCCTCCACTTTAGGCTCGCCCACCTTTATCACGCTGCACTCTTATCCCGCGTTGTGGCATCTTTTAAAGCCTCGTCAACGACGGTCTGCGCTTCTTCGAGGATGCGCCGCAGGTGATCCTCCCCCCGGAAGCTCTCGGCGTAGATTTTATAGATATTCTCTGTCCCGGATGGACGCGCAGCAAACCACCCGTTCTCGGCCACCACCTTTATTCCACCGATCGACACTCCGTTGCCCGGCGCATGGGTCAGCAGGGCCTGGATCTTTTCGCCAGCAAGGTCCGTGAATCGAACCTGTTCCGACGAGAGTCTTTCCAGCGTCTTTTTTTGCTCCGGAGTGGCAGGTGCGTCAACCCGATCGTAGACAGGCACACCGAACTCGCGCGTGAGTTCTCGGTAAATTTCGCCAGGGTCTCGGCCCATCCGTGCTGTGATCTCCGCCGAGAGTAGAGACGGAACGATTCCATCCTTGTCCGTCACCCAGACCGTCCCATCCTGGCGTAGAAAAGATGCCCCTGCACTCTCTTCCCCGCCGAAGCCGAGAGAGCCGTCGAGGAGGCCGTCAACAAACCACTTGAAGCCGACCGGCACCTCGTAGAGCTTTCGGCCGAGTTTCGCGGTAACGCGATCAATCATCTGGCTGCTCACCAGGGTCTTTCCCACAGCCGCATCCGACCGCCACTTGTGCCGATGCTGAAAAAGGTAGAAGATGGCAACAGAAAGGTAATGATTTGGCTGGAGCAGCCCCGCGCTCCGGGTAACCACCCCGTGTCGGTCGTGGTCCGTATCGCATGCAAAAGCGATGTCGAAGCGATCTTTCAGGTTGATCAACCGCTGCATCGCATAAGGCGACGATGGGTCCATGCGAATACGGCCGTCCCAATCAACCGTCATAAAACGGAAGGTGGGATCAACGGCGTCATTAACGATTGTTAAATCCAGACCATACCGTTCCGCAATGGGACCCCAGTAGTGGACGCCGGCGCCACCAAGCGGGTCGACTCCCAGGCCGATCTTCGAGCCACGAATGGCGTCCATATCGATCACACCCCCTAGATCGCTCACATAGGAATGGAGATAGTCGTGCGGGTGCGTCGTAGAAGCCCTAAGCGCTCTTTCAAAGACAATCCTCCTCACATCCTTAAGGCGGTTTTTAAGGCACTCATTCGCTTTGGCTTCGATCCAGCCGGTGACAGCAGTTTCGGCTGGTCCGCCCTCCGGTGGATTGTATTTGAAACCGCCATCCTCGGGCGGATTATGGGAGGGCGTGATCACGATGCCATCAGCGAGCCCTGTTTTGCGGCCTCGGTTGTAAGTAAGGATCGCGTGGGAGACAGCTGGCGTGGGAGTATATTCCTCTCCCTCCGAGATCATGACCTCCACATCATTGGCTGCCAGCACCTCAAGGGCGCTCCGAAAGGCCGGCACAGAAATCGCGTGAGTGTCCATGCCGAGGAACAGGGGGCCGTCTGTCTTTTGTTGCTTACGGTATAGACAGATGGCCTGGGTGATGGCCAGGATATGCCATTCGTTGAAAGACTTCTCGAGAGCTGAGCCGCGGTGTCCCGATGTGCCGAACACAACCCGCTGCTCAGGCACGGAAGGATCAGGAATCTCGGTGTAGTAGGTTGTGACAAGCTTGGGTACGTTGACGAGCATGGATGGCTCCGCAGGCTTTCCCGCAAGAGGGCTCACCTTGATTCCCATATCTCTTCTCCGTTTCTCTCTCGCCTTCCGCCAAGGCTGGCCTTTCGTCGCCAACATGATCAGCAGGTATTGCTGAATTCGCTAAGTCAAATAAAAACAATATCGAAACCGGGCGGGGGTACTGACAAAGCCTTGCCGGGCGGTGGGTACAATTGCAAGGGTTTGGAAGTACTCCTGCTCGGGTTCGAACTTTCAATTTCTGAGTGAAGAACGTGTTTTTCGCCTCAAGAAGAAATACAACTTTCCCGCACGGCGTCATCCAATGGCTCCATAGGCGTAGGGTTGTGCCAGCCCCCATCGCCCGCAATGATCCGGTCCGCCTCGGCCGGGCCCCAGGTATTCGGTTCGTACTCATGGACCGGCGTCGGGTTTTTCAGGATCGGGTCGACAATCTGCCAGGCCGCTTCAACGCTGTCCTCGCGAGCGAATAGAGTGGCGTCGCCCCGTATGGCGTCGCTGAGAAGGCGTTCATAGGGCGACATCTCATCCCCGAAGTGCTGGCAGGCGACCAATTCCACCCCTTTGCCAACCATAGATTCTCCGGGCACCTTGGTCCGCGCGCCGATAGAGATAAAAACGTTCGGACTGAGACGGAAATGAAGATAGTTCGATTCGCCGAGCTTGATCTCATCGAAGACCGTTTGAGGCGGATGCTTCAGTTCAACCACCACTTCGGTAGCCGAGAACGGAAGTCGCTTGCCCGCGCGTATGTAGAAAGGCACGCCTGCCCAGCGCCAGGTATCGATATGGAGTCGTACGGCCGCAAACGTCTCTACTTGGGAATCAGGAGCCACACCGTCCTCGTCACGGTAGCCGCGGAACTGCCCCCGCACGACGTCCTCCGGAGTAAGGGGCTTCATCGCTCGAAAAACGCGAATCTTTTCGTCCCGCATCGTTTCCGGATCGTTGACGGTTGGGGCATTCATGGCGAGCAGCACTATCACCTGCAGCATGTGGTTCTGCACCACGTCCCGAATCGCCCCCACCTCTTCATAGAAGCGTCCGCGGCCCTCCACTCCGAAGCTCTCGCAAAGGGTAATCTGCACCCTCTCGACATAGTTACGATTCCAGATTGGCTCCAGAAAGGAGTTGGCAAAGCGGAAGTAGAGCAGATTCTGGACCGGTTCCTTACCGAGGTAATGGTCGATCCGGAAGATAGCCGACTCGGGGAAGAATTGTTGAAGCGTTCGATTAAGCTCCTGCGCCGAAGCGAGGTCGCGGCCAAAGGGTTTTTCAACGATCACGCGGGCGCCCGTTGCGGAACCCGACTTCGCCAGCCCCTGTGCGACGATCGCAAACTCGCTCGGCGGGATGGCCAGGTAGTGAAGAGGATGTGCAGAGCTACCCAGGGCCTTGCGTAAACGTGCATATGTCCCTTCATCGCCGTAATCGCCGGAGAGGTACTGGAGCCGTGTCGAGAGCTTCGCAAAGGCGTCAGGATCTACTCCGCCATACTTCCCAAGGCTGTCGTGGACCCGGGCCCGGAGTTGATCGGAAGTCCAATTGCGCCTGGCCACTCCGATGACCGGCATGTCAAGGTAGCCGCGCCGGATCATCCCCTGGAGCGCAGGAAAAATCTTCTTGTACGCCAGATCACCGGTAGCGCCAAAAAAAACGAACGCGTCCGAGCGTAATGCGGCCATGATTAACCTCCTGAACAGCCGTTCTTCTTCCACCGGGAGTTCTCTGCCTCGAATGATTCATCATTCCATCAGGACAAACCATCGCAGAATGGAGCCGTTACGGCAGCATCCCTCCCTCCACCCATTGCTTAAATTTCCCCATCCTGTCCTCACTCCATCCCCCATCGCATGGCATCTCTTTTGCGGTAAGGCGGGCATAGATATCTTGGGCGCGTTTTTTCACGTCCTCGTAGGACGAGAGGTCGATTCCCATCGGCTTCATCGCCTTGATATCGCTGTCCCGAAAGAGCGGGGCAATCTCAGCACCAAAACTCAGAGCACGCATACGAACCTCCTTCCGTTCCGGATATGGCTGATCAGCAGACCGAAAGATTATATCCTTTTTCTTTTTGAAGCGATACAAGCTGACGAAGATGATCACACCCAAGACCCCTTGCACGGCGGTGCCGAGCCCCAGGATAACCCGATAGATGCTTCCTACCGGATTCCAGTCGGCATGGATGAAATAGAGAACGTTGTACCGTGGGGACATTTCAACGGAGGCCAACATCCCTACGCTCATTAACAATCCGGCTACAGCCTGCACGAATAAAAAACAAGCGATGGAGATTCCTAAACCGCGATGGAGGGTTCGAACCTTGCCCAAGTTCATCCTTTTCTCCTTTCATTCGTCTCAGGGCTGCTTCACGGGTTTATCGGAATCGAGCCCTTTTCACAGTCCCTCTAAGCCTTCCCATGCTTGATGAATGTACCATTCTGGTATTCTTCGAAGGCGAGCCTTAGCTCCTCCTGCGTGTTCATGACAATAGGGCCATACCAGGCTACCGGCTCTGCGATGGGCCTGCCGGAAATAAGCAGGAAGCGGACCCCTTTTGTCTCAGAAGTCACGGAAACCTCGCCGCCGTCGCCATAGAGGACAACGGTCTCGTCTTTACAGATACAGCTCCGCTTGAAATCGAAGTAGTTGGCTCCGATCACCTCATGGCCGAAAGAGTCACGGCCCGGATCGAAGTAGCCCTCCCCTTCAATCACGTAAGCAAAGGCGTTTTGGCCCTTCCTTACAGGGTGGGTAAAAGTTGCCCCGGCCGGAACCGTTACATCCAGATACTCAGGGTCGGTCACAATGTCTCGCACCGGCCCTTCCACCCCATCTAACTTTCCACAGATGATCTTCGCCTTTACCCCGCCGTTGAGAGAAATTTCTGGAATCTGCTGATTCTTCACGTCGCGGTAACGGGGGTCCATCATCTTATTGGACGCAGGAAGGTTCGCCCAGAGCTGGAATCCTGACATGATGCGCTTCTTGTCACCCTTTGGCATCTCCTGATGGATGATGCCGTTTCCGGCGGTCATCCACTGCACGTCACCCGAAGAGATGAGACCACGATTTCCCATACTGTCGCCATGTTCGACAACGCCCTGAAGGACATAGGTGATCGTTTCGATGCCCCGGTGGGGATGCCAAGGAAAGCCCTTCAGGTAGTGGGCAGGATTGTCCGACCGGAAATCATCGAGAAGGAGAAACGGGTCGAGCAGCGGCACCTGATCGTAACCGAAGGCCCTCTTAAGATGCACTCCCGCCCCCTCGATCGTCGGCTTGCTCTTCCAGACTTTTTTGATTCTTCTCACAGTGCTCATCGTATTTCTCCTGTTTGCCGATAGATGACCCTAATGTTGCAATAAGAAGGCAGTTGGGTGTGCTGAAAAAGCCTTACAGCGGAACCTTTTAACAATTTGCCACTCCGCTTCCAAGCACATTACAAAAGCCACATTGGGTGAAATTGCATATTACCCATAAGAAAATATTAAAGAACCGCTTTGTAAGGGTTTAGAAGTACACCCAACCGCCTTCAGAAATGGCTTTTTGCAACTGGAAGCATAATTCAATGGTCATTGAACCCTGACTCTTAGACGACCTCTTTCACTTTTTTGATAATGGCGGCTCGGGAGATCTCCTCATAGTCGAGGAGTTCCTCTGGCTTACCGCTTTTCGGTTTCTTCCTTACGGCTAAAGAGTGGATGGGAACCGGAGAAGCAGACAGAGCACTCTTCACGGTCTCCCCGATCCCTCCTTCCTCAAAATGATCTTCGACGGTAATGATGGACTTGGTAGCATTTACGGCTTCGCGAAGCATTTTTTCATCAACCGGTTTGATGCTGTACAGATCAATGACACGGATGAAGACTCCTTCTTTTTTCAAAGCTTCATAAGCTGCCAGTGCTTCATGGAGCGTCACTCCTGCCCCGATGACGGTGGCCCTGTCCTTATCGCTTTTTCTCAGAACTTTGCTTCCACCGATGGCAAACTTTTCCTCTGGACCATACAGGATAGGCGTCTCCATTCTCGTAGTCCGAATGAAAACGATGCCATCCTGTTTTGCGGCTTCCTCGACCAATCTCTCCGTGGACACCGCATCGGACGGATACAAGACGACGCTGCCTAAGATCGCCCTGAACATGGCCATGTCTTCAAGCGCCATCTGAGAGGGGCCATCTTCCCCGATCGATACGCCGGCATGGGATCCAACAAACTTGATGTTTGCGTCGGAGTACTGGCTCAGCCTGATTTGATCGAAAGCGCGGGTAAGAAATGCTCCGAAGGTAGAGACGAAGGGAATCTTGCCCCGACGCGACAGGCCTAAGGCGGCACCGACCATATTCTGCTCCGCAATATACATCTCAAAAAAACGCTCCGGAAAAGCCTCTTTGAATATCTCTGCATAGGTTGAATTGCTGACCTCGCCGTCCAAACTCACCAGATTGGGAAATCGCGGGAAAATTCTTGCCAGCGCATTCCCGTAGGCCTTCCGGGTGGAAACAGGTTTATCTGCCGGATAATCCATTTTTTTGACCGGTTTCCCGGCAACCTGTTCTTTTGGCTTCAGATCTTCCGGAAGGGAGATCTCTCCTCGAACAGACTTATCAATATCTCCTAATTCCTTGAGCGCCCGATCACACTCCTCTCTCTTAAGGGTTTTTCCATGCCAACCGTTCTTATTCTCAACGAAAGAGACCCCTTTCCCTTTAATGGTTTTCCCGATCAACATGACGGGCTGGCCGGTCTCATGGAGCGCATCTTCATAGGCGGAAAGAATTTCGGGGATGGAATGGCCGTCGAATATTCGCGTCTTCCATCCGAAAGACGAAATCCTTTTCTCGTAGGCCTCGAGGTCCCATCCGTACATCGTTTCTCCCCGCTGACCCAGCCGGTTCACATCAAGGACTCCGATCAGGTTGTCCAGCTTATAAAAGGACGCCATTTCCATCGATTCCCATTGAGAACCTTCGGCCATCTCACTGTCCCCGAGGAGAACATACGTCCTGTACGGAAGCTTATCAAGATATTTGGCATTCAAGGCCATTCCCAGGCCAATGGAAAGGCCCTGCCCCAGGGAACCCGTTGCCGCTTCAACATAAGGGAAGGCAACGGTGGGGTGGCCTTCCAGGGGACTGCCAAATTTTCTGTAAGTCATTAGGTCCTTTTCAGTCAACTCACCCGCGGCCGCCCACAGGGCGTAGAAAAGCGGGGAGGCATGTCCTTTGGAAAAGATCAGGCGATCGTTATTTGGGCATTTGGGATGGTCGGCGTCGAATCGAAAAACCCCGCCGAAAAGGAGGCAGGCCATCAACTCCGTCGCCGACAGTGAAGAGGTCGGATGACCGGAGCCGGCCTCTGTGGTCATGACAAGGATGTAGTAACGGATCAGTGTGGCCAATTTCTTTATCCTTTCCACCTTCTCTTCACTAATCATCGGCTTTCCCTCCCTGATCTCCTTGGCTTTGTTTCGTCCGCCCTTTGCGGATTTTTCAAAAGAAACCCATTGGCTCTCTGCCAGTTCTTCACTCCTCTTTGTCCGCACAAGGACTGTATTTTTGAATATTAAGGATGAAGTGAAAGGCGGAGAGGGCAGCCCTTACCCCGTCCCCTGCCGAGATGTTATTCTGCTTGAATGGGTCGTCGGTCACGTCGCCTGCGGCGAAAATTCCCTTCTTCGAGGTTTGCGCCGTCCTGTGCTCTACGATAATTTCTCCGGCCTGGTTGGTGTCAACCAGGGCACGGATAAATTCCGAGTTCGGGGACAAACCGATCTGTACGAATATTCCACTCACTGCCAACTTTTTAACCTCTCCGGCCTTCTTATCCTTATACCGCAATCCGGTCACGGTCTGGTCCCCGAGTATTTCTTCGACTTCCGCATTACTAATCATTTGCAGTTTTGGTAATTGTCTTATCTTTTCTTCAGTGACGGGATCGCCCTTTAACTTCTCGGTTCGAATGAGAAGATAGATCTTACGAGCGTAGGGAATTAGATCAATCACGGTCTCAAGGGCTGTGTTCCCGCTTCCAACCACAGCCACATCGACCCCGTTGTAAAAAGGAGCATCACATGTCGAGCAAAAAGCAAGTCCCCTGCCTTCAAACTTCTCCTCTCCTGGATGACCGAGGCGTCTGTGTCGCCCTCCGGAGCAAACGATCACTGTTTTGGACCGGTAGGTATTGCCGCTTTCCGTTTTGACCTCAAAGATACAGTCCCCCCCTTGCGTCACGGTAACCACTCGCTCTGGAGTTTTAATCTCAATTCCCTTTTGAGCCTCCACGTGCCTCTTGAGCTTTTCAGCCAGGTCCAAGCCTGAGAGGGTGATTTCGCCGATCCAATTTTCAATATGCCTGGAAACCATCGATTGTCCGCCAAACCCTTCAGTGACAACCAACGTCTTCAGCTTCTTCCTCGCTGCATAGACCGCTGCCGCGGCTCCGGCAGGTCCTCCTCCGATGACGACGGTATCATACAGATCCTGAGCCATGAGTTTCTCTCCGTTCGTAATGTCTCAAATGGCGTGAAAAAATTCTTTTCCCACCATTAGCCCGGTGAGGCGCGCGGTCCCGGCCCATAAGGATGGGCAGATTGGAGAAGCTGCCCATTCTTATGGACCGAGGCAGAGGCATTCCCTCAGTTCACGTTTTATTTTCAGTTGCACTCTGTTTCTTCGAACCAGCACGCTTTTCGCTCAGGCGCTGCATGGCTACGTAGAAGACCGGCACAAACGGGATGGCCAGAAGCGTGGAAGAAAGCATGCCGCCAAAAACGACCGTCCCGATGGCGCGCTGGCTGGCTGCGCCCGGGCCAAAGGCGATCAGAAGCGGAACCACCCCCATAATGAAGGCAAAGGACGTCATCACGATGGGCCGGAATCGGCGACGGGTCGCCTCGACGGCCGCATCCGTTATGGACATGCCTTCTCGGTGCAGGTCACGTGCAAATTCAACGATAAGAATGGCGTTCTTGCTCGCCAGGGCAATCATCAGCACCAGGCCTATCTGAGTGTAAAGGTCGGTTTCGTAGCCGCGAATGATGAGGGATAGAAGGACCCCCACCAGGGCTACGGGCACAACCAGAATAACCGCCGCGGGAGAAGTCCAGCTCTCATATAAAGCGGCCAGCACCATGTACACCAGAATTATGGAGAGGGCATAGATGAAGTAAGCCTGGGTGCCGACCTGTTTTTCCTGGTAGCTCGTGGAGGTCCAGTCGTAGGCCATGCCCTCTGGCAAAGTTTCGGCGGCCAGTTGTTCCATCCGCCCGATGGCCTGGCCCGAACTGAATCCAGGAGCGGCTGAGCCAAAAATGGCCGCCGCCGGATAGAGGTTATAGCGCGTGACAAGCTCGGAGCCCTTGACCTGATTGATATCGAGGATAGTCCCAAGGGGCACCATCTGGCCATTCTGGTTACGGACATATAAATTTTTTATGTCCCTGGGCAGCAGACGGTAGCGGTTGTCGGCCTGGATATAAACTTGAAACACCTGGTTGAACTTATTAAACAGATTGACGAAGGAGGATCCCAAGTAGGCCTGGAGGGTGTCAAAGACATTCGACATGGGGACTTGCAGCGACTGCGCCTTGGTCCGGTTGATATTCAGGTAGAGCTGGGGGCTGCTAACGCTGAAGGTCGTGGCAAGGCGTTGCAGGCTGGGCTGGGAGTTTCCCCTCTGGACGAGGTCGTACGTGGTCTTCTGCAGTTCAGCCAGGCCGAGGCTTCTGCGGTCTTCCACCATCATCTGGAAGCCCCCTGTCTGGCCAAGCCCCCGGATTGGTGGCGGGATCACCACAAAGGCCTGTGCTTCCTGGATACTCGCAAGCTCACGGTAGATGCTGGAGACGATCCTGTCCTGGTTTAAGGCGGAGCCGCGTTCCTCCCAGTCCTTATAAACGACAAAGGTTGTCGAAATATTGGAGACGTTGGCATTGTCCAGGATCGAAAAGCCTCCTATGGTGACCCAGAACCCAACTCCGGGCGTTTTTCTTAGAATCGCATTGATTTTGCCCGCAACCACCTCTGATCGGGGCTGTGACGCACCTTCTGGCAATCGGTAGACCAAAACGGCGTACCCCTGGTCCTCGGTGGGCAGAAAGCCCGTGGGCCGGCTCAAGAACACCAAGAACGAAGGAGTGATGATGATTCCAAAAAGGATAATCATCAGAACCGGCCGCTTCACCATCCGGGTAACGATTCCCATGTAGGCATCGGTCATGGCCTGAAAGACCCTGTTGAATCCCCGGTAAAACCAATTCAGGGGTTTTTCCTTGCGAGGTCTCAACCAGAAGGCACACTGGACAGGCTTCAATGTAAGGGCATTGATGGCACTGATGACCGTAGTAGAAGCAATGACGAGAGCAAATTGACGGAAGATCTGTCCTGTGATACCCGGCAAGAAGGCAGCTGGCAGAAACACGGAAACCAGGGCCACGGTGATACCCATCACCGGCCCTGTCATCTCCTGCATTGCTTTGATCGTAGCTTCCTTGGGCGGCATTCCCCTTTCGATGTAGTAGGAGCTGTTCTCCACAATGATGATGGCATCGTCCACCACGATGCCGACGGCCAGAATCAGCGCAAACAAGGTCATCAGGTTTACTGTGAAACCGAGCGCGGCGATGGCGATGAAAGCGCCGATGATGGTCACCGGGACAGTCGTGGCCGGAACCAGCATCGCCCGGAAGCTTTGCAAGAACAGAAGAATCACGATGAGCACAAGGATACCGGCTATGATCAGGGTCTCATATACACCGGAGATGGCCTCCCGGACAAACGTGGTGGTATCGTACCGGATGGCATATTTCAGGCCCTCGGGAAACTGCTTGCTCATGTCAGCCATGGCCTGATAAACACTATCGGCGACAGCGATGGCATTGGCATCCGGCAGGGCAAAAATGGGGATCAGGGCCGCCTTGTGACCGGTGAAGCGCGAAAAATTGCTGAAGCTCTGCTGGCTCAAATCGACTCGGGCTATATCCCGCAGCCGCACGATCTGCGGGGCCTGGCCCATCGCAGTCTTAATGATGATGTCTTCAAACTGGCTCGCATCGGATAGCCGGCCGAGAGCGTTGATTGTGAACTGAAAGGGCTGATCCTTTGGCACCGGGGGAGTACCGAGCTGTCCTGCAACGACTTGGACATTCTGGCCCTGGATAGCGGTCAGGACATCCGCTGTCGTAAGGCCAAACGTCTGGAGCCTGTTGGGATCGAGCCAGACCCTGATGCTGTAAGCACCCGCACCTCTGACGACCACCTGGCCGACACCCGGAAGCCGGGCCAAGGGGTTTTGGAGATTAATCACAGCGTAATTGGAAAGGAAAATTTCTTCAAACCGATCATCCTCGGAATAGAGACCGACTACCAGCAGTATGTTCGGGGAGACCTTTCTGACCGTGACCCCCTGCTGCTGAACGCCGCCCGGAAGCTGGGCCAGGGCGCTGTTGACCAGGTTTTGGACCAGTGCAATGGAAGTATTGAGATCGGTGCCAACGTTGAAGGTAATCGTCAGGGCGTAGGAGCCATCGCTGCCGCTGGTGGAGGACATGTAGATAGCGCCCTCCACACCATTTACCGCCTGCTCGATGGGCACCCCTATTGTGTCTGCGATGACGGCGGCACTGGCGCCCGGGTACCGGGTAGTGACCTGAATGGTCGGTGGCACGATCTGGGGATACTGGGCCACGGGCAATTTATAGAGGAAGACCAGCCCGATGATCATTGTAACAAGCGCGATCACGTTTGCGAAAATAGGTCGTTCGATAAAGAACCGGGAGATCATGGCTTCACTTTCCTTTGATCTGGAGATTGAGGAGAGCCTATGCCAGGCGTTTGGACTCCTTCCCGCTCAGGGGTGACCTGTCGCCCGGGAGCAGCGCGCAACAAACCCTTGGAAATGATCCACTCTTTTCCGTTAAGGCCTTCTTCGATGACGCGCAGGTTATCGACCGTAGCGCCGGTTCTGACGCTGCGACGTTCCACCACATTCTTCTCACTAACGATAAGCACGTATGAACCCTCCTGGTCATTGGCGACAGCTACTTCAGGCACAAGGAGAGCGGTCTTCTTCTGTACAGGTACACGTACTTGGACGTACAACCCTGGCAAAATCTTCCCGTCCGGGTTCGGGAAGATTCCCCGCAGCAGCAAGGTTCCAGTAGTGGGGGTAAGGCTAATAGAAGCAAAATCCAGGCGGCCCTCATGGGGATAATCTTTTTCATTCGACAGGCCGACATATACAGGCCATGGTTTGGCACGAGCCTGCCCCGGTATCCAGCGAGCTTCTCCCATCAGTCGAGCCAGATCCGCGTCGCTGATGTTGAAATAAACATAGATGGGATCAATTTGGTTGATCGCTGCCAGGACGGTATTTTCACCCGAACCCACAAGGTTGCCGGGGTCTCTTAACCTTCTGTCAATGCGGCCGTCAAAAGGGGCCCTGACCTCCGTGTAGACCATGTCGAGTTTTGCCAGATCCCTTTTTGCCTGTGCCGAGAGCAGGTTCGCTTGAGCCGAATCCCTCTGGTACCGCCAGTTGTCTACGTCGGTCTGAGCGGCTGCTTTCTCCTCCACCAATTTGGAATAGCGCGTCAATTGTATTTCGGCATACTCCAGCTGCGTCTTCTGTAACAGAATGGCAGCCTCGGCCTGCCGCAGGTTGTCCTGGTACGTGTCCTGCTGAATGAGGAAGAGCAATTGACCTTCTTTTACGAGTTGTCCGTCCTGGAAGAAGACCTTATCCAGGTAACCCGAGACCCGGGCAACCAGTTGTACTGTTTTGATGGCTTGTGTATTTCCTGCCAGCTCCAGATAGTCTGTCACTGTCCGCTCGACTGGCTGAGCGACCGTAACAGTGGGCGGTGGCGGAGGAGGAGGGGTTTTTTCTTTGCACGCCCCCAAGAAAATAAGAAAGATCAGACAGACGATCCAGGCTGAAATAGCCCCGATTTTATGAAGAGAATATTTTTTAAAAGTCACTATCTTCCCCCGCGTTGCATTAAAAACTCAACGGAGTTGACCACAACTGCTGGTACGCCTCCTTGCCCGTTCCCCCTCACCTTCATCCTCTCCCCAGGCGGGGAGAGGGAAAGCGTGAGAGCTACCAATCGGGAGGCCGGATCAAAGATTTGGGCTTTTCAGGGGCAGGCAGATTATATGTTGCAGGTGCAAGCAATCTTCCCCAGTTAGTCCGTTTTGCCATTTCCTCCCTGATCTCGGGAGGCACCAGATCCTTTCCATCTCTAATCTCCCACCCACCGCCCAGGGCCCGGTAAACTCCCACCAGACTGCTCGAGATGTTGCCAAGCGTGCTCGCCAGGTTGTCCTGCTCATTTAGGAGAGCTTGCTGGGCGATCAGGACAGTCGTAAAATCTTTGGTGCCTTCCCGATATTGCAGAACGGCGAGATCGAGAGAACGCTTGGCTGCCGCCGTGCTCTGGCCCAAGAACTCGGCCCGCTCCTGAGCCCTCAGAAAAGCTATGAGGGCGTCCTCCACTTCCTGCTGGGCCTTGAGGACGGCATTCTGGTAGGCGATCAGCAACTGCTCGAACCGGGCATCCTGCACCCGGACGTTGTTCGTGATCCGGCCATAATTGAGAATATTCCACTGGACAGAAGGCCCGGCCTGAACCGTGTGGCTCTTCCACTGAAACATGTCGCTCAAATTAAATCTTCCGACATCGCTCGACAGAAACCCGAAATTCCCGCTGAGCGAGAAAGCGGGATAGAGATCCGCTTTCGCCACACCGATCTGGGCGCATTGAGCCGCTGCCTGGTGCTCGGCGCTCCGAATATCTGGCCGCCTGCGAAGGAGATCGGCAGGGATACCCACTACTGCTTCAGGTGGGGAGACAGGAATCTCGGAAGTGCCCTCCAGGAAGCTGGTTAAATGACCCGGCGGCAAGCCAAGTAACACACTGAGGGCGTTCTTGGCCTGCCGCAGCTGCGTTTCAAGGACAGGGATAGAAGCCAGGGTATCATTGAGTACCGTTTTGGCCTGCTCCAGATCCAATTGCGAGGTGGTACCGTAACGGAAACGGGCTTCCGCGATCTTCAGGTTCTCCTTCTGCGTCTCTACGTTTTGACGGGCGATATCGAGCCTCTTCTCAAGGGTCCTTATCAAAACATAAGAATTCGCCACGTCAGCCGTAAGGCTCATCAGGGTATTGTCGTAGTCCGCGATCGATGCCAGTAAGCTGGCATCGGCTGACTCGATCGCCCGTCTGAATTTTCCCCAGAAGTCGAGTTCCCAGGCGGCCTGAAGCCCGATCTCGGATTGCCGGTAGCTCAAATTGCTGCTGAAGAGGGCGGCCTGGGGGGCCCGCTCACTTGTCCGGTTATACTGGAAGGACCCAAAGGCTTGCTGGGTCTGAGGAAAAAGTCCTCCAACGGCAATGCCGAGCTGGGCCCGGGCTTCCAGTACCCGGACACCCGCAATCCTCAGAGACAGGTTCTCCCGGTAGGCCCGGTCAATGAGCTGGTCGAGGACTGGGTCGTTGAATACTCGCCACCAGTTGCGGTATTCTGTCGGCTCTGGTTTCACACGCTGATCACCTGCATCCAGCCATGCTTGTGAAACGGCCACCGGAGGAGGAGTGAAGTTGGGGCCGACTTTGATGCACCCGGTCAAAAGCAATAAGATCAGCAAGACGGAATAATGTTTACACGGCCTCATCGTCGCTCTGTTTGCCTCAACTCCCTGAGCCAGATTACCCATAAGCAAGGAAAGACAGGTAATGTCCAATCACAAGTTTTCGACATTCCAAAGGGGCAGAAACTACTTGATTCGCTTACCTTATCTATTCTCTTTGACGGAGGCTTGGATGTGAATACTGTAAAACCAGTATTTTTAAGCCAGAAAAGATGTATTTGGCTCCCCTCATCCCTCTGAAGGTTCCGCTCTAAAGTTCTCCAAGAGAACCATCCTTGCGGGCCTGGTTCTACTTTTAGCTTAAGGGAGGACAAAAAATGGTGAGAGAATAGAGGTGGGCTACAATAAGGGGTGTCACTTACGCGAAACTCGAAAAAGCTATAAATAGGACAGCATATAAATAACGGAGGTTTTCTTCAGGAGGCTTTATGATTCAAAACCAGATTTAAAAGGTCGAGGTGGTCTTCTATGTAAAGATCGTCTGCAATCTCCCTGTTCTTGTACGCAATGAACCTCACGCCTGAAGATTCGGCCGTCTGTTTATCTACCTCAGAATCTCCTATAAAAATAGCCTCCTCTTTCTTCAATTTGAATGCTTTGATGATCTTCTCGATCGATTCGGGATGAGGCTTAGGGTTTTTGACGTCGAGGGCGGTCACAACCATCTCGAAATACGGCCCGAGGCCGTACCTTTCTATGACATGTTTCATGGATGTCGTCCGGTTGGTATTGATAGCTCGAAGTATCCCGGCTTCTTTCAGACTCTCCAAAGTCTGAAAGAGATGGGGTTCCATCTTTAAGTACTCGACGTAATTTCTTAAATCAACCTGTCTCTCTCTTAAAATCTCTAATGCCCTCTTTTCCAGACCGTTCTCTTTCCCGAAAATGAAGTGAATCGCTTCGAAGACGGTGTGAATGTGAACGTATTGCATCTCTTCTCCGCTCAGAGGGCCTCTTCCCACCCAGGCGCACAAATCATTGTATAATTTTGTGTTGGCCTCAAAGGAATCGAAGAGAACGCCATCGCAGTCGTAGATCACACAGCGGATTTTCCGTTGAACCTCTTGGGCACTCATCTCCTCTTTCTATCTCCTCAAGCAACCCTTATCCGGTTGTCGGAAAGGACCCCTTCCCTCATCTCACCATTGATAGCATGAAAGACCCTGGTTTCATCATTCTTTTGGATCAGATAAAAGCAGCCGTTGCTCTGCTGGATCTTTAACATCTCCTCCGGCAGATAATCCATGAGAAGCCCGATCAGCATTTGATTGACGACCCTGTGGCCAACGATTAAGACCTCCCCTCCTTTGTGGTTCTGGAGGATCTTCTCCACAAAGGGCCTGACTCGGTTCATGACATCCGTATAATTTTCCGCCTTCGGGATGCGGTAGGTGAAAGGGTTTTCCCTGAACCGCTCCCATTCGCTCTTCACATCTCCTTCGGAACCAAGGATCTTCTTCCCTTCCAGAATACCGAAGGCGATTTCATCCAACTCCGGCTGACGTCGAATGGGAAGACCGAGGTGGCTGGCAATCGGTTGAGCGGTGAGAAAGGATCTCTTCAAAGTACTGGTGTAGATGGCTGAGATCGGGCGGCCCTTGAGTTGCTCAAGCAATGCCCGGCTCTGGGCATAGCCTTCGGGACTCAGGTCGGGGTCGCTTCGGCCCTGAATCCTTCCTTCCACATTCCAAGTCGTCTCTCCATGCCGCGCAATGTAAATCCTGATCAAGGGGTAATCGCCCTGCGTCTGTTGTAGCCCCCCCATTTACTGGGGGCGAACGGTTTCTCGTCGGCAGTAAATGCCGACGCTACGTTGTTGATATTCCACCTTTGCCTTAATCCGCCTCCGGACCTCTGACTTCAAAACGAATATAGTCTAAAATTTTTCCCTCCTTGTCCGCAAGAGCGAGGGAATATTTTCCTGCCTTGGGGGTCCAGGAGATCGTTTTACCCCTCCTCTCGAGGGCAGATCCATTCAGCACCCACTGGAAATCATCTTCATGGACCTGGCAGACAAAGAAGACTTTTTGAAGCTCGGGAGGGATATCCGGATCGATGGCGATCACCGCCCCGCGGAAAAAGTCCTCTTAAAGGAGGCGGTGATTCAGGCTGAGGACAGGCGGGTCTACGAACACGGAGGAGTGGACTACAGATCCATTGGAGGAGCCTTGATTCGAGTGCTCACCTCTGAGAGCCTTGACGGTCCAAGCACGATTACCATGCAGTTGGCCTCGTTGCTGGATAAGGGACTTCAATCGAAAAAGGGATGCGAAATTCTAAAAGACGCAATACTCCTGCCATCAGACCATTTCAAATAAGATATGTAAACCCCGTTAGAAAGTCTAGAACTCTGTAACGGGGGCTCAGACGGAGCCTTGAACCCCGTGTTCGCAAAAAGGAATAGTCTTCATCCCCACTGCAGAGCAGCGGGGCATTATTTCTAACGGGGTAAATCATTAAATATCTTTAGTGGCCGTGGTTTTTCCCCGATGTATTGTTCCAAAAAAGAAACGTAAATTGTTATCCTCTTACAAAATTGTCCAACGATTATAATACCATGAGAAGGGAACGCTTTAGCCATTATTTCTTGATACCGTTACTTCCCAAAGATTTAGAAAAGGTGTATATTAAAAGCCATCGTTGATCATTCGCAACCATTTCATGACGACCAGATAATCTTGTTCCTTAATTATGCGGATGCGATTAATGTTGTTACCCCTAGAAGAAAAAGGGAAATGAGCATATTATGGCAGGCATTGGCAATTTGACTGTTGATCAGATACGACAGCGAGTTCAATCTTTTGATGCTACCTACGTTGAGGACTGGAACGTTTGGCTGAAAGTCCGTCGAGACTATCCCCTGGATCATGCGGCACCGGAGCTTGGACGAATCCTTCGTAGATGGCAGGCCTGTCGACCGAACACAATGCGCCGCTGTCGAGTTGAGGCTACCCACGAGGCACCATACTTGGAAGACCTTGTCCTTACAGGTATTAGTGTCTCATCTGCCTTGAACGGATTCGACCTCCGTCACGCTGATGCGATGAAGCAAGCCGATGAGAAGGCGCTCCTGGAACTCTGGGCTGTTTTCAAGGATCTTTCCTATAGCGGTCGCTGTCGTAACGGTCTTGCCGGAGTGGTGGGAATCTCCAAGGCCGTTCTCCTTCTCACGGAAGGCCGCGTTGGTCCAGCATTCGATTCAAACGTCAGAAAGCAGCTTGGAACGGGCGATATTGTTACTCCCGAACGCTGGAT
>JBAVGF010000373.1:0-9560 GCA_049684675.1 Thermodesulfobacteriota bacterium | reverse complement strand
GCCCCATTCTCCTCCCCGGAGGAGCCGTCAATCCAGCAATAAAAGCCAGTACTGGCTTGCGGACGGACTTCTCAATGAATTGGGCTGCTTCCTCTTCTGCCGTTCCGCCAATTTCGCCAATCATGATTACTGCCTCTGTCCCCGGATCTCTTTCATACATCGCCAGAAGATCGACAAAGTTAAGCCCGATGATTTGATCTCCTCCAATGCCCACGCAAGTTGACTGTCCAATCCCTTTCTTGGTCAACTGATCCACGACCTCGTAGGTGAGTGTTCCGCTTCGAGAGATGATTCCAATCGTCCCCGGCTTATGAATATAGCCTGCCATCACGCCGATCTTACATTTGCCCGGCGAAATAATTCCAGGAGTATTTGGACCGACCAATTTCGACTTTCTCCCCTTGAGATATTCGCGCACCATCACCATGTCGAGTGTGGGGATCCCCTCCGTAAGGCACACGATGAGGGAAATCGCCGCATCCGCGGCTTCCAGAATCGCATCCGCAGCAAAAGGAGGAGGGACGAAGATTGCAGAGGCATTGGCATTAGTGTTTTTCACCGCTTCCGATACAGTATTGAAGACCGGGATCCCTTCAATCTTCTGTCCACCTTTGCCCGGGGTCACACCTGCCACCACCTTTGTTCCATACTCCACCATCTGCCGGGTATGAAACATTCCTTCGTTTCCCGTGATTCCCTGAACCACCACCTTCGTTTTTTTGTCTACTAGAATGCTCATGTTGCCTCCGGATATAAGCTCAAAGTTCAAAGCTCAATGCTCAAAGCAATCAATCAGTTTCCAGCTTTCAGCCTTCAGCTTTGAGCTTTCTTCAGTGCTTCGACTACTTTCTCAGCGCCCTCTTTCATTCCGATGGCGACGGTGAAATTGAGGCCTGATTCATTGAGGATCTTCCTTCCCTCCTGCACGTTTGTCCCTTCCAGCCTCACCACGATGGGGACATTGACCTTCACCTCTCGCACGGCTTCTGTCACGCCCTTTGCCAGGGTATCGCAACGGAGAATTCCCCCGAATATATTGATGAACACCACTTTTACCCCGGGGTCGGACATAAGGATCTTGAACCCGTTTTTCACCATTTCAGCCGTGGCTCCGCCTCCCACATCAAGGAAATTAGCAGGTTCGGCCCCGACCACTTTGATAATATCCATCGTGGCCATGGCAAGGCCCGCCCCATTTACCATGCAGCCGACGTTTCCATCCAATTTGATGTAATTCAAATTGTACTTGGAAGCCTCCACCTCAAGAGGGGCTTCTTCATTCAGATCCCTGAGTGCAGCAATCTCTTTATGCCGAAAAAGCCCATTGTCATCGAAATTCATTTTGGCATCGAGGGCGATAAATTCCCCTCCTTTCGTCAGGACGAGAGGATTAATCTCGGCAAGCAGGCAGTCCTTCTCATAAAAAGTCTTGTAGAGGCCGGAGATGATATTTCTCACCTTCCCTACCCGGGCAGGTTCGAGTCCAAGTCCGTAGCCGATCCTATTCGCTTGAAAGGCCCTCAGGCCTACGCTGGGCTCCACCCATTCTTTTACGATCTTCTCCGGAGACTCTGCTGCCACTTTCTCAATCTCCACACCCCCTTCCCGGCTGGCCATGATCACAGGACAGGCTCTTGACCGATCGATCACCGCTCCCAAATAAAGCTCTTCTTGAATCTCCATGCCTTCTTCAATCAGTACTTTCCGAACAAGGCGACCTGCCGGTCCGGTCTGATGCGTGACCAAGGTCATTCCAATGATCTCCTTGGCAGCCTTCTCCGCTTCTTCGGGATGACTCACAACCTTGACGCCTCCTCCTTTTCCTCTTCCCCCAGCATGGATCTGTGCCTTCACAACGATTGTCTTTTCTCCAATCCCCTCAGCTATCTTTCGTGCCTCCTCCGGAGTCTCCGCCACTCCTCCTCTTGGAATAGGAATACCATAACTTTTCAGAATTTCTTTGGCTTGATGCTCATGAATCTTCATTATGTTTCCTCCCCCTTCTAAGAATAAACGGCCTTATTATAACGAATTCCGTCAGTCCAAGAAAGGGAAAAATGATAGGTATGGGTACCCCCCCCTCAGTCTCGGGCGTGGTGGGATCGAAGTGGTCTCCGCTCCAAAACCTTGAAATGGCGGATCATTAGAGAGAAGGGAGTCGAAGGGCTGTGGTAGAGGCGTCGTTTTAAGGATATCTACGCCTTGACGCATCGCTAAAATGTGCCGCTTCAAGTTTTCTCCGGAGAGACCACTCCGATCTTAGGGATAGGATCTCCAATTATAACTGGATCATAACTGTGGGGTAACAGGGAGTGAGGGAAGAAATATTCGGAGGGGCGATTGGGTGAACGTTAAAAGGCCCGGTTGAAAACCGAGCCTTTTATTTGCCTATTAAAAAACATGGCAAAACTCAACGGATCGTACCTATGTAATGGGCGGTGAGTTGGCGCTCCCGGACTTTGGGATTGGAGTAATCGGGCAAAAGCATCGGAGCGACTCGATCGGTGACGATTCCCGCTTCCTCTAACTGCTTGTGATATCTCCGGACATGGTCCAGGGTCAATTTGCTTCCTTTTGCATTCTCCTTTACATAAAGGGATGCGCTGACCCCTGCGATCCTGCCAAAAACACAGACATCGAGAAGGGAGTTTCCCATCAAACGGTTCTCTCCGTGAACTCCACCTGAAACCTCGCCTGCAGAAAAAAATCCGGGGACCGAGGTTTCGCAACGGCTGTTATATTCCAACCCCCCATTTTGGTAATGAAGGGTCGGGTAGACCAGCATAGGCTCCTTTGAAATATCGATCCCGTATCGTTTAAAAAGAATAAATTTCCCGGGGAATTCTCTCTTTACGGCGCCCTCTCCCATCAGGATATCGATCATCGGTGAATCGAGCCAGATGCCTTCCTTCCCGGTAGGCGTCGGGATCCCTTTCCCAATTTCACTGCACTCCCGGATGAAGCAAGACGATTCCACATCCCTGGGTTCCCGTTCATTGACGAATTGTTCTCCATCGATATTAAGAACATTGGCTCCTGCCCCCCTAACCTTCTCTGTGATCAGGAGACCTTCTGCCTGTTCTGGAAAGACTGCGCCAGTCGGATGGTACTGTACGGCATGGAGGAAACACAATTTCACACCCGCCCGATAACCCAGGATAAGACCGTCTCCGGTGGCACCGTAATGATTGGTGGTCATGAATCCTTGAATGTGGAGTCTTCCTGAACCCCCTGTGGCCAGGACCACTGCCTTGGCCTTGACGACGAAGTATTCCTCCGTTTCGAGATTGTAAAGAACCGCGCCCGCACAATGGCCCTGTTCATTCAAAATTAGTTCCACCGCAGGAGAAAATTCCAGCACTTTAATATCCCCGGCCCGGTTTCTTGCTTCATCTCTCAGGGTTCTCATGATTTCGGCACCGGTTATATCGGCTGCATAATGCATTCGCTTCCGGCAGGTCCCGCCACCATGCATGGACTGAAATCCCCCATCCGGAAATTTTGTGAACATGCAACCTAAACTTTCTAACCAGGCCAGAACCTTTGGGGCCTCTGTGACAAGCGTATAAACCAGTTCTGGAGGATTTTTGAAATGACCCCCTCCCAGGACATCGAGGTAATGATAATAAGGAGAGTCCTTCGTCCCCTTGCTGGCTGCTTGAATACCGCCCTCTGCCATCATCGTGTTGGCATCTCCATGCCTCAATTTCGTGGCGATCAGCACCCTGGCCCCATTTTCTTGAGCTGTCAAAGCCGCCGCCGTCCCCGCACCTCCTCCACCGAGGATGAGGACATCCGTTTCATATGCCACTTTATTCAAATCAATGACATCCGGGTTGACACGGCTCCTCGCTTCCAGAAGATCCACGATCTCCGGTGAGATGGCATAACCCTTACTGGGCCCCACACGAATCTCCTTCCTCGAACCCTCTCTGAAATCGGGATGGTACTTTCTCAGCCGCTCCTCTCTTTCTTTCAAAGAAAGCACCGGGAACTCTTCCCCTCTTCTCTTCTTTTCGATTCTGGCGGGGCGTGTCGCCTCAACCTTCTTAATCAACTCTTTCAATTCTCTTGTATAGGGCACGATAACCTCCAAGTCCTCTCAAGCATCCAAAAATGTCAAATCAAATCCAAATCCTAAATTTCAAAAACGGAAAAATTGAATGATGGAACGTTGCGGCCATCTCGGCATTCCCTTATTGCGGATTTATTCTTTTGGGTTTTGAACTTTGACATTCATTTGTCATTTGGATTTTGAAATTTGGAACTAATATTTACAGATACGTTTTATCCTTTGGGATCCAATCTTCGCCGGCCTGTTCGGGCTCGATCTCCCTCTTGTTGTAAAGATCTTTGAGCCCCTCCTCATTGGTATCCATCAATCCCCTGAGCATCTGCTCATACTTCCCCTTCTCAACCTCGTTCACCATTGAGGCAAGATGCTCAGCCTTGGGGGCGATATACTTTCCGTAGAGCCGCCTTCCTAAAATCGCAATATTGTACTGGCAGATCTCCGCCGGGCACCGTGATGTGCAGAGACCGCACATCACACAGTCAAAAGAAAGCTCTGCCAATCGCGCTATGTCCCCTCTCATCGCGGCTGCCATATAGTCCATGACCTCTATATCCATCGGACAGGACTTGGTGCAGGTATTACATTGCAGACACCGCAAGAGCTCAGGATAGGCCTTGACCAGCGTTTCGATGGCCGGTTTTATCTTCTCTATGTCATAGATGCTCTTGGTGGCCGGGAAAAAAGGGATCTGTGTCAGATACATGTTGGGTTGAACAACGGTCTGACAAGCCAGGCCTACTTCAATCTTATAACTTCCCGGAAACCGGTAGACGGTTCCGCAGGCACCGCATATTCCTCCCCTGCACCCACAGCCCCGGATTAATTGGTATCCCGCGTACTCCAACGCTTTTTGAATGGTGATGGAGGAAGGGACTTCATATCGTTTTCCCATGATGAAAATGGGAACCAGCTCTTCTCTTACCTTTTTCTCTACTTCCATCGATTCCACCTCAATGTTCCGAGATTTCGCGGAACGCTGCATTTTTCTCCTCACAGATCCCCCTCACCCTAACCCTCCCCCGCCAGGGGAGAGGGAAGTTTGTGGGGAGGTAATTAGAGGGCTCCTGATTCAATTTTCAGTTCGTCCTCTTTGAAGGTTGCTACAGGGGGTACTTCTTCTACATTCCTTCCCGGAATATATTGGAACATTTTCTGTATCCTGTCCCCCACACTCCGGAAGAGTGTTGCCACCGGCAATCGGCTCGGACAGGCGCTGTCACAAAGTCCGCACCCCACACACGAAGTCACCATGTGAGACATCCGGATGAGGTGGAAAATAAGAGTGTCGGTCGGCATTCGAATTCCATCCTTTCGATCTGCCCACCTTAGGAATTGATCTCCGTCATGCTCGAAGACTGCTGTTCTGAACACACACTCTTTGCAGTAACAAATCGGGCAGGCCACCATGCAATTGTGGCATCGAACACAGGTGGAAAAGCGGTCTAAAAAACCCTGAAGATCCTTGACGATACCTTTGAATTCTTGAAAAAGGGCATCCCGCTTCTTCGTTCTCTCAGCGACGACTTTGTTGATCATTTGACCCCTCGATGCCGGTTCGTTTTCTGAAAAAGAAAGGATCCCCTTTTCTTCGATCTCCTTTTCTAATTTATCCCCGACTTCAATGCCGATCTCCTGATCTGTCTTATAGCCAAACAATTTAAGAATAATATCCGCCTGCGGAACCGGGTATTCACACATCTGACAAGCCGTCCGAAAAGCATACCCGGAGGGCGGGGAATTCTCGCCTTTCTCCATACCTGTGAGCAAGGCCTTCGTGAGTGACGCTCCTCCTTTTCCCTCCTGCGCCATTTTCGCATAATCGGGCACTTCAAAGGTTCCAGGACAGTCGATGCCGATGAGGGTGAGATGATCCAGCTTGACTTGGAGGAATTTCGCCAATTCGACAGCGGCCCGTATTTCACATGCCTTTACCACAACAGCAACCTTCTTCTCCATATTCTTAACGGTGAGATTGGAGATGACTCTCGCTGACTGGACCGGCATGGTAGGCGAAAGGACACCCACCCCATTCAGCTTTTCCGGATTTCGGATGAGCGTTTGGACAAATCCATCCTGCGAAGGGAGGGCCTTGGGGATCATGATGGCCTCCACGATTCCTTTTTCTAAAAGAGATTTCAGAAAGCCAATGATGGCTTCCTCTGTCTTTCCTTCTATCACTTTGACCGCTGCCTTCTTCGACATGTCTGGTAATTCTCCTTTCCTATTATAAAATCACTCTCAAAATCTTCTCCCCCCTTGCGGGGGAGGATTAAGGTGGGGGGTCAATCGGTCGATATCCACCCCTATCCTCACCCTCCCCCGTCAAGGGGGAGGGATGTGGAAGTTACGCATTCCAAAGTTGCTTCATCGGACTTGGACCCATCTTCTTTAAGTCCCCAACCATTTTCGTCACGGTGTCAGCAAAGAGCTTCCCCTCACTGGCGCTGATCCATTTCAGCATGATACGATCCTCTGTAAAACCCATCTGTTCGAGGATGCCCTTCAAAATGGCTATCCTTCTTCGAGCCTTAAAATTACCCGTTTGATAATGACAGTCTCCTGGATGGCACCCCCCGATCAACACACCATCCGCCCCATCAATCAGGGCTTTGAGCACATAAATGGAGTCGACCGCTCCCGAGCACATCAAATGGATAATGCGAACATTGGGAGGATATTGTTGTCGCGTTGTCCCGGCAAGATCTGCTCCGGTATAGGTGCACCAGTGGCATAAAAAGGCTACAATCCTCGGTTCAAATTCCATCTCGTTCCTCCTATTTTAGGTGTGGGTGAAGGCTAAGAAACCTCGATCACCATCACCCTTATTAGTCAATGACCGCATCCAGGGCGGCCAGATTCAAATCCTTTTCAAAGTTCTGCTGCTGAGAGGCCGCATTCCGGCAAGCGATGACGCAGGAACCACACCCCTGGCAGAGCGACCCGATTACTTCCGCCTTACCTTCCTCTTCATTGAGGACCCTTGCCCCGTAAGGACACACCGCAACACAGAGACCGCATCCACAACAAAGCCTTTTGATCACATAGGCCTGATAGGGCTTTTCCTCCACAGCTTCTTTGGATAAAAGCGCCCCCGCCCTGGCAGCCGCCGCATTCCCTTGAGAAATGGCATCTTCAATAAAATTGGGCGAATGGCAGAGGCCGCAAAAGAATTTTCCACGGTCCACGGAATCAAGGGGAGCGGATTTAGGATTCGCCTCCATGAAAAAACCATCCAGATTGAGGTCCACATCGAATATCTTCGCCAACTCCCGATGGTCGTTCGGCTCAATTCCAGTGCTGAGGACGACACGGTCGGCCGGAAGGGTAACGGGACTGTTCATTGCCGGATCGAACAGCGATACCTGAAGACTTTCTCCCTGTAGAGTGACCTTCGGCTTATTCTCCAGGTCATATCGAATGAAGATCACACCCTTCTCTCTTGCCTCGTGGTAATAGGTTTCATAAAATCCATAGGTCCTCACGTCACGGTAGAGTACATAGATATTCATATCGGGATTGTTTCCCTTCAACTTCAGGGCATTCTTCACCGCATGGCTGCAGCAGACACGGCTGCAATAGGGATGTTCTTCATCCCTGGAGCCTACGCACTGAATCATCACCACTGAACGAATATCTTTCAATCCCTTATCGTTCGAATGGATCATCTTCTCCAATTGTCTCTGCGTCAGCACCCGCGAGTCTTCTCCAAAGAGGTATTCCTTGGGAGTGACCTCTTTTCCTCCGGTGGCAAGGATCAATGCCCCGTGGTCGAAGACCTTCTCTTCATTCTGATGGCGGATCTTTGTTCGATAATGCCCATTCTTCTTTTCAAACCCGAGAACCTCTGCCTCGGAATAGAGATGGATCGAGCCATTGCTTTTTACTTGTTTGACGACTTTATCTAAAAAGTCTTGGGGATTGGATCCTTTCAATGTATAGAAGGATTCTCTTACGTTCCCTCCCAGCTCTTTCTCTTTCTCGATCAAATAAATTTCGTATCCCTGTTGGGCCAGATGAAGAGATGCCGTCATGCCGGCGAGACCTCCCCCTACTACCAGCCCCTTTTTATCAATTTTCTGTTTCCCTCTTCGAATGGGTTGAGAACGCTTTGCCCTCTCTACCCCCGTCCTGATCAGAGCCATCGCCTTTTCTGTCGCCAATTTTGGATAGCCTTCGTGAACGAAGGCGCACTGCTCCCGAATGTTGGCATATTCGATGAGGTAAGGATTAAAACCCATCCCTTTCGCCATCTCCTCCATGGCTCCTCGAATCTCCCGATGGGAGCAACCCGCGATGACGATTCGGTTGAGACCCTGCTCCCCGATTCTCTTTTTGATGAGATCTAAATCCTCCGGAAGGCAAGCCAAACCCACCTCTTCCACATGGACCACCTCTCTCAACTGCTTTGTCCCGTTGATGAGGTCTGAAATGGATAGACTTTTTTTCAACGTTTCTCCGCAATGGCAGAGGAAGACCCCTATTTTTGGAATCTCATCTCCCAACGCCCCTTCCGCGGGATACTCTTTGGGAAGTTGAGGAAGACGATTGGGGGCAAGAAAGGAGGCTGCGGATGCCGCAGCGCTCGAACCCTCCACAACCGTCTCCGGAATGTCCCTGGGACCCCGAAATGCCCCTGCAACGAAAACTCCCTTTACAGAGGTTTGCGCCGGACTAAATTCGTCTGTCTGGCAGAACCCCTGCTGATTCAATTGAAGACCCATTCTTCCCGCCAGATCCTTTATGGCCTGCGGGGGAGTGAAGCCCACTGAGAGGACGACCGCATCGAACTCCCTCTCTTCAAAAGTACCGTCCTCGTTCACATAAGTAATGAGGAGGTCCTTTGTCTGCTGAACTTCTTTAATCGAAGAGACGGCGCTCCGCTTATATTCAATCCCGTAATCGGTTTTTGCCCTCTCATAATATCGTTCATAATCCTTTCCCATGGGTCGAATGTCCATATAAAAGAAGGTAACTCCAAGACCGGGGGATCTATCTTTCGCAATCATGGCCTGCTTGGTGGCATACATACAGCAAATGGTAGAACAGTGCCCCTGACCACAGGAAGGATCCCTTGACCCCACGCACTGGATAAAGGCAATTTTTTCCATCTTTTTCCCATCGGAGACCCGGACGGGTAATCCCTGTGTCGGACTTGATGTGGACAGCAATCTCTCAAACTGAATGCTCGTCAGCACGTTCTCATACCGGCCAAAACCATATTCCCCCTTTCTCTGGGCGATGAAGGGCTCAAACCCAAATCCCAGGAGAATGGCCCCGACCTCAATCTTTTCTTGTTCTTCCTTCATGTCGAGATCGATGGCCCCTGGACTACAGGCCTTCACACATTCTCCGCACCGGGTACAGGTTTTCGGATCGATCACCAAACTGTGAGGAATCGCTTGGGGAAAGGGAAGATAGATCGCCTTTCGTTTCTCCAGGCCTCCACCAAATTCTCTCTCCACCTCCACCGGGCAAACCTTTATAC
>JBAVGF010000372.1:0-9911 GCA_049684675.1 Thermodesulfobacteriota bacterium | reverse complement strand
CGGGAGCCTTGGGTGCTTTAATGACGGGGAGTGGTCCTACGGTTTTTGGACTCTTCTCGGAGAAAAGGAGTGCAACGGCGGCTTATAAAAAGATAAAAAGGTTGTTTGGAAGGAAAGGATGGGTCGTTTTTAAGGCGCACAGCATCACGACATGACGACGGCCTGTAATAGACTGGATAGGCCAGGGTGGATGATTGGGGTGTCGTCAAGCGGTAAGACACAGGTCTTTGGAACCTGGATTCGGAGGTTCGAATCCTCCCACCCCAGCCAACCTTTAAACCATAGGGCACGGCGCATAGAGCATCGCGGAAAAAGCATTTTTTTATTCCTCATAAACCGTTTGCACTCTGCGCTTAGCGAGTTTTTGACAAAGGGATGAGGTTCTTATGAGTAAGAATAAGGTCGTGGCCAGCGCTGGGCAGGACTTAAGCTGGTTGAAGATATTCACGGGAAACTCAAATAGCGAATTAGTGAAGAAGATTTGCGAGCAGCTGGGGATTTCCCTTGGCAAATCTGTCGTTAGCACCTTTAGTGACGGAGAAATTCACGTTGAGATTGATGAAAGCGTCCGAGGAATGGACGTTTTCGTGATCCAGTCCATTTCGTCTCCTGTGAATGACAATCTCATGGAACTCCTTATCTTAATCGATGCCCTGAAAAGAGCCTCTGCGGAAAGAATTACCGCCGTGGTGCCCTACTACGGTTATGCCAGGCAGGATCGTAAAGTTCTCCCCCGAGCCCCCATCTCTGCGAAGTTGGTTGCGGATTTGATTACGACCGCGGGGGCTTCTCGAATTCTTACCGTTGACCTTCATGCCGGTCAAATTCAGGGCTTCTTCAATATTCCGGTGGACCACTTATTTGCTGCCCCGGTGCTGTTGGAACACATGAGGCAGGTTAGAAACGATATCGTCATGGTATCACCCGATGCGGGAGGAGTGGAAAGGGCTCGAGCCTTTGCCAAGAGGTTAGACGCTTCCCTGGCTATCATTGATAAACGGAGGGATTCCCCCAATGTCTCGCAGGTGATGAATATCATCGGAGATGTGAGCGGTATGACCGCCTTCTTGGTTGACGACTTGGTCGATACGGGGGGGACATTGGTCCGGGCGGCTTATGCCTTGATTGAAAATGGGGCGAAGGCCGTCTATGCCTGTTGCACTCATCCCGTCCTCTCAGGAAAGGCTGTGAAGATCATCTCAGAGTCGCCCATCGTCGAAATGATCGTCACAGATACTATTCCCCTCCGGGAGGAAGCCAAGGCGTGTCGAAAGATTAAAGTCATCTCGATATCCAGTCTCCTGGCTGACGCTATCCGGAGAATCTATGAAGATGAATCAGTGAGTTGTCTTTTTGTTTAAATCACACGATAAGGAGTGACCCATGGAAAGACCCGTATTGACAGCAGAGATTCGAGAAGGGGTTGGAAAGGAAAAGGCAAAAAAACTCCGGTCGAAAGGCCTGATCCCAGCTATTTTTTACGGACCAAAATCCCAGACTATCCCTCTGGTGATTGATTCTAAGGAATTAAAGAAAGCCCTTCAAACAGAGGCGGGGGAGAATGTCTTGATCGATCTTGACATCCGAAAGGGTGCTCAGGCGGACCGCAAGGTGGTGATGCTGAAAGACATTCAAATTGATCCCCTCCAAAGGGTAACCCTCCATACCGATTTTTATGAGGTGACTATGGATGAGATGGTCACCATCGAGGTTCCCGTTCATCTGGTCGGGAAGCCTGAGGGGACCAAGGTAGGAGGCATCCTTGAACAGGTCCGAAGGGCGATCCAAGTCCAGTGCCTCCCCGGTGATATTCCTAAGAGCATTGATGTTGACGTGAGCGCTTTGATGATTGGCGATTCGATTCATGTCCAAGATATTAAAACGGAAAAGGCAAAAATTATTTCAGATACCAACTTTACCATCGCCACGGTCGTGCCCCCTGTGGTAGAGGAGAAGGTTGCGGAAGCAGTGGCTCCGGAGGCTGTTGAAGGGGCTGAGGTAGAGGAAAAGGAGAAAGAGGAGGAGGAAAAAGAATAACCGAATGTGAAGATCATCGTAGGACTGGGTAATCCTGGAACCCAGTATCGAATGAGCAGGCATAATATCGGATTTCAGGTAGTGGATCGTCTCGCCCTAATAAGCCACCTTTCTATCCGCACCAAACGGTTCAAATCTCTATACGGAACAGGACTCATCGAATCTCAGCAGGTCGTCCTAGCGAAGCCAACCACCTTCATGAATCGGAGCGGAGAAGCGGTTCAAAAGGCAATCAGTTTCTTCCATCTGAGGGTGGAAGATCTGGTTGTAGTTCATGACGATTTGGACCTTCCCTTTGGCAGGCTTCGTTTTAAGCGAAGAGGAGGCGACGGGGGACACCAGGGGGTTCGCTCCATCATTGAGTTGACGGGTGGAAATAACTTTTTAAGGCTTAAGGTCGGCATTGGCAGGCCTCCCCGGGCGATGGATTCGGCCAAGTATGTCTTGGAGGTTTTTGACGAGGTCGAGCAGTCCCAATTAGATCACATCCTATCCCAGGCCGCAGAATCTCTGAGGGTCATGCTCTTGGAAGGGCTTGAAAAGGCGATGAATCAGTTTCAGAAAAAGTCCCCCCTCTCCTCCCCGAAGCCGTGAAAATCCGGTGGGCTGAAGGGGGATGAATATATTTAAAGTCTTATAAATGCAGCGATTTGAGAAATAAAGATAATAAAATACTTTAACTATTAAATAGGTGTTTCCTCTTCCTTCCTAAAAGAAGCCAGGATACGATTATTCACCTTTCTCAATCTCCATGAAGATCTTTCCATGGTGAAAGATGCGCACTCCTCCCGTCTCCTCGGAGATGACGATGGCGAGGGCATCGGTCAGACTGGTAATCCCGGCGGCGGCTCGATGGCGGCTTCCAAGACCCAGGGGAATTTCGATATTTTCTCCTGAGGCGTCCAGATGACGGCCTGCTGCTAAGATGACCCCGTCCTCGCGGAAAATGAAAGCCCCGTCAATGGAGGAAAATTCTTTGACGGTTTCTTTCAGCCGGTGATCCAGAATATTTCGCTCCTCTTCGGGATAGCCCTGAAAGGGATTGATTACCATGGGGTGTGAGAACTTGAGAACCTCTTCATGCTTCCCGAGGACGAAGATGGTTCCAACAGATTTTCTTCCTTCCTTCCCCTCTACCGAGATTTCTAAAGCGAGGCTTAGAACCGTTTCAAAGACTTCGGGTCTCACAATCTCCGAGATCACCGGAAGATCGGAGGAGGCGATGATCTCGAACTCTTTTCCGAATTCGAGGATGACGAGGTTATCCAGGACTTTGGTCTGGAGGATTCCGGAGAGGCAGACCCATCTATCCCCTTTTTTGACCAGACCTTTCGAAAGGGCCTGGATGATTGCCATTTTCATTTGATTCATTCGGCCCAGAGGGACATCAGGGATTTGAAGGACTTTTTTGAAGACCGAGGCCGCTTCCTGAAAGAGGGATTCATCCTTGACGGCAAGGATCAGATCCACCCGTTTTTCTTGACCCATTTTGGCTAAGGCCTCGTAGTCTTCGATCATATCTGCATAAAGCAACACCCCCATCGAACGGGTCTTCTTTGCAATGGCACAGGCTGTTTCCAGCATGATACGGTTTTGCTGCTTCACTCTGACCTCCCCTGCCGATAGGCATGCTCAAAACAAGAAAGGCTTTATTTCCTCTCAATTTTATTATACAAATATTGAGATAGAAATCTACCGGAAAAAACTCGCTAAAAGCCTGGCGCAGAGCGCATGGCCAAAATAGGGGGGATGGATGGGGTTTCGATGCGGGATCGTCGGCCTTCCAAATGTGGGGAAGTCCACGATATTCAATGCTCTGACCGCAGCCGGTGCAGAGGTAGCCAGTTACCGGTTCTGTACAATCGACCCGAATATTGGCATCGTCGCCGTGCCGGATAAAAGGCTGGAGAGTATTGCCAAGTTAATCCATCCTAAAAAAACGATTCCCACCACCCTTGAGTTTTTCGATATTGCTGGATTGGTCAAAGGAGCCAGCAAGGGGGAGGGACTGGGCAATCAGTTTCTGGACCACATACGAAATGTGGATGCGATTGCCCACACGGTTCGTTGCTTCAGTAACGAAAACGTGGCGCATGACTTCGGCTCGATTGATCCGGTGAGAGATATCGAAGTCATTAATACGGAACTCCTGTTAGCAGACCTTCAGACCTTAGAGAAGAGAATGGCGAAGACGGAGAAGATGCATCGGGTGGGGGCCAGGGAGGCCACCTTAGAGTTGGAGGTCTACCGAGAAGTCCAATCCGTTTTGAACCAGGGTCGGAGAGCAGGGACCCTCCGCATGACCGGAGAAAAAGAAACGATCTTCTTGGATCTCCACCTTCTTACGGCAAAGCCTGTCTTTTATGTCGCCAATGTTGATCAGAAAGAACTCAAGGGAGAGGGGGCCTGCTTGAAGTCCATCAACGGATGGGCAGAGAAAGAGGGTAATAAAGTGGTCGTCATCTGCGGCGATCTCGAGGCAGAGGTTGCGGAGTTGAAGGAGGAAGAGAGAGAGGAGTTCAGAGGAGAGTTGGGTCTGGAGGGCTCGAGCTTGGAACGATTAGTTCAGGTTGGATATGAAACCCTATCGCTCGTCACTTTTTATACGACGGTTAGTTCAGAGCTCAGGGCCTGGACCGTTTCAAAGGGAACCCCGGCCCCCAAGGCAGCGGGGAAGATCCACAGTGATATGGAAAGAGGATTTATTCGCGCAGAGGTCCTTTCCTTTTCTGATTTCGTAACCTGTGGCTCTGAGCATATAGCGAGAGAAAAAGGACTCCTTCGTTCCGAGGGAAAAGATTATTTGATCCGGGACGGGGATATCGTCCATTTCCGCTTCAATGTTTAAGAAATAACCATCCCCTGCAGCCGACTCTTTACGAACACGTTTACCCCTCTCTCAAGGAAATGTAACGTTTGAATCTCATACGTAGAAGGTTGCCGCCCTGCCTTCGCCGAAGCGGATTCGCACAGGCAGGTCTAAGACTTTTCCAGCCGACCGTCTCTTCGGTCTTGTTTGGAACCGGTTTTTATTTTTGCGACGCAACCTCTGCGGGAGAGGGGGGAGTTGGTAATTGCAATTTTATCTGTTACATTTGTGTCAGCAGAGGGAAAGAAAATGCTGAAGGTTATAAGATATCTTTTTTACATGGTTCCGGTCCTTTGGACTTTTTTCAAAGATCTGATTTGGGAATCCCTCGCCTTAGGGGAGATCAAGACCAATTACCTTTTTGGCAAGGCTAATGCCTATGACCGGGCCGATTTGTTGAGGAGGGCGATCAGGGTTTACAAAGAGATATTAAGAAAGGACCCGAACAGCATTGCCGTTTTTTTAAATCTCGGAGGGCTTTACTATCGGAGAGGCATGTTTGAGACGGCCATCCCCTATTATGAAAAAGTGATCCGTGCGAACTCAAAGCATTACCAGGGACACTATTGGTTGGCAATGTGTTTTTGGAAATTGCAGCGATATCATGCAGCCATCAACGTCTTGGAAGAGGTCATCCAATTTTTGCCGACCTTTAAAGATGCCCTCAATCTAATGGGAGAGTGCTACGAACAAATAGGAGAAGGCGCGAAAGCGGAACGCTGCTATCTCAAAGCGATCAGTGCCGATCCAAATGGGATTATTATTCACGGAGGCGTCTTAGACCGTTGGGCCCAGGAGAAAAAGAAGGAGGAGCGGATAAAACATTAAAGATCGGTCTCAAGAAATCCTTTCACCCTTTTCTCTTTCCGAATTCTTTTTTGCGGCAGTAAATTTCTCTTCATCCATGATCCGGGGTGAGATCCCCTGAAATCCTCCAAGGCTGGCATCAGGAGGAAGCAGGATCCAGGCAATTCCTAATTCTTCATCAATCTTAACGATCTTGTCGTCAGGTTGCAGTTTTTTCATCCATAAATAATAGCGAATTTTATAAATAATATCATCCCCCGCCTAACTCCCCTCAGGAACTGTGTCCTATTTAACGAGAGACCACATCGTTTACAAGACGGATTCGCTATCCCAAAAATGTCAATGAAAGCGACATATTGTTCAAAATTTGACTATCAGCGCCTTGCCTTTGGAAAGAAATTCCTTAAGGATATCAATCAATAATAGATGGTTTGTTTCTGGCACAGAAAATGCTCTTTTTCTCACCAATCGGTTTAACCATAGGTATACACTTAATCCACGTGGGCAGTTCAGATGGTATATAACTTTCTAATGTCTTCCATCATTTCTCTTCTTTTGCTGGCCGAGGTTTTACTACCTATCGTTCTGATATTAATCTTGGGATTCTTCGTATGGCGTCTCATTCGAGGAAAATGGATAAACAGAATTTTTGTAAGTCTTGTTTACGAGAAACACCCTTTTGTGAGCGAATTCCATGAACAGGTAGGCCGATCAGCTGAGGAAAAAGGGAATAATGTTGTAAAGCCACTCGCTTATGTCGCACTGATTCTATGTATTGCTGTCCTTTCGAAGACTCTGTGGCCACATGTATTTTGTCACAGCGACACGGCTTATTTATTCGTCAAGGATGATCTTCCCTGGATGTTTCTATCGATCGGATTGATTTTTCTTGGCTTCGGGATCTCGGCTTCTATCATTTCATCTTTACTTTTTATAAAGGAGACGAAGAAATTCGAGGTTTACAACAGGAGCCTCGAGATATACCTGTTGGCTAAATACCTTGAGAACATCTTATACATAACCCTCGGAATGGCTTTGATCGTAGGGACTGTTTACCTATGGTTCTTTTTTCTAGAGAAGCTGCTACCTATCTTCCGCTACTTTGAAAATGAATCGGCGTCCCTTGTCGAGCTAAAAGTGAACTTTGAAGGCATGTTGACAACATTGAGGGCTTTGCTGATAAGTTTTAGAGACCAATTTCAAACCTGGTGTATCACGTCTTTTCTCATATCCCTGGCAAGTTTTACCGTACCTTACATGTGGTTCAAGGGAAAACGGTTTACTAAAGTATTCCTGACACTATTCTTATCAGGAACAGCCTTTTCTTACTTGGTGTCTTTTTTGATTCAAAAATTTATTATTTCAGAGCTGACCTGGATATTTGTCGCCGTATGGACCTTTTCTGCATTAATTACGTATATGGTCTTCCACTTGCTTAACACCATTTCACTGAATAAAGTAAATATTTGTAAGCGTTGCCGAACAGAAAATGGCATCTATTCGAATTACTGCAGTGAGTGCGGCAAAAAACTTATTCTGCCCGCAAAAACTTAATGGAAAAAGGATTTGAAGAGCCTCTTCAAATCCTTTTTCCACGGTCGATTTCAATGTAGGATTTTATTTATTCAGGTTTTTTCTCTACAGGACCAGCACCTTCCTCCTTCCCCACCTCCAATTTCGATTTGATCTCACTGATGAAATAGACGAGAACACCGGCACCGATTAAAAGCAGCAGGATGGGGACGACTGCCATCAGCCCTTTGATGAACATGCCCCACCAGGTGATCAATAAGATGAGACCGACGATGATCACCACAACTCCAATAATGATCCCCAGTATATTCGACACCATCATCACCCCCTTTGGAAAGTTCTATTGACAGTGGAAACTATCAAATCATTGGGTAGAAGTCAAGGCCAATTTTAATCCCAAAAATAGATATTGACTCAATCCAGTTCCCCCTCTACCTTGATGGGAGAGGGCTGGGGTGAGGGTGCATTATCACCATTTTTTTCCCTCTCCCCTTAATCCCCTCCCGCCAGGGGAGGGGAGTTTTTGGGGTTTGTCTTTTTCAATGTCTATTTTTCGGTTAATGAACCTTATTTAATGAAAATTTTTCTAATTCCTACCCCGATTGGTTGTTGAACTGAGGATCGAATCGTTCATTTATCTCTTATTCACTTAAAATGATCCTTTATGGACAGAATAAAGGCATTGAGGTAATATGAATGGGAGCCTTGTCTGAGTTTTGATAGAAGAATAGTCAGAGACGAGGCCGTCAGGGGGTTTCAGCATGGCTGTCAATTTGAAAGGGAGATCAATAGATAGTCTTTTTCATTTAACGGGGGAGGAAATTGAACAGATTTTAGAGACATCGAAATTATTGAAATTTCAGCTTCTCCGTGGAGAGGAGCATCCCTTGTTAAAGGGGAAGACGTTGGCGATGATCTTCGAGAAGCCGTCCACGCGAACAAGGGTTTCCTTTGAAGTGGGAATGTGGCAGCTCGGAGGTTATGCCCTTTATCTGAATGCGAGCGATCTGCAATTAGGCCGAGGGGAGACCGTCGCCGATACGGCTCAGGTCCTCTCCCGTTATGTGAATGGGATTATGGCAAGGGTCTTTGCTCATCAGACCATCCTCGATCTGGTAAAACATTCGAAGGTGCCGGTGATCAACGGGCTTTCAGACTTTACTCATCCCTGCCAGGGTCTGGCCGATCTTTTCACCATCTACGAGAAGAAGGGCCGGCTTTCTGGATTGAAACTTGCCTATGTCGGCGACGCCAACAATGTGGCCCACTCTCTCCTCTATGGTTGCTCAAAAGTTGGCATGGATATCACCCTCGGATGTCCGAAAGGATACGAGCCTAATCCAGGAGTGGTCTCAGAGGCGAGGGAAGAAGGAAATAGAAGCGGCTGTAAGGTGAAGGTCACGAATGATCCGAATGAGGCGGTCAAAGAAGCCGATATCGTTTATACTGATGTATGGGCAAGTATGGGTAAAGAAAAGGAGCATGAAAAAAGGGTGAAGATTCTTAAACCCTACCAGGTCAATGCAAAGCTGGTCAAACAGGCCAAAGAGCATTATCTCTTCATGCACTGTTTGCCAGCCCATCGGGGAGAAGAGGTTACGGACGAAGTTGCCGATTCAAAAAATAGCGTTATCTTCGACCAAGCAGAGAACAGGCTCCATACTCAAAAAGCCCTTTTAGCGCTGATTATGTAAACGAAATCCCCCCTCCACATCCCTCCCCCTCAAGGGGGGAGGGTGAGGGTGATGGAGTTCGAAGTGATGAAGCTTTTAATCGAGAAAGCAAGCCTGGTGACTGCGGAGCCAGGGCCTCTTCAAGCATTTGACGTTTTGATTAGTGAGGGAAAAATAAGCGAGATTGCTGAGAAGATTATAGACACAGGAGCTACTGCCATTGATGCAAGCGGAAAAATACTTGTTCCAGGTCTGGTTGATGTCCATGTTCATTTTAGGGAACCTGGCCAGGAGTATAAAGAGGATCTTCATACCGGCTCATTGGCTGCCGCAGCCGGCGGGTTTACTACCGTCATAGCAGAACCTAATACAAATCCTCCCATAGACACGCCAGCCCGACTTCGCCGTTTGCTAAGTATTGCGAAGAATAAAAGTATCATTAACTTCTACTCGAAGTCGGCAATGACCAAGGGAACGATGGGATGTCAACTGGCGGACATTGCCAAGCTGAAAGAAGCTGGCGCTAAAGCCATTTCCGACGATGGAAATCCCATTCCGAGCCATAGGCTGATGCGAAACGCACTGATCAAAGGGAAGGAATGCGGAATCCCGGTGAGTCCACATTGTGAAGAATCAGCGCTCTATCGAGAAAGGATTCTCAGGAAGCAGGAGAAACTTGGGCACCGTTCGCTCTTACCCCGGATGCCATATGCCCCACCCGGTGCCGATCCTTATACATCCGAAGCCGGGTTTATTGAGCGCGATATCGAATTGGCCGAAAAAACAGGAGCACACCTTCACATCTCACATGTGAGCCTGGCCAAGTCGGTTGAAATCATTGCAAACGCAAAAAAGCGAGGAGTCGAGGTGACTGCCGAGGCCACTCCGCATCATCTCCTGCTAACAGAGCGAATGGCAAAAGCAATTGGACCGAACGCAAAAGTAAATCCACCCTTGAGGTCGGAAGAAGATGTGGAGGCGGTAAGGGAAGG
>JBAVGF010000371.1:0-2450 GCA_049684675.1 Thermodesulfobacteriota bacterium | reverse complement strand
GATAAGCATCGACTATTCAACCGCCATCTGGAAGGTTTGGCTGTGAGAAGGAGAGAGGTAGAGTGTTCCGGCAGATCTATTTTCAGATTTCGTTTTGGGGTTGATCTGCAGCGATCGTTATTCATCCAATTTTTTTGAAGAAAGGAGAATAGGATGTTCGAACGCATACAGCAAAAAGAGAAAAAGAAGACAGTTGGAGCAAAAGAACCTTCAATGGAAACCTTAATAAACACTCTTTCCAGCCATAAAGATAAGGCACGCGAGGGCGCACGTCACACTCTTGTGGCTATGGGAAAAGCTGCAGTGCCATCATTAATTGAAGCATTAAGAAATAAGAACACCCTGATGAGATGGGAGGCTGCCAAGGCCCTTGGCGAAATTGGCGATCCAGAGACAGCACCTGTCTTGGTGAAGGCCCTGGAGGATGAGGAATTTGACGTCCGGTGGCTTGCCGCGGAGGGGTTGTTTAAAATGAACATTAAAGCGTTAAAACCCTTGCTTGAGGCATTAGAGCATCGGGGAGATTCCGTTTTGCTCCGCGAAGGTGCTCATCATGTGTTTCATGACCTGGCAAAAGGGGGATTGAGGAAGTTTCTGGTTCCGGTGTTGGCTGCGCTTGAGGCTTTGGAGCCGGGGGAGGAGGTGTTCAGGGTAGCCCGTCATGAGATGGAGGTAGAGGTACCTTGGGCAGCCCGTCGTGCCCTTGAGGTGCTGGAGAAATTGAAAAAGCCTTAAATCGTCTTCCGGAATTTATTTTGTAGCCGAACAAATAAAATCGAGCAGGATATAAAACCACTCTGGGAATCTTTTAGGAGGGGTTAACAAATTGAGTGAGACCTCAACGCCATGCCTTAAAGCGGAATCCTCAGGCGCTTATTGACACGATCATTTCTCGGGGAACCCCGACGTCACTACAGCGACTTATGAGAGTGCCAGGATGCATAAAGAAATTAGCAAATGGTTTTTAAAAGGAATTGCTGCCTCGCCGGGAATTGTCATTGGGAAGGCTTATGTCCTTCAGGACATTCTTCTTATGGTTGAAAGACGGAGCCTAGAAGAGGCACATGCGGAGGAAGAGGTTGCGCGTCTTAAACAGGCCATTCGTCGAGTGATCGATGAATTGATGGAGGACAGCTTCCAGATATCACAGAGGATTGGTAAAAAGGAGGCAGAAATCTTTCTTACTCACCTCGCCATACTTAACGATCCTTATTTTATCGCTCAGATATTAAAAGATATTCGGGAAAACGGAGTTAATGCAGAGTCAGCGGTGATGAGACAGGTTGATGAGTTCGGAGAAGCTTTTGGAAAGATGGATGACAGTTATTTACGTGACCGTGGCGCCGACCTTCGGGACATTGGGAGGAGAGTGATCCAGAAACTGATGCCACGACAACAAACCCCATGGAATTTTAAGGAGCCGGTGATCCTCGTATCCTCGGAGTTGACCCCCTCTGATACAGTCAGATTGGATAGGGAGAAGATTCTTGCTTTCGCCACTGAATCGGGAGGCAAAGACTCTCATGCTGCGATTCTGGCCCGTTCTCTCGGAATTCCTGCAGTCTTGGGTATCGAGGGGTTACTTTTAAAGGTTAATAAAGGGGATACGCTGATCGTCGATGGCGATACGGGCATAGTGCTGATTAGTCCACCGGTGGAACTGATTCAAAACTATCAGGATCTCCAGAGGAAACGTGAGTCGTATCAAACGGATTTGTTTAAACTCGTTTCTTTACCTTCCAAAACCCTTGATGGTCGTGAAATTCGGTTATGGGGTAATATCGGAGGCCTGACTGATCTTGAGTATTCGCTTCGCTTTGGAGCCTATGGTATCGGATTGTTTAGGACCGAGCTGCCGTTTCTGGTCTGGAGAAGATTCCTCTCTGAGGACGAACAATTTTCCCTTTACCACAGCGTAGTTACAGGGGCTGCCGGTAGAGAGGTCACTATTCGTACCCTTGATTTTGGTGGGGACAAGTTTTTAGAGGATGGGAAGAGCCAAAAAGAAAAGAATCCTTTTTTGGGTTATCGGTCGATCCGTGTATTTTTGAAAGAGAAGAATCTCTTCAAACAGCAACTCCGGGCTATCCTGAGGGCAAGTGCTTGCGGGCCTGTTAAGGTTCTTTTCCCTATGATCTCAAGCGTCGAGGAAATTAGACAGATTAGGGATTTATTTGAACTAACCAAGGGAGAACTTCGTAAAGAAGGTATTCCCTTTGATGAAGGGATTCCTTTTGGAATCATGATTGAGATACCTTCTGCTGCGATTCTGGCTGATCAATTGGCAAAAGAGGTCGATTTCTTCAGCATAGGCACAAATGACTTGGTTCAATACACGCTTGCGGTGGACAGGAACAATGATTTGGTGACCGATATCTATAAACCATTGAACCCGGCAGTCCTTCGTTTAATCCAAAAGGTTGTTCAGGTAGCAAATGAAACAGGTAAAC
>JBAVGF010000370.1:0-2422 GCA_049684675.1 Thermodesulfobacteriota bacterium | reverse complement strand
CCGCTTTCCAGATGGCTTTCTCCTTCGCATGAGTCCCCGAATTATCTCCTCTTGATAAAAACAGCGCCTTCGCAGAGGCGATCTTTTTGAAAGATTCTACGGAGGACTTTATTGTCTTGATCTTGGCAGGGTCCCCCGGAGGTCCCACGATGATAAAGTCATTATGCATGACGAGCCTTCGATTTATTCCATAACCTTCAGCCATGAATTTCTTCTCAGCTTCAGGAGAATGGACCAGGAGCACATCGGCCTCTCCCTTTTGCCCCATCGCCATGGCCTGACCAGAACCCACGGCAATCGTCTTGACAAAATAACCCGTCTCCTTTTCAAACATTGGCAGAAGAACATCAAGAAGTCCAGAATCCTGCGTGCTGGTGGTGGTAGCGAGGATGATCGTCTTCGTCTGCGCTTGAACAGAGAAAATTCCTGTGATGAATAGTAGTAAAACGACAACTCCTGATAACAGAATCTTTTGGGCTATCTTGCGATTCATGATCCTTCCTCCTTAATATAGAATTAATTTTTCCTACCTTGTAGGCTTCTCCATTCCTTTGAGTTGGGAAAGAAAAGGGAGTTCCCGTACTTCTCTTTACCGAAGTCCCTGATGATCTTCTGCCCCTTCTCTGGCGAAGTCAACCACTTTACAAAGACCATCACATCTCCATAATTGACTTTTGGAAATTTCTGGGGATTCACAGGGATGAGAGTCATGTAGTTCAACAAGGCTTCGTCCTTCTCCACCAGAACAGCAAGTTTAATCTGGTTTTTTAGGGCAAGATAAGTAGCGCGGTCAATGACAGTATAAGCATTTCTCTCATCCGTGTATCGAAGCGTTGGAACATTTCCCATTGCTCCTTTCTCATAAATCACATACCAGGAGCCCGAGGGTTTGATCCCGGCTTTTTCCCAAAGCTGCATTTCCGCCACGTGGGTTCCAGATTTATCACCCCGGCTGATAAACATTGCCTTCCTTTCAGAAATTCTTTTTAAAGCTTCCACAGCTAGCTTCATTCCTTTAATTCCAGCCGGATCATCAGGCGGACCGACGATCACAAAATCGTTGTACATTAAATCAATCCTCTCTGTTCCATATCCCTCGTTCACGAATTTTTCTTCAAGGGACTTTGCGTGGACCAGTACCAGATCCACATTTCCATTCCGAGCAATATCTAAAGCGGCACCCGTCCCCGAACCCACATGGCGAACGCGTATGTCTGTTTCTTTTTCAAATCCATTTTCCAAAATATCTATAATACCTGCATCGATGGGCCCGATCGTGCTACTTAGAAGAATAAACTTGCTGCTTTCGGCAATGGTTAGAGAAGGAAACAGCAACAGCAAGCAGACCAATCCAACAGATAGCCATTTCTTCATATCCATCCTCCTTCAATTAATTTTTTGAATAAAGGACTTTCCCTGAATTTTTGAAGTCGTAGCTTCCCAATCTTTCGACCCTGCTTCGAAATTCCTGGGAGTTTAGGATTTCAATAAAAGCCTGAATTCCCCTTTCAAAAAAGGTGGATTGGTCGAGGATCATATCAAAGCTTTCCCGGGTGATCGGGATAAATGGAAGGCCGAGGAGTTTAGAAACGGCGATGGTTGCAATTCCCACGTCGGCTTCTTTTGAAAGGACCGAAAGACCTACTTCAAAATGGGTATAAACTTCCCTTCCATACCCGCTGATCTTAGAAGGTGAAATCTGCAGTTTCTTCAAGTGATGGTCCAAGAGAACCCTTGTGCCGGAACCCTTCTGACGATTGATAAACCTAACCCCCTTTTCAGTCAAGTCCTCGAATCTATGGATATGAAAAGGATTCTTAGGGGCGACCAGAAATCCAAGGTCCCGACCAAAGAGATTGACCACAACAGGTTTCACATTAGGAAGATAAGCCGGGAGGAAAGGGATATTGTATTCACCACTTTTCGGATCAAACAGGTGAGACCAGGCAATATCCGTGTAACCCATATTTAGGGCCTTGAGTCCGTCGGTGCTTCCTGTATTGGCAGAAAAGATATAGAACTCAGGATACGATTTTTTCACGTAGGTTTGGAGCATATCCAGGATGGGGTCATTGCTACCTGATGCCAGAAGTGCCCCTTCAATTTTTCTTGTTTTCTGTCTGGCTTGTTCAAGACCAATTTGGGCATTCGATTCAATCCACTCGTCGATCAGTTCCTTTGGAAAGACCCACTTCCCGGTAACCCGTGTCGATGGAATCCTCTTTGATTTGATCAACGCGTAGACCTGCTTTTCATGGACCCCCAGATACTTGGCCACTTCTTTTGTGTTCATCATTTTTTCAGACATAGCTTCCTCCGGTAAATAATAAAATATTAAAGGAGACAGAAATACTTGTCAATGAATATATTTACAAATAATTACTTCTTATTACTCCAAAATCCCTATTCATGGGTATCGAAC
>JBAVGF010000369.1:0-10914 GCA_049684675.1 Thermodesulfobacteriota bacterium | reverse complement strand
ATTCTTTTCTTGACCGTGGACTCATGATCAACCCTCCTTTTAGGGTCAGTTATTCGGTAACATCCATTATGAGTCAACGATCCCTTTTTAATCAGTCTCTCGGTAACATTTTTTATGAGGCAATTCGGGGTATCCTTCATGGCTTGACTCTCAAACCGATATCCTTGATCATAGCGACACCTCCCTCAGCTTTCCTTTTCACCGTCGCATGAAAATTCCAAAAAGAATATTATAGATCCGTTCAATTGTCAACCATAATTGTAAGTATAGTTAACAATTCAAAAAGGTGGCATCAAGTGAGCGTCCTTGAATACGAAGAATTACCACCAATGCACACTTCAATTTTGAGTCCGTAGGGGAATATGTACCTTCGAATCTTGAATGACCGGGTTTTGATATTTGCGGCTTATATTTTCTTTACTCAAGGTTATTTTTATGTTATGGAAATACAAATAAAATTGGCTCATAGTTGAACGGCCCCGGTTTATGGTTCCCTCGTTCCTGGTAAAAAGGAAATGGATTCTGCTCCTGTGTATTTTGGCGGGAATCGTTGCTTTTATCGTCTATCATTATCATTCCCAGCTCTGGAGCCAGGCGGTTAAACTCTATGACATCTATCAAGATCACCATCAATTAAAGAAAGTCATCTCCTCTTTTGGACCCTATGCTCCTTTAGCCTATATCCTGCTCCAAATCATCCAGGTGGTTGTTGCCCCCATTCCAGGTGGAGCTATAGAATTTTTAGGGGGTTACCTGTTTGGGGTGTCGGCTGGGATGGTCTATTCTATGATTGGGCTGATACTGGGGTCCTGGCTTGCCTTTAGTTTGGCAAGGATTTTTGAGAAAATAGCCGTTGAGAAGTTTGTTTCAGAGGAGACGAGAAAAAAATTTGATTATTTGGTTGAACATGAGGGAGTCATTCTCAGTTTCATCCTTTTTTTACTCCCGGGTTTTCCGAAGGATGCTCTCTGTTACATTTTAGGCCTGACCCCCATGCATTTGGCTATTTTTCTGATCATTTCTACCATTGGAAGAATACCCGGAACATTGATGGCAACTCTTCAGGGGGCGAAGGCCTTCGAACATCAATACATGCTCTTTTTGCTCTTGTTGGGGATATCCGCATTGGTGATTCTGGCCTTTTATATCTACCATGATGAAATTCATAATCTGGTAAAAAAATTAAAAAGGGAAGAAAAAAAAGAGTTTTAGGAAGCGAAAATGGCGCCGACAGTGAAAAAGGATAGGGGAGTAAAATTGTCCTCTGATCTCGTTTTGGATATCTATTCAGATCTTCTGACGGAGCTCTGGGAGATTGTATCGGCCCTGATCGGAGAAGCCATTCTGGCATTTCTTTTCACCCTCGCCATTCGAAAACTCGGCGAGAAGCATCCTTTTTTGCTTTCTCTCGAAGTCTCTGAGGAAGGTGTCTCATGCGAAAAAATGAAGGAGGATTGCCGGGCTGTTGCTCCCGCGGAAATTCATCGAGGTTTTCAGGGCCTGATCAATCAACTCTCCCATCTTTTTTCGGCGTTGGCCGACGGGGTGATCAACAAAGAACTCTTTCCAAAGGTCTTCCCGAAGGTCAAAGAGGCCGAACGAATTATTTCTCAATGATAGGGGGATTTCAGTGAGGTTGATTTTCAAGAATCTCAACGTGCTTCGTTCTACCATCAATGCCATCAGCACGGGCGTTGAGATCAAGGAAATCGTTGAATCGGCCGGAAACAATCTTCCTAATTTGTTTGACTTCTGTTCCTTTGGAGTATTCTGGAAAGAGGACCTTCTTCTCTTCCTTTACCAAGAAGAATCTTGCCCTCCCTCCTTCGCCCAAGAGGTGGTGAAGAACATGATCAACGTTTTTTCAATCCTGGGAGAGGAGCCCATCGACGCCGAACGGATTACCCTCCAGGTAGATCAAGCGAAGCTGAGAGCCAAACAGAGGATGGTAAGTCCCAAAGCAACCCTAAAGTCTCACCTCACTTTGCCTCTTGCCGTGGAGGGGGAGATCTTAGGATGCCTTTCTCTCAGCAGCGACCGGCCTAATGCCTTTGACGCCCAAGACCTGCAGTTTCTTTCCGTCATCGGATACCAGATGGCGGCGAGCTTGAAGCATTTTCAAAGATTTAGTTCGATCAAGAACATGGCCATCTATGATACGTTGACCGGTCTTTATAATCGGAGGTATTTCGAGGAAAGGCTCGAGGCGGAGGCCCAAAAATCTTTTTATGGGGGCATTCCCCTTTCATTGGTAATGGTGGACATAGACCATTTTAAGAAAGTCAATGATACCTTCGGGCATACCGACGGGGATCAGATCCTTTGTAAAATTTCTTCCTTGTTGAAAAAGTCGGTTCGGAAGAAAGATACGGTCGCCCGTTACGGCGGTGAGGAGTTCATTCTGATATTGCCGGAGGCTGCCTTGGAGCAGTCTTTCGTGATTGCAGAGCGAATTCGACAGCTGGTTGAGAACACCCCCTTCGAAGTGGGACGGACTCAAGTCAACTTGACCCTTAGCATGGGAATCTCCAATTTTCCAAGCCATCGAGTGAAGTCGAGAGAAGAATTGGTCAAGATGGCAGACCAGGCGCTCTATGATGCGAAAAGGGGGGGACGGAATAAAGTCTGTATTTTTAGGGAAAAGTCTTCTCAATGGACCGTCCCGACTTAGGCAATTGCTTATGGAATAAGAGCCTATAGTCCAACGGCACCGGCGAAGCGTGGAACCCCGGTGGCCTTGACGGTCAACATCTTGGAAGGTTCAAAGTAAACCCCGTTAGAAAGGGCAGGGCCTTGCCCCCGCCCTAAATAATGAGCTGATGCTTCCTATTTGTACCATCACCAGCATAAATGCTGGGGCTTTCTAACGGGGTAAAAATGAGATTATTCACTATTTAGTGAGCTCTATTCCCAATGAATAAAAAAGGCACACTGAGAAAGTGTGCCTTTTTTATGGAACAAATCTTCGACAGCCCTAAATTACTTCTTGGGCGCAGCCTTTGGGACGGACACTTTGATCGCAACAGCGACCATCTTGTCCATATCCTTCTTGTACTCGACGCTGACCGTCATTCCTGCCTTCAGATCCTCAAATTTGAGAGCCTCCTTGCCCTTCATAATCTTTGTATCAGCGGTGACCATAAAGGACTTCTCAACCTTCGCCTTGGCAACGACGATGCTCTTTGCCATTGCATCCATACTCTTAACTTCTCCGCTGAACTTTTCCATTTTAACAGGTGCGGCGGGTGCTGCTGGGGCAGGAGCAGTCGTTGCTGCTTTTGGAGGAGCTGCTGCAATGGCTCCGGAAACAAAAGCTGCCAAAGTAAGCATGACCACTAACAGAATTGTCTTTTTCATTCAATTCACCTCCCTTCTCATTAGCTTTATATATGTAACAGCAAAATCGGTGCCAAAGAAAGTTATAAGATAATATTTTTAACTATTTGAATTTACAAGATAAAAAAATTTATTAGAAATTTTGAGAGGGCGGGCATGTTGTAAGATTCGACACAGCCACTGGAGAGTGTTGTAAAAAGCTACACATTCTCTTTCTGTAATATTTTATAGAGGGTTGTTCGATCAATACCCAGAATTTCAGACGCCTTCTTCTTATTCCCGCCGGTCTCTTGAAGCACCTTCAATATATATCGTTTTTCCAATTCTCTTAATGATAATGGTTTTTCGGGAATGAGGATTTCCGGGCCCCTGATTTCTTCGAACATCGTTTTCGGAAGATCTTCAGGAAGGATAATTGGATGGACGGAAAGAATGACGGCTCTTTCTATCGTATGCTCCAATTCACGGACATTCCCCGGCCAGGAATATTGGGTGAGTATTTCGAGAGCTTCCGGGCTGATATGAGAGATATTTTTGTGGTTCTCTTCAGAAAATTTCTGCAGAAAATGGTTAGCCAGCGAGGGGATATCCTCCCTCCTCTCCCGCAAGGGAGGAAGGGTGATGGTGACCACATTGAGTCGATCGAAGAGGTCCTCCCTGAATTTACCATTTTTCACGAGCGGTTCTAACGGTTGATTTGTCGCAGCAATGACCCGGACATCGACCTTGACGCTTTCTGTCCCTCCCACCCTCTTGATTTCGTGTTCCTGTAAAAACCTTAAAAGCTTCGATTGCATGGAGAGGCTGAGATTACCCACTTCGTCAAGGAAGAGCGTCCCACCCTCCGCCTCCTCAAAGAGGCCCCTTTTGGCAGTGGAGGCTCCTGTGAACGCCCCTCGAACATGGCCGAATAATTCACTTTCTATTAACGTCTCCACCAACGAAGCGCAGTCAACAGGAATGAAGGGGCGGTTATTTCTCTGACTATTGTAATGAATGGAGCGAGCGATCAGTTCTTTTCCTGTTCCTCTTTCTCCGCATAGAAGTACCGTGGACTTGGTATCCGCTACCTTCGCAATGGTCTTATAGACTTGAAACATCTGAGGGGTTCGTCCGATGACATTCTCGAATTGATACTTTTCAAGAAGTTCCTGCCGATAAAATTTGTTCTCCTGGATAAGCCTTCTCTGCTCTAAGGCCCTCCGGATAGTAAATTTGATCTCATCCAATTTGAAAGGCTTGCTGATATAGTCGTACGCTCCTTCCCGGATAGCCTCGATGGCGGTCTCGATGGATCCAAAGGCGGTGATCATAATCACGGTGGTGTCCGGGGCGTTCTTCCTGAAGAACCGGAGCACATCCATCCCGTCTTTCTCTCCCATCCTCACATCGGTCATGATGATGTCAAAAAGGTTTTCCGTCCCTCGGGCAATGGCCTCTTCGCCGCTCAAGGCGGTGGAGACGTCATAACCTTCTTTGGAAAGCACTTCTTTTAATAGATCGATGGTGACAGGGTCATCATCCACGACCAGGAGACGTGCTGATGCTTTGTTCATCGGTTTCACTTCTTTCAAAGGCGGGAATGGAGATGAAAAATGTGCTCCCTTTTCCTACTTCACTCTTTACATTTATCATTCCAGAGTGTTCTTTTATAATCTTCTCGCAGATCGCCAATCCCAATCCCGTGCCTTCTCCCATTTTTTTTGTAGTAAAGAAAGGGTCGAAGATCCTCCTTTTGGATTCTTCAGTAATACCAATTCCGGTATCGGCAATGGAGATTTCCAGCCATCTTCCATCGTCGGAGGAGAGGGGAGGGGAAACTGGCTGGGTCTTGATTGTCAGCACTCCTCCTTGGGGCATGGCGTCTAAGGCGTTCGTGATCAGGTTAAGAAAGAGGGTTTGAAGATGGGTCGAATCCCCCAAGACGGGAGGGAGATCCGGGGAGAGGTTTGTCGAGAGCTTCACATTTCGCGCAAGGAACCAGGGTTCACTCAAATGGATCAATTCCTCCAGCACGTCATTGACATCCAGCGACTTCAATTGGGGTTTGGGTTGCCGGGTAAAAGAGAGGAGGCTCTTCACCGAATCGGCCAGCCGGTCCAGCTGCGATTCGATGATTTTGAGTCGGTCTCGATCTTTGGGTCGAAGGTTCCCATCCTGCAGCATGAGCTGAATGTAGCCGGAGATCGAATTCAGAGGGGTTCCGATTTGATGGGCCATCGTGGCGGTGACCTGCCCCACGGCGGCCAGTTTTTCAGATTGGCTCAATTGCCTCTGAGATTCAAACAGGGCTTCGTTGAGAAGCCTCAGCTCCTCGTTTCTCTTGGCCAATTCCGAGGTGGCGGCCTCGATTCTCCTGGTCAGCTCCTCATTGAACTGGTTGACCTGTCTCAGGAGTTCAATATTTTGCTGATGGGTCTCCCGGATCGTCCTGAGCATGCGATTAAAATTTCTTCCCAATTTTCCCAGCTCATCTTCGCCTTGAATCTGCGCTTCCGCCTCTAGGTCACCTTTTTCTGCACGGGACATGGCCTCTACCAATCTCTGAATCGGATCCCCGACCAGTTTCCCGAAAAGCATTGTCAGCGTGATCAGGATGACAAGAATGCTGAAGAACGTCAGGATCATCGCCCGATTTCTCTTCTTGCTTAAGAAGCTTTGGGTTTCATCCAGAGAGCTGACCAATCGAACCCCGCCGATCGCTTTTGTTCCCAGGTGAAGGGGAACAATAACCTCGAGCCATTTCTCCCCTCCCACATCGTGGAGCGAGGAGAGGTCTTTGTCCATCTTCAGCCGATTGATTTGATCTTTGGACAAGACCAATGACGTCCGATGGACGTCTCTTGATTGAGAAACGACAATTTCCCAGTCCTTCGCGGAGAAGAGAAAGACATCGATTTCCATCAAGAAGGGACGGCTGAGCAACCACTCCTCCACTTCATCCCGGATGTGAGAGAGGTCCTCGCTAATCGCTCGATCCGGAATCGAGGCATCGATTTGTTTTGCAATGAGGATGTTTCGGTTTAAATAGAGCTCGATCTGATCCTTTTTTGCAAAATGATAGTCTAAGTAACTGGCAAGAAGGAGAACCCCGACAACGATGAGGATGATGAGAAAAGTGATCTTGGTCTTCAGTCCAACCCGGGAGATCCGGTCGCGGATCAGGGACCTGACCCACGGGGTGGAAAAAGGGGGGGCGGCAGTGGACTTGTCTGTTTCCATCTCTATTTTGGGGAGAGAGGCATCTCAGGTCTGGCCCTTTTTCGCTCAATCACTTTGACCAAAATCACGCCGATCTCGAATAACAGATACATGGGGACCCCCATCAAACTCATGTTAAACACATCCGGGGTCGGCGTGACAGCAGCCGCGATGATCGCAATCAGCAGGATAGCATACTTCCGGTTTCGAGTCAAAAAAGCAGCACTCACCACCCTGAGGTAGCTCAATAAAGCAAGGATCAGAGGAAGTTCGAAGGTCAGCCCGAATCCAAAAATGAAAACAGTACAAAAGGAAACATATTTTCCCGCAGAGATCATCGGCTTGATATGGACGGATTGATATCCTAACAGAAATTTAACGCCATTTGGCAAGGCGACAAAGAAGCAAAAAAATGCACCCAGATAGAAAAGGAAGATAGAAGCGAAAAGTATGCCGTTTGACGAACTCAATCCCTTCGAGCGAAAGACAGGGGAGAAGGCTTTCCAGATGTAGTAAAAGATCGCAGGAATAGAACAGAACAGGCTGGCGTACAGGGTCAGCTTGAGGAGCGAGAAAAAAGCCTCCGGGATAGAGTAGGCCACGAGATTGCTCTCAAGAGTCCTTTGACAGAGATAACCCAACAGCTCCTTAGAAATGGGATAGATGACGATTCCGCTTAGAATGATTACAATCATGATTTGAAGAAGACCTTTTCGTAAGTTGGCTAAGGCTTGAAAGATCTCTTCTCTCTTTATCCCTAACCCAAGTCCCTTGTCCTGACCATTCATAAAAGCAATGTAACATAAAAGAATGTCGTCCGAAAGCATTCGGGTCGATGAAGGCTTGGGGTTTAAGGTTCAAGGCAAGCATCAAACCTTCGAACTTCCAGCCTTCATCCTCCAGCGTCATTTTTTCACAGATCAGGGTTGACAAAGGTTTAAAACGGAGATAAAAGAAAATGATTACGGGTGTCTGTCCTGCCTACCGCAAGGCAGGGATGTTCCGAAGATGAGATTGAAAGTCGGCATTACCTATAACCTCAAAAAAGATTTTTCTCGGCAGGAAAGTCAGCCGATTGATTTCTTGGAGGAGTTCGATACCGAGGAGACGATCGACGCCATTCGCAAGGTATTGGAAGGCGAAGGCCACGACGTGATCAAGCTGGGCGGAGACGCCGGTTTGATCGATCGGTTAAGGCAGGCGCCGGTCGATATTGTGTTTAACATTGCGGAAGGTCTTCAGGGTCGAAACCGGGAAGCCCACATCCCGGCTCTCTTGGAATTTTTAGATATCCCTTATACCGGCTCCGACCCTCTCACCCTCTCCCTCACCCTGGATAAGGCCATGGCGAAGAGAGTCGTCATGAGCCAAAATATCCCGACCCCACGATTTAAGAAAGTGGAAAGGGTCGAGGACCTCCACGGTTTAGACCTTTGTTACCCTCTCTTCGTCAAGCTGTGCCATGAAGGGTCGAGCAAGGGGGTTCGGCTGGATTCAAAAATTTCGGATCCCCAATCCCTGAGGGAAAAGACCACGGGGCTCTTAAAGACTTACGGGTCGTCCCTTCTCGTGGAGGAGTTCGTTAAAGGCCCGGAGTTCACGGTGGGTATCCTGGGCAACGAGGATCCTTTTGTCCTCGGCGTCATGCAGATCGAGATCAAGGGAAGACCTCCGGAAGAATCCATTTACTCCTTGGAAATAAAGAGGGAGTGGGAAGAGAAGGTCCGATACCATTGCCCTCCCTTGATTGACCAGGATCTTTCGAGAAAAATTGAAGAGGTGGCCCTCCGCTCCTATCGGGTCTTGGAGTGCCGCGATGTATCACGGGTGGATATCCGCGTGGGGGAGGACCGTACCCCTTACTTTTTAGAGGTCAATCCCCTTCCAGGCCTTTCTCCCGTTTACGGAGACCTCGTGATAATGGCGAGGAACATGGGATGGGATTATGCCAGGCTGGTAAAAACCATTTTCCATCATGCCCTGAAACGGTATGGATGGACGGAGTAACCCCTTCAGGATGAGTCCAACAGAGCAGAACCTTCACGAGATTATCTTGAGAAATTTCAAAGAGGCCGTCGTCTTTGCGGACGCGCAAGGGCGAATTCAAATCTTCAATATCATTGCTGAGAAGTATTTTCAGATCAGCGGGAAGAAGGTGCTGGGAAAGAGATTGGAGAGGGCCATCCCTTATAAAAATATCAAGAAGCATTTTGATCTCGTTTACGAAAAGAGAGAAAGCAATCACGATGTCGAGCTGGCCATCCGTATCCCCCCTGCCCCTTCTCCGGGCCGGGAGACCCGGATCCTTCATTGTAGCTTTTATCCCATTTTTGATAAGAAAGGGGCGATGTTCCTGGGATGTTTGGCGACGTTTGCCGATGTGACGGAGAAAGGTCTGCTCCTGAGGGAGATTAGCAAGAGCCGCGATCTTTCCACCATTGGAATGCTGGCAAGATGGATGGCCCATGAGATTCGAAATCCCTTAAGCTCTTTGAACATCAACATTGAATTGTTGAGAGAAGAGTTGGGGGGAGAAGTCCAGCTCTCCCAGAAGGAAGAGATTCATTCCCTGATCAATTTTATTAGCTACGAAACCCTCCGACTGGAGAATAACCTAAAAGAATTCTTGGATTTCAATCGTCTCCCTCCCCTGAAATTCGAATGGATTCAGTTGAATGAAGTGTTGGATTCCGTGGTTCGCCTTCTAAGGCCCGATGCCCAAATAAAGAACGCAAAGGTCGAAACCCATTTTCAAAAAAAGTTGCCCCTGCTGAAGATCGACGTCAGCCAATTCAATTTGGCTATTTCGAATCTCCTCGTCAACAGTATTCAGGCGGTCTCCGAAAAAGGGGAGATTCATCTCTTCACACGGGGATCCAGGAAAAATGTCTTCGTCGTCATCCGGGATAATGGAGCGGGAATCTCTAAAGAACATCTCCCCAGAATTTTCGATTTTATGTTCAGCACCAAGCCTACGGGGTCGGGATTGGGACTCTCGATTGCCAAAAAGATTATTTCAGACCATCATGGAGAAATCTCTGTGAAAAGTGAAGTCAATAAAGGGGCCGCCTTTAAGATTCGAATTCCCCTTGCTCAAAAATAACGCTCAGCGCTTAGCGCTATGCGCATAGGGTTTCTTATTGAGGCTATGGACAAGAAAGTCATCTTAATTGCGGAGGATGATCCCACGGTTGGGGAGAGCCTTCGCCTTTTGTTGAAAAAGAAGGGGCATGAAATCCTGCTGGCCGCGAATGGAAAAGAGGCCCTCCAGCTTTTTCGGCACAAGAGCGTGGATTTGGTGATTACCGATGTGGTCATGCCGAAAATGGACGGGATTGAGCTCTTAGAAGCTGTGAAAGGGCTCCGGCCGGAGACGGAGGTGATTGTCATTTCTGCCCAAGGGACGATCGAGAAGGCCGTTCAGGCAATGAAATTGGGTGCCTTCGATTTTATCGAAAAACCGATCAACCCGAGAGTGATCTCCCTGTTGGTGGAAAGGGCGTTGGAGAAACAGACGCTGATCCTCCAAAATCGGGATTTGCGCTCCCGGTTGGAAGACAAGTTCCATTTCAAGAATATCATTGGAAGAAGCGAGAAGATGGTAAAAATCTTTGAACTCATCCGCCATATTGCGCCCTATGATAGTTCTGTCCTCATCATCGGCGAGAGCGGAACGGGGAAAGAATTGATTGCCAACGCCATCCATTACAATAGCCCGCGAGTCCGCATGCCCTTTATCAAGGTGAGTTGTGCCTCTTTAAGTGAAGGGATTATCGAGAGTGAACTTTTTGGCCATGAGAAGGGAGCTTTTACCGGAGCGATCACCTCTCGAAAAGGGCGATTTGAATTGGCCCATCAGGGAACCCTTTTTCTGGACGAGGTAGAAGATATTCCTCCGGCCACACAGATCAAACTTCTACGGGTCCTCCAGGAAGGCGAATTTGAGAGGGTCGGGGGAAATAAGACGATCAAAGTGGATATCCGAATCATTGCGGCAAGCAATCAAGATCTTCAGGAGACCGTGAAGGGCGGGGTCTTTCGAGAAGACCTCTATTATCGTCTGAACGTGGTCAACATCAAGCTCCCTGCATTGAGGGATCGAAGAGACGACATTCCTTTTCTTGTCAATTTTTTTATAAGAAAATATAACCAGAAGTATCGTATGAAAGTGGAGGGAGTTTCTCAGAGGGCCATGAATCTTCTGGTGGATTACGAATGGACAGGAAATGTCAGGGAGTTGGAGAACACCATCGAATCCATGATGGTGATCAGCAGTCCGAAGGTCGTCGATCTCCAGCACCTTCCGCAGGAAATGCGGGATCGGAAGGGGAGGCCCGAGGTGATCCCCTTCGAAATAGGAACGCCTCTTGAAGAGGT
>JBAVGF010000368.1:0-32007 GCA_049684675.1 Thermodesulfobacteriota bacterium | reverse complement strand
CTTAAAAGGGTTTGCTATTACCATCGATGAATTGGAAGGAGCTCTTGAAGAGGGGATGGGATTCGACGGCTCTTCTATTCAAGGCTATGCCCGAATCGATGAGAGCGATATGATTGCCAAACCCGATCCCAAAACCTTTCAGATCGTCCCATGGAGGCCTAAAGAGAATGCGGTGGCCAGGATGTTCGCAGACATCTATGAACCCGATGGAACCCCTTACAAAGGAGATCCCCGATGGGTTTTAAAAAGAATCCTTAAAAAGGCGCAAGACCTGGGCTACACCTTTTACGTCGGCCCTGAGTTGGAGTACTTCTATTTCAAAAGTAGTGATGGAGTGCCCCAGTTTCTTGACAAAGGAGGCTACTTTGATCTCACTCCTCTTGATGTGGCGACCGAGCTTCGGCGAGAAACTATCTTAACTTTGGAGGCCATGGGAATTCATGTGGAGTACAGCCATCACGAAGTGGCTCCCAGCCAGCATGAAATTGACCTTCGTTACACCGATGCCCTGACCATGGCAGACAATGCGATGACTTATCGGCTCGTTGTCAAGGAAATTGCGTTGAAACATGGCGTCTATGCGACCTTCATGCCTAAACCCATCTTTGGCCAGAATGGAAGTGGCATGCATACGCACCAATCTCTTTTTAAGGGCAATAAGAATGCCTTCTTCGATCCAAAAGATGAATTCCATCTCTCCAAGATTGCCAAGTCTTATATGGCCGGCATCTTGAAACATTCTAAGGAGATCACCTCCATCACCTCTCAGTGGGTGAACTCTTACAAAAGGCTTGTCCCGGGCTACGAAGCACCGGTCTATATTTCATGGGCTCGTAGAAATCGATCGGCGCTCGTTCGTGTCCCCATGTATAAACCGGGAAAAGAGAAAGCCACACGGATGGAATTTCGGTCCCCCGACCCCGCCTGCAATCCCTATCTGGCGTTCGCCGTCATGCTGGCCGCAGGCTTAAAGGGGATTGAAAAGGGATATGAACTTGCACCTCCTGTTGAAGAAGACATCTTTGACATGTCCGAGGCGTCGAGGAAGAAACACGGAATCGACTCTCTTCCAGGAAATTTATTGGAGGCGGTCCAACTCACGGAAAAAAGTGAGCTGGTCAAAGAAACATTGGGAGATCATATCTTCCAAAAATTTATTGAGAACAAAAAGATCGAATGGGATCAATATCGCACTCATGTCTCCCAGTTCGAGCTGGATAAGTATCTTCCGATCCTGTAGTCTTCCTCCCCTTCCCTTTGTTTGCAGCCCCTGTTTACTCGAAGCCCCCCTTCCCCTGGTGGGAGGGGGGCTTCGTTAGATAAGGGACTTCTTGAAGGAGAGCGCTGAATAGAAATCTAACGAGGCCAAGGGAAGAGGAACAGATTGAGTTTTCTTCATCCGTGGGTTATCTTTAATTAATTCATGTAAAATTGCAGAGGTAAAGCGAGGAAAATCCGTATGGTGAGTGTTGTGAAACTTACTTGGAGCAAAGATCTCGAAAACTTTTTACATCGGAATCCCGGTCTGAGGATGACCGATGATCCGGAGAAACTTGAATATTACCGCCAAGATCTCAACGTTGATCTGCCGGCCCTGATCCGGGACCTCATGCTGAAAAGCTTGCCTGATATCATTTTCCAGCCCACCGCTGAAGAACACCTGCTGGAGATCTTTGCCTTTGCCCGAGAACATAAAGTCCCAGTAACCGTTCGGGGCGCTGGAACCTGGGGTTATGGGGGAGCGGTACCCACTCGAGGGGGCATATTGATTGATCTGGGACTCATGGACAAGATTGAAATCAACCCGGCGGCGCTTCAGCTGACCGTGGGTCCGGGTGCCCGGTTTCTCGACATCCATCGCGACCTCGAACGCCATGGTCTCACCCTCCTCAGCATGACCTCAGGAAAGGGCGGAACCCTCGCGGGATGGATGGCCACGGGAGGCATGGGATTTGGCACCTTTCGCCACGGATCCGTACGAAAACAGTTGATCTCCATTCGGGTGATTACACCCCAAGGGAAAGTTCGGGATCTGAAAGCGGAAGATCCAGAAATCAGCAATTTCCTTTCCACGGAAGGCCAGATGGGAATTATCGTTAGAGCTACGCTCAAGGTTGGACGACGACCATCCCAATGGTTTCCATTTTTGCTCCCCTTCGAAAAATCCTCTACTGCCTATACCTTTGCGCAACAACTTTCCCGCCATCCCTCACTCAAACCTCACGACCTTATCATTTACCATACCGAATTGGCACGCATCCTCAAGACGCAATCGAATGGCAAGATGTCCATCGGAGACAAAAATCTCCTTCTGGTCGCATTTGCTGATCATGAGCAAGCCCATGGGCTCAAGGCTTATCTTGAGGAACAGGGAATTCAGACAGCGGATGAGGAATCGGCCAATTACCTCTGGGAAGAGCGGTTCCTTCCCATGTCCATCAAGCATCTTGGACCGTCTCTTCTGGCCACGGAGGTGCTTCTCCCTCTGGATCAGGTCGCTGCCTACTTTGAAAAAATCAACGAGTGGGGCAAACGTCTCGGTGTGACGTTTTACCCATCCTCTCATCTCATCAGTCAAGAACAAGTCCTATTTCTTGCCATGGTAGCCTCTGACCACCGGAAGGCCGTCTTCTATATTGACCTGATGCTTGTCCCGATGATGGTCAGGCTCGCTGTTCAGTTTTACCAGGGCAAACCCTACGGGTTGGGAATCTGGAACACGCCTTTCCTGCGCGACCTCTATTCTAAGGAGGAGCTGAAGGAACTGGTTCGATATAAGAAAAAGGTGGACCCGGCAGGCATCCTCAATCCGGGAAAGTTCTTCAGCGTTTCAGGAAGACTGGGGCCTCTCCAGAAAATCCTATTCCAGTCTCATGTCTTTAATCTCGAACTCTCTTCAACCCAATGGCTTCTTTTCAAGCTCTTTTCCGTCATTCCGGAGAAGACGCTTCGGCAGCGTATCCCCGTTGCCCCGGAGGGGCTTGAAGGGATCGCGAACGACGTCCTCTCCTGTGCCCAGTGCGGAAACTGCGTCTCCCGGTGTCCTGTTTACCGTGCCACTGGTGATGAAACCCTCACGGCGAGGGGAAAGCTGCTCACCATGAAGCGGGCCCTGGAAACAAAAAAGATCGAGTTATCGAAGCTCCTGCCCCTCTACTTCTGTCTCCACTGCGGACGTTGCGATGAAGAATGCCAGGTGAATCTGAAACATCGCGAGCTTTACGATCAACTGGAAAAGTTTCTATCCCGAACCATCGATTTTCCGATTCAACAAGTAACAGACTTTGTCCAGGAAGTGGAGAGAAGCCCGGAGTTCTACCGATTTCTCGATGTGATCCGGACGGGTTTTGACCAGAAGATTCACGAACAGCGCCAGACTTTCCCGCGGTACCGTGTCCGCATCGACGAGGAATACTGCCTCCATTGTGGAACGTGTGTCGATGCCTGTATGTATAGCGTGCGGAAGCGTGACGAGTCAGATCCCCGTAAGGTTCTGATTGCTGATGAAGCACTCTGTCGCGGCTGTGGGGCGTGTTTGGAGCGCTGCCCACAAATTGCAGCCGGACTGTCAGCGACCTCCGTTGAGCTGCATCCAGACTATCTCAGCTTGGATGATCCGTACTGGAAAAGCGAAGTCATCGGCCGCATTGACCTGGAGGCAACGACAGGCAAAATTCCTGTCTCCGGCACGGGCCAGGGAGACCCGCATCGCGGCTCCGGGAACGACGGCATTCGTTTCGGTCACTTTCATATCGTGGGACCTGCGCAGAATCTCCTCTACGAAAGCTCCGCAGACGCCATCGCCGTCCACCTCGGGAAGCGGCCGAAATATTTGACGTTCAACGGACACGGAATCGAGACCCCTGCCCCCCGCCTGATCGGGCTGAAAACGCCTCTCATCCTCGATGTGATGCCGATGGATGGAGGAGAAACCTTATTGGATTCCATGTTTGAGGCAGCCCGAACCATGGGAACCCGTCTCACCCTCCGGTTAGAAGAAGTTGAGAAATACGGGTCGAAGATTGGGGATCAAATGGATTCTCTGGTTCTCCGGCTGACTGCAAACGACGTTAGGAATCTGGCCGCGGGAAAGAAGTGGCCTGAAGTCTTTCAGAATCATTCTTGCGATTTGATAGAAATCGAACTGGACGACACGGTTCTGGCACGAATCGATGAATTGAACCGTCTCTTCCCTGGATCCGCTGTTCTCTCCGCCGTCATAAAGATCAATAAGGACGATGTGGATTCGGAGCTCAGGCCAACGCCGGCATTTCAGCAAAAACTGGAATCCTTATTCGGATCACCTTTTGATATTTTGTGTCTCACGTCGGATTACGACGCGGACAAAGGATACTACCCCACCACGGATGCCGTGCCCGCGGTTCATCGATTTCTGGTCGAGCAAAAACTGCGCCACCGGTTTTCAATCCTTGCGGCCGGAGGAATCCGCTCCGCAGCGGATTCGCAAAAAACGATTCAGCGGGGTGCCAACGGAATAAAGATCGATTGGCCCGTGTTGTTGACCGCCGATCCAATGGCACGGCAGAGATTCCTCAAGGGCGAAGAGATCCGGATTTCACTCGATGCACCGGCATTGGCAAAGCGAATCACCAACCTCATCCGGGTATGGAATGTTCAGATCATCGAGGTCCTCGGTGCCTCCGGGTTTAAGGAGATCAGGAAGACCGTGGGCGAAGAGAATCGGCTGGTCATTTTTGACGACCTTGAGGAACGGGTTTACGACATCTTTAAGAACCCAGGCCGCCTGGACCGAAACAGCCAATCCAACCGGGCCCGTATGCAGAGAGAGGGAGATGGTTTCGGATGGCGGTACAGTCAATTGAAGAATTTTATCCAGCCCACGCGTCTCCCGCACCGGTTCTACAATTGTAACCTCAAGCCCGCATGCTATCGCATCTTTGATCGCGATTATGTCTGGCCGGCTTCCCTCATCGCATCCGTTGGCCGCATGGCCAGTGGAGACCGGGAGACGCTTCTGCTCAGCCATACGGAGGAGCGAGGCAATCTCGGGGATGGCTTCGATTTCATCCACGTCCAGTTTGGGCAGAACCCTGACACGATCCCGGAGGGAAAGCTGGAGGAAGTGTCAACCGCTCTTCAGATCGCCCCTCCATTGCGACTGAAGGCACCCTTTGTCGGAGCCGGAATGTCTGTTGGGTCGATCGGGCCGGGGACCTGGCGCGCCCGCGTCCTGGCAACGCGAGCCCTCGGGACCCAGATGGATACCGGCGAGGGCGGATACCCGACTTTTTTCATCCTTGATTCGAAGTGGAATCCCCTGGACTTAACGGATCAACAAGTGGCCCTTTTGGGACAATTGATGGAAGAGAGAAAACTCATCCCTGTGGAGGAGTTGATCAAAAGGGTCCGCGAGGGGCTGGACGAATCCCCTGAATATACGGGATTGCTGGATGCGCTAGGAAAATATCCGGCTTCCATGCCGGTCCAGTACGTCCCGATTGTCACGCCCGAAGACGAGCCTTATGTCTCCACTCAGCTCAAGACCGGGTTATTTGGAGTGACCAAGGAGAGTATCCGGCGTGCCCGCCGCGTGGTAATCGCTTACAGCCAGGGAGCCAAACAAGGAGTCGGCGGTCACTTGCTGGGAAGAAAAGTCTTTGGTCTGGTCTCGAGGCTGCGGGGAGTGGCCGAAGGCGTCAGCCTGATCTCTCCCTTCCCTTTTCATAATTGCTATTCGATCGAAGATGTGAAGGCATTCATCGACGCTGTCCGCATGATCAACCGCCGTACGACCATCTGTATCAAAGTTTCGCCCTCTCCCGATATTGAGTTCATCGTCTCCGGCCTCGCCCGCATCGCCAAGGATAACCGGATGGTGATCGAGGTCTGGCTGGATGGGCCCCGCGGAGGCACAGGCGCAGCTCCGGACATCATCAAGGGCCAGATGGGAATGCACATGGAGTACGCGATCCCCCTTTGCCATGAAAAATTGATGGACGACGGACTGAGAGATTACGTTGTTTTCATGGGAAGCGGCGGATTTCGCACCTGGGGAGACGTGATCAAGGGGATCGCACTGGGACTCGACGGTGTCGTCCTGGGTACTGCAGACCTTGTGGCCATCGGTTGTGTTCGGGACCGCAACTGCGAGTCAGGGTGCCGGAGCGGCATCTCCACCATTGAACCGAGAATGCAGCTGTTACGCGATGTCGAAATAAACGCCCAACAGATCATCAACTTCCGTTCAATTCTCCAGGCTCAGACGATCAGGGCCCTTGCGGCCTTGGGTATGAAAGACATTCGGGAGCTTCGGGGCCATTATGATTGCATCCAATGGCCGCTTCTCGAAGAGAGAGTCCGGGAGCGTCGCCGTCGTAGGGCTGAGATTTCATTGGCTCAGCCTTTCGGCAGGCAAGGAGAAGCCTCACCGCACATGGCAGCAAATCCGATGCCCGCTCCCTCGGATTGTGGAGTCGCTGCCATTGTCTCCAACCATTTCATCCCGAGTCACGTAATGGACTTGATGCTTGAACGTATGGGTAACCGCGGCATGGATGGGGTTGGAATTTGGAAAGGAGGCTGTTACCCCCTTCATATGGATCAATATGCCCTGCAGGTCTTGGTCAAGGGCATACTTCAATCCGACGTAGAACAGGAATATGCGTCCAGAGAACCGGCTCTCGATCCGGCAGAACTTCGTCGGCGAGCCAGGCAGGAGGTCTTGGTCAAGCGCCGTCATATCATGCAAGAAATCGCTGACCACTACTTCACGGGGGTCGAACTGGATGATTTCAACGGCGATCTGGAGAAGTGCCGTTTCCCGTATCGGCTCGATCAGGAAGGTCACGAACAGGATTTCCGGCTCTTTGGCGAGAAGGATCCGGGCGATGTGTTCCGATTCTTTGTGCGGGTGCGACGTGAAGAGTTGTATCGCTTTGTAGAGAATGACCTGCTGAAGGACCCCGTCTGGCCGCCCCGTCAGATGCGCTACCGAGATCTGACCGTTGAGAATTATAGAACGAACGTAGATTTCTTGCAGGAGGCCGAGGACGAGTACATCTACCGCCTTTCCAGAAAGATCACTCGGGAGAACTACGCAGAGGTTTTGCAGAAGAAAGCGGCGGTGATGTCGTGCGGTAAAAACTCCGGCTGCTGGAAGAGCGACGGCCGGGAAATTCCATGGGAGCTTCCTGAAGCGCCTGTGAACGTTATCCATCGACGCCTGGCCACTGGCTCTGTGGTGGATCAGATGAATGCCCACCCCTTTGCTGAGCTTCACACAGCCCTGACCCATAATGGGGAGACGACGAACTACCGCACGATGCTGAATCGCATCTCACAATTCAACTTGACGCCTTTGGCTCAAACCGATACAGCCGTGGCGTCTCTTAAACTCCACCTGCTTAGCCAATATCTACTTTATCCTTTCGACGCTCTTGTGGAATCCTTCTCACCCACGACAGGGTGGAAGCTGACCCAGTTGCCTCCCGAGATAAAGAGCCGTTTCGAGCATGTCCAGGAGGTAGAGTTGGAAAGTGCTCCAGACGGTCCGTACCAATACCTTTGCGGCCGGATCGACCCCTATCGCAGGGTCATCGAGCGGTTGGATATTATTGACCCATCCTTGCTTCGGCCCAACGTGGCCATGCTCTACGACGACGGAGACAATTTCGTAAGCATCATCTGTTCCGAGAAACAAGGAAGTGATGCCGGGTTGCAGGAGCTTCATCGTCTGGGGATTGTGCGAAGCACCCGGCCACCCTTGACCTTCACAGTCAACACGGGCATGGTGAGCAGGGTCTTCTACGACGAGAAGGGAAAAATCACAGGCCACGAGGTATTAGACAAATTCGGCAAACGGCTGGATATTCCCCACGGGACGTATCCCTCTGCGAAGTCCATCCCTTCGGTGTCCGGCGGCATAGGAATCGAGAAAATATCCGATCCTTCCGTCTTTGTACGAGATCGGCTATCCCGATGGGGGTTTGGCGAATTCAAAACCGCTTTGGAGGAGATAGCGAGGAACGCCTCAACAGCCCAAGCAGTAAAAGAACTGACCCGAATCTACGATTATCTGCCGGGTTGGGAAACCGGAGATAAAGATAGAGGGACTCTTCAACATATCCTCCAAGGCCATATCGACTCGGTCTTGGATCGGGCGAAGGGTGAAAATGGAATTGTTCGTGTTGGCTTGACCGATGCTGAAAAGCTCGAAAAACCTGAAGGAACAGAACAGATCTTAATCGTTGACAGCCGGGGGTTTCGACCCGAAGGCACCGATCCGTTGAAGGTGCTGAGCTGTTTTCTCGACCATGCCCATCGGATGGGATGGAGAAGATTCATCGTCTACAGGGCGGAAGGCCAGCGGGGGATTGGCATGGGAATGGGTTCCGGTAATACCTCCGATACGATCGTGGATGTTTATGGAAGCCCGGGTGAGTATTGCGGTGCATTCAACATGGGAACCTTGATCCGTGTCCATGGCCATGCTCAAAACTTCACCGGAATGGTCATGCATTCCGGAACACTTGAGATCCATGGTGACGTGGGGAAGGTGACGGGATACTCTGCAAAGGGAGGGACATTCAATATCCTCGGCAACGTCGTAGACCGGGGATGGGTCTGCGCGGTGAGCGATCCTCGAGGCCCGGGGCTTGAGGTGAACATCGTGGGGACTGCGTACGAGCATCTCTGCCAGGCCTTAATGGGTGGATCCGTCATCATGCTCGGCCTCTTCCGGGGGTATGACGGAATGCTCCGTCAAATGGACTCCCCATACACTGGAGCCAAAATCCTGGCAGGTGCCTCTGCCGGAGAAGTGATCTTCTACGACCCTAAGGAGAGGTTGGAGGAAGGACAATACAAGAGTTGTGCGGTACAACCGATTGATGATAAAAAATGGGAAGAGATCATGGGCCGCCTGATGAAACTGGAAAATATCTTTGGTCTGGGTTTCTCTCGACAAAACAGCCATCTCACAGCCCTTATCGACGGAGGGCTGAAAACCATCACGCGCGAGAGTTTTCGATGGATTCTACCGAAGGGTGAGTTGGAGGGTTATCACTAGTGCAGTGATTCAGAAATCTCTTTCCATTATTTGTCATTCCGGGCTTGACCCGGAATCCAGTGTCTGTGGGCTGGATTACCGCCTTCGCGGGAATGACGGCCTCGGAATTAATGTAAAGAAGCCTTTGATTCACTACAATAGGTACAATTTATCCCCTCTCCTTCTCACAGTGAATTCCATCTCACAGAAGCCATCGTAATTTTTGCTTGAAATCCATAAGGAGAACTGGTATCATCCAAAAAAAATGGGGAGGAGGAACCTATGGCCGTAAGGATCATCATCGATCGGAAGGTCAAGAAGGGTAAAGAACCGGATTTTGCCAAAATGCTCAGGGAATTGAGAGCCAAAGCAGTTCCCTCAAAGGGATATATTTCGGGAGAAACGCTTCGGGCACAAGACGATCCCCACAACTATATTGTGATCACCACATGGCAGAATGTCGAAGACTGGAAGACGTGGGAAAAGAATCCGGCCAGGAAGAAGATCCATGCACAAATCGAAAAACTGATGGCCAGACCCACCAAGACGAAGATATACTTGTATGCTTAAAGGGTAATCGAAAATCTTGACAATCAGAAGTGGGTGTGTTAATAAAATTAAGATGAAGTAAAGAAAATTTTTTATGGTCAAACGAGTGAGACAACTTAGAGACCCTCGCTCCTGTTCAGTCGGGATCGGGGGTCTTTTTTTATGACCCCATTGTGCCTCACCCATTTAACATTTGTAGCGCTCTCATTTATTGAGGGCGTCGAAGGGTCCCGTTCCGGAAATGTCGGAACGCTACCTCAATTAAACAAGGATTCCAAATGAAATCGAAACAGAAAGCCATACTGGCTTTAGAGGATGGGGCTGTATTTGAGGGGTGGTCGTTCGGGTTTTTGGGAGAAAAGACAGGGGAAGTTGTCTTTAATACCAGCATGACCGGCTACCAGGAGATCCTCACTGATCCCTCTTATAAAGGTCAGATCGTCATCATGACCTATCCACTCATCGGAAACTATGGAATCAATCAAGAGGATATCGAATCCCAGGACCCAAAGGTAGAAGGGTTCATCGTCAAAGAGAACAGTCCCATCTTCAGTAACTGGCGTGGCAATAAATCTCTCTCGGATTATTTGACCCGTCACCGCATTATGGGAGCGGAGGGCATGGATACCCGCGCCATTACCAAGCACATCCGCCTGGCGGGTGCCATGAAAGCTGTCCTATCTACGGATGACCTCGATCGAGATCGTCTGATTGAAAAAGCCAAGACCTCTCCTGGCCTGATCGGCCGGGACCTAGTCAAAGAGGTGACCTGTGAGAAATCCTTCCCATGGACGGATGGTAATGATTCTCAATTCTTGAATCACCACCTTCCATCCCGTACCTCCCACGTTCGACCGAAGGTGGTCGCCTTGGACTACGGTATCAAATATAATATCCTTCGCTCCCTTCGCGATTGGAATTGCGAAGTCACCGTCCTTCCCGCTTCCTCCGGAGCGGAATCCGTTCTCTCCTCTCACCCGGACGGAATTCTCTTATCCAATGGTCCGGGTGACCCGGAGGGAGTTCCCTATGCCATTGAGACCGTCCGCCAACTCATTGGAAAAAAGCCAATCTTTGGCATCTGCCTGGGACACCAACTTTTAGGATTAGCTCTCGGAGGACGAACGTTTAAACTGAAATTTGGTCATCGGGGAGCCAATCAGCCTGTCAAAGATTTGAGAACAGGGAAGGTGATGATCACTACCCAAAATCATGGGTTCTGTGTTGACCCCCGCTCGTTGGATCCGGCGGAGGTTGAATTGACCCAGGTCAATCTCAACGACCAAACCCTGGAAGGGATGAGGCACAAACGATTTCCGATCTTTTCCGTGCAATACCACCCCGAAGCTTCGCCAGGGCCTCACGATACGCAAGCCCTCTTTGGCGAATTTGTGAAGATGATGGAGCTTCATTCCCATGCCTAAGCGGACGGACATCAAAAGAATCCTGATCATCGGCTCCGGACCCATCGTGATCAGCCAGGCCTGCGAATTTGACTACTCCGGCACTCAGGCCTGTAAGGCCCTGAAGGAAGAAGGGTTTGAGGTGGTGCTGGTGAACTCCAATCCCGCGACGATCATGACCGATCCTGAGATGGCTGACCGGACTTACATCGAACCGATCACTCCGGAAATTTTAGAAAAGATCATCGCGCGTGAAAAGCCAGATGCCCTTCTCCCCACGTTAGGCGGCCAGACAGGTCTCAATGTCTCCGTCGCCCTGTACGAATCCGGAGTGCTCCAGAAACACGGCGTTCAAATGATTGGGGCCAAGTATGAAGCCATCAAGAAAGGAGAAGATCGAAATCTCTTCAAGGAATCGATGAGGAAGATCGGCCTCGACCTCCCCAAGAGCGGGTTAGCCTATTCGCTGACCGAAGCGTTGGAGGTGGCAAAGGGGATCGGTTTTCCCCTCATCATCCGGCCCAGTTTCACCCTGGGAGGGACAGGGGGTGGAGTGGCCTACAATATCGAAGAATTCGAAGAGATGGCGGCTCGTGGACTCGAGTGGAGCATGATCGGGGAGATTTTAATTGAAGAGTCCGTTCTCGGATGGAAGGAGTTCGAGTTGGAGGTGATGAGGGATCTCCATGACAATGTCGTCATCATCTGTTCGATTGAAAATTTTGATCCCATGGGCATCCATACGGGTGATAGCATCACGGTTGCCCCTGCTCAAACACTGACGGACAAAGAATATCAGAGGATGAGGGATGGAGCCATTCGGGCCATTCGAGAAATTGGAGTCGAGACGGGAGGGTCTAACATTCAGTTCGCCATTCGCCCTGAGGATGGACGAATGGTCATCATTGAAATGAACCCCAGGGTCTCGCGCTCTTCGGCCCTCGCCTCCAAGGCGACCGGATTCCCCATTGCCAAGATGGCGGCAAAGCTGGCGGTGGGTTACTCGCTTGATGAGATTCCCAATGACATCACAAAAAGGACGCCTGCCTGTTTTGAACCCACCATTGACTATTGCGTGGTGAAGATTCCAAGATTTACCTTCGAAAAATTTCCCGGAGCAGATCCAACACTGACCGTTTCGATGAAGTCGGTCGGTGAAACCATGGCGATCGGCCGGACTTTTAAAGAAGCCCTCCAAAAAGGACTCCGCTCTTTGGAAATCGGGAGACAGGGTCTGGGGGCGGACGGAAGGGATAAATTCCCCTTTCCCGCGGAGAGTTCCAGTGAAGGCGCACGGGCCAACCTCCTTCAAGAGGTAAGGAAGAAGCTCTCCACTCCCAATGCGGAGAGAATCTTTTATATTCGAGACGCCTTGCTCTTGGGAGTGAAGGTCGAAGAGATTCACGAGCTGACAAAGATCGACCCCTGGTTTCTTACCAATATTCAAGAGATCACAGACCTTGAAAAGGAGATTCGGTCTTACGGAACAAAGGTGGGGGACCTGGAGCTCTGGAAAAAAGCGCTGACTCCTGATCAACTTCAACTTCCAGAGCCTCTATTAAGGAAGGCAAAGGAGTTCGGCTTCTCCGACTTCCAGCTGGGCCACCTCCTCGGGTTTGACGAAACCACTCTCCGAAACATGAGAAAGGAGAAAGGGATTCTTCCCACTTACAAACTGGTGGATACCTGTGGGGCGGAGTTTGAAGCCTATACCCCGTATTACTATTCGACTTACGAAACAGAAGATGAATCCAAGGTCTCTTCGAGAAAGAAGATCATGATTTTAGGGGGAGGTCCCAATCGAATCGGCCAGGGGATCGAATTCGACTACTGCTGCGTCCATGCCTCCTTCGCCTTAAAAGAATTGGATTATGAAACGATCATGGTGAACTCCAATCCGGAAACCGTCTCGACGGACTACGATACCTCTGACAAACTTTATTTCGAGCCCCTCACCTTTGAAGATGTCCTTCACATCATCGATATCGAAAAACCGGATGGAGTGATCGTCCAATTCGGAGGCCAAACCCCTCTCAATCTGGCCGTGCCTCTGGAGAGGGCAGGAGTGAAAATCGTTGGAACGAGTCCTGATAACATCGATCTGGCCGAAGATCGAAAACGCTTCAAAGCGCTTCTCAAGAAGTTGCGCCTCATCCAGCCTTGGAATGGCACGGCCAATTCAGTGGAGGAGGCGAGAGGGGTTGCGGAAGAGATCGGCTATCCGGTCGTCGTGAGGCCCTCTTATGTGTTAGGGGGAAGGGCCATGGAGATTGTTTACGATGAGGAAGCCTTGGAAGGCTTTGCTCGCCGTGCCGTGGAGGCCTCTCCTGAACACCCCATTCTCATCGATAAATTTTTGGAGGACGCCATCGAGATTGATGTCGATGCGGTCGCTGACGGAAAAACCTGTGTCATCGCCGGGATCATGGAACATATCGAAGAGGCCGGAATCCATTCCGGGGATAGTGCTTGTGTCACGCCGCCTTATTCTCTGAGCGATGATTTGATCGAGGGTCTGAAACGAAACACCTATGCCCTGGCCAGGGAGCTCCAGGTGGTCGGTTTGATGAATATTCAGTATGCGATCAAAAACGATACCATCTATGTCCTGGAAGTCAATCCAAGAGCCTCCAGAACGGTTCCCTTCATCAGTAAGGCGACCGGGGTTCCCTGGGCAAAGGTGGCTGCCAAGGTGATGGTGGGGAAAAGGCTCGATGAGCTGGGGATCCGGGGAGAAGTTGAGATCCATCATATAGCTGTAAAGGAATCCGTCTTCCCGTTCAACCGTTTCTATGGAGTCGATACCGTTCTGGGCCCGGAGATGAAATCCACCGGAGAAGTGATGGGGATTGATACCGACTTTGGAATGGCCTTTGCCAAATCTCAAATCGGTGCCGGGGTGAATATCCCCCTGACGGGGAAGGTCTTTATCAGCGTCATGAACAAGGATAAACGGTCCATCGTCTTCCTCGCAAAGAAGCTGGTTGACCTTGGATTTGAGATCGTAGCCACCAAAGGAACGGCTAAGGTCTTGGCCAATAACGGCATTCCTGTCCAAACCGTTTTTAAGGTCGGGGAAGGAAGACCGGATATCGTCGATCAGATAAAGAATGGAGAGATCAACCTGGTGATCAATACTCCCAGTGGAAAGAAGCCCAAGGCCGATGAAGTGGCCATCCGAAGTCAATCCGTGGCACATAACATCCCTTGCGTCACCACTCTCTCCGGTGCGGAGGCGGTCGTCAATGGGATTGAATCCTTGAGGAGAGGAATGTCGGTGAAGTCGATCCAGGAATACCATCAGAATATTTCGCCTTCTTCCTCTTTACTCCAAAAACCCTTGACCGTTCATCCGACGATCGGGTAAAGGGAGGTCATTTTATGGGAGTTTTGACAAGAGAAGAAATTCTGAAAGAGATCAGCCAGGGAACCGTCGAAATCGAGCCTTTCGAGGAGGGCCAGGTCGGTCCGGGTTCCATTGACCTCCATTTGGGAAGCGAGTTCAGAGTTTTTAAGAAACTGAGAAATGCCTGTGTTGTCGAAGATAACATATCGGTTGAAGGCCTGACGGAACATCTCGAGACAGACGAATCTTTCACCCTGATGCCAGGTGAGACCGCCTTGGGGATTACCCACGAAAGAATTAAATTACCCGATAATATTTGTGGCTGGCTTGAAGGAAGGAGCCGTTTTGCTCGAATGGGCCTGGTCATTCATATGACCGCAAGCTTTGTTCAACCCGGGATCAACAATCGCCAGGTGCTTGAGATCGGAAACCTGGCGCCGTTTCCTCTTGTCCTCAAACCCGGTGTTCGAATCTGTCAAATCATCCTTGAGCGCACGGAGGGAAAAGCCTCCTATCAAGGCAAATTTAGGAATCAAAACCACCTATAAATGCGGATTTTAGATTGCGGAATGCGGATTATCAAGTTTAGAGCTCCAGATATTTAATTTCGGGTTTAAAATTCCGAAATCCGAAATCCGAATTCCGAAATCCGAAATTAAGAAGATGAACCCTTATTCCGTCGGATCAATCCTCGGTATTTTATTGCTATGGGAACTTCTGGTGAGATGGCTGGAGATTCCAAAATTTCTCCTTCCCACACCTTCTGTCATCATCTCCTATATCGTCGCTAAATTTCAACTCCTCGCCTCCCACACACTCATGACCTTCTTCGAGGCATGCGTCGGATTCCTCGTCGGGTCCTTGTCCGCCATTGTCACAGCCATTCTTTTTCTTTGGTACCGGCCCTTGAAAGAAATGTTCTACCCCTATGCCGTGATCCTGAACAGTACTCCGATCGTTGCTATTGCTGCACCCATTGTGATCATCTTCGGAAGCGGGATGGGTTCCAAAGTCGTGACCGCCATCATCTGTGTTTTCTTCCCGGTCTTAGGGCCAACCTTCAAAGCGCTTGCCTCGGTGGGCGCCGCGGAGATGAAATGGATGGACTCTTATCATTCATCCAGATGGCAAAAATTCTGGTACCTCCAATTCCCCTTTGCACTTCCACAGGTATTTGCCAGTTTTAAAGTTGCCTGGACGTTGGCCGTGATCGGCGCCGTCGTCGGGGAGGTCTTCGGGGCCTATCGGGGATTGGGGTTTCTCATCGTCGACGCCATCTACATCATGGACACCCCCAGAGTTTTTGCCAGTATTATCGCCTGTTCGCTGCTTGGGCTCTCTCTTGTCGGAATGATCGCCCTCATCGAAAAAAAGACGATCGCCTGGCATATTTCCGAAGAAAGGAGGTGACTCGAATTCGGATTTCGGAATGTAGAATGCGGAATGAAAAAGTGGCTTTCGGATTTGCGGGTTAATTCCACAATCCGAATTCCGCAATCCGCAATTTAAAAAAGGAGGAGGGGACAAACATGAAAAGATTGTTATCATGCTTCATATTGCTGACGGTCATGAGTCTGCCTTGCTATGCCATCGGCCAGGAAAAGGAGTCCATTGTCCATGAGGCCTGGTTTGTCCATATGGAATCGGCGGGCGGCTGGGTGGCCATGGATAAGGGCTTTTACGGGAAAGTGAAAGTGAAAGAGGTCCAGGGAGGGCCTGGGATCTCTCCGATTCAAAAGGTGGTTGCTTCGGTGAGATCTGGAAATGTCGCCTTTGGAAACGATTATCCGGAAAATCTCATCCGGGCAAGAGAAAAGGAAGGGATCGACCTGGTTGCCCTGAGCGTCGATTTTCAAACCAGCGCTATGAGAATCATCAGCTGGAAGCCGATTAAATCCGCCAAAGACATTAAGGGGGACTTCGGTATCTGGATCGGTTACGACTCCAAGGCAAAATGTGCTGTGGGCAAGGGATGGGAAAAACAGTTTACGATTCAAAACCAGGGAGGGGATATCAAGCCCTGGCTTGCCGGGACCTGGCCCATGGCCTCTGCGATGACGTACAACGAATTGATCACGGCCCAGCGCGAGATGAAAAAAATGGGGAAAACATTTTACACGATCGACTATAGAGATTTAGGGATTGACTGGATGGATAATGTCCTTTTCACGACAGAAGAGATTCTCAAGAAATATCCGGATGTCGTTCAGGCGGTGGTGACAGGGAGATATAAGGGATTCCAATGGGCTCTTGAAAATCCCAGAGAGGCCTTTGACATTTTGAAAAAGATCAACGAGGGTCTTGACCTGGCGCACGAGATGGATGCTGTCGCTCCGATGAAGGCATTAATGATCACCCCTGATACCAGAAAGAACGGTTTGGGTTACATTCTTCCAAAGAAATGGGAAAATGTGGCCAGGGATATGTTCAAGGGTGGGCTCTTAGAAAAGATGCCGGATGTAAAAAAAGTCTATACAGAGAAGTTTGCAAGCGGCGTGGTTCCTAAATAGTTTACCAATCAAACGTGGAAATCCTGTAGCCGACGGGATTTCTCAGTTCGCCCCCAGTAAATGGGGGCGCTACAGTTTCAAGCACAAAGCAGGAGACACTTAATGACAGAACGTGCCTTTCTCGAAAATGTAGGCAGCCCTTACAGCATCACTGCGACTGGAAATGTCAGGGCATGGGAGGTGCGTCATCTCCGGAATGACCGGACCATTCCTCCTTTGATTTATGTCGTCGAAAGCGATGCCGGTCAACAATTCCTTCTCGGAAGAGAGATCAGCGGCCGGCCAAAATTCAATCTGATCCGTTACATCGCGAAATCCTTCGTTGAGTTATTCTTCGAACAACTTAGCGGCAAAGAACTATGCCAATATATTATTCTCAGGGGCGCCTACCCTTTCGACCTCCAGTATGCGTTCGGATGCGCCCCACCCTATGACCACCTCCTTCTTCCAACCGGTTTCATCAAACTTCAAAGAGTCCTCAACCGGGAGGGTACCGATTGGGAGATTCATGCCGGAGACTTTATCGGAGAATATCGGGGGGAAGCCTGGCTGATCCCCGATACGGCCATCGCCTCGGGCTCAACGATCGCTTATTTTTTAAGAAACAGTTTTGCTCATCACCTGCCCAAGCAAGTCTATGTCATTACGGCGTGCGGCAGCCTGGAAGGCATCCAGCGAATTTACCAAGAATGCTTAAAGAAGAATGTAGAATTGATCCCTGTCTTCTTTCAATGCATCTTTGAGGTCTCGAAAGTCGGGAACCTTCCGGGACTTCCGCTTACCGACCTCTCCGTGATCAGCCCCGGCTCCATTACCACGAAGGAACTTTACGAGAAAGCATTTCGCCGGTACCAGGGCACCCGGATGTGCTGTATCGGCGATATCGGGGAGAGCCTGGAGAACCCTTTAAAATATTCCATCCATACCCTCCGGGAAATGCAGATTCTGGGCATGGATCCGAAAAGGGAGGATTGGAATGGCTGGACAGTGGATGTCCGGGGGCAAGAGATGAAGAAGAAGATTCATGACTTCAATCCTTCTCTGGCTGATTATTTTAAGGAAATTTGGAAATAAATATGTAACGTCGGCTACCTGCGGCATGTGGAATCCCCCCCTTTTTGTAAAGGGAGGGCACTACAGATCTTATCGACTACTTTAAAGAAACCTGGAAAGAAGAAAAGAATCAAAAGGCGGCCCTTCGTTCGCCGTCGGTTTGATCAGGCTTTTAAGTATTCACACCCGAACCGTACATTTCCTTCACTTTTTCTCGGTCGATCGAGCCATCCTCTCTTTTCGGAAGTGTGTCGACAAACGAGACATGCCTTGGCTTTTTATATCGGGCGATCCTTGCAGCTACAAAATCGATCAACTCCTGCTCCGTCAGTTTCGCATTCGGTTTAAGGACACAAATTGCTTTGATCCCCTCGCCAAATTTCGGATCGGGCACTCCGATGACCGAAACCTCATGAACTCCAAGATGTTGGAGGATTACCTTTTCGACCTCTATTGGATAGACATTCTCTCCACCGGGCTTGATCAGTTCTTTTTCAGCCTTTCTCCCTACAAAAAAGATATATCCGTCTTGATCGAGACGACCTATATCTCCCGTGTGATGCCATCCTTCCCTAAAAGTGTGTTGGGTTAATTCTTCTTGCCTCCAGTATCCTTGAAAAACGAGGGGACCTCGGATCACGATCTCTCCGGGCTGACCTACCTCGACCTCACGGTCAAATTCATCTACGATTTTTAGATCGACCAATGGCCCTTGTTTTCCAGCGGAGAGGGGTTTTTCCCTGCTGAGGCAGTTGCAAGTGAAGCCCATGGTCTCTGTCTGACCGTACCCTACCCAGAATTGGCCATAGCCAAGGTTTTCAAACTTCTTTACCGTGTCAGGCAGTTCCACGCCGAGAATATTCTTCAAAGATGAAAGTGTACATTCTCCTTTCGTCTGTTCGTCTAGCAGCTGACTCAGGATGGGAGGGAAGTCGCCGATAAGGGTAACTTTCTCTTGATCGATCAATTTGCCTGAAGCCTTCGGGTCAAATTTTGAGACGATCACGTTCGTTCCTCCGACATGCACAATCGTCAGGGCACTCATCATGCCCACAATGTGAAACAGGGGAAGAATATTCAGATAAATATCTCTATCGGTCAGACCAACCAGATTCACGACTTGGCTCGCACAGGAGATGAGGTTCCGGTGGCTGATGACGGACCCCCGGGGTTGACCTTGAGTGGCAGCCGTGTGGATGATCACAACGGGGCTGTCATCTCGCAATTCCACCGCCTCTCCGGGTCTGTTTCTTAGGAGAGAATTGAAAGGGGTATAGTTTCCTTTCGATGGTCCAAAAATGATGAGTTCCCTTAACGACCGACAAGCCGATGAAACATCAGGGATGATCTGTTCGAAATCGGGCTCGAAAAAGAGCATCACCGGCTCTATGTCCGACAAGATATATTTCATCTCATCGGTTGAAAGACGAAAATTGATAGGAACCATGATCGCACCCAAGGCAGCCGTGGCGCCGATCAATGGGAAGAATTCGGGACGGTTCTTCGTCAAGATAGCGATTCGATCTCCCTTGGAAAGCCTTTTAGAAGTGAACCACCCAGTCAATGCCATTATCTGGTCGAACAGCTCACCAAAAGTGATTCCCTTGCCATCGAATCGAAGTGCTGTCTTTGCCTTGTACAACCGTGCATTTCTCTTGAAAAGGTCACAAATAGTAAAACTGTGAAGGTCCATCTTATCCCCCCGCTTCTCAAACCTTTTGACGCCCTTATTCTATCGTGGCCGTAAGCTTTCCCATCTTCAGCAGCGACATTCCCTGCTATTTCTTCCCGAACTCTTCTTCAATAAGCTTTTCTCGATATTTTGTAACAATGGGACAGTTAGGGCCAAGACATTTGTCTATTCTCTGCTTGATTGCCTTGTCAATTCCCTGCTTACTCTCCTTAGTTGCATTAGTCTTGTACTTAAGATACCAGGCGCATGTTGCCAGCCAGTCTCGGGCAACCCTGACCGTAACCATATCACCGATGTAATCACATCGGAGAGAAAACGCCGTTATCTCCCAGTTAGCTGGTTCAGGTTTCCCAGTGGGTTCCATCGTTTTGCCTCCTTTAGTGAATGGCGAGAGGTAGTCCATCATTCGCTCTACGATTGGATGATAAAATTCCACGCAGTTGCCGCAATGCCCAATACACCAGCAACCGCCCCGATAAGCAATAGGATTGGTTTCATCAGCACCACGCACGACATATCAGGATTGGCACAGACTCCAATAAGCGCTGTAGGAAAAAGGATAATAAGAATCCCCAGGATAAGAGCTAATAGCGAGAGGAATCTTTTTGACTCCAATTTACGGCTGATAAAGAGAAATACACCCACAGCCAACAACAAAACTCCCAGTCCAATCTCTGCATGTGCCGTCCACAAGCACTTCATTTGAACGCTTTTGCCACCAGGGAGTTCGATAGCCTTCCCATGAGCCGCACAGGTATAAAAGGAGGGGACAAAAATTGTAGCTATTCCCGAGACGATCAGGACAATTGCGATTATCTTCATGATTGTCTTTCACACGTCTCCGCTATAAATCTACCATCGGACATTTTGAGATGCTTCGTCCCATAATCAATGAGGCTAGGGTGATGAGTAACCAATATGATGGTCGTCCCCCCCTCATGAATTTTTTGGATAAGGGCCATGACTTCCTTTTCGGTAAGCTCGTCAAGATTAGCTGTGGGCTCATCAGCCAGAAGAACCGGGGGTTTGTTTATGAGAGCTCGAGCAATAACTACCCTCTTTTCCTCCCCGGAAGAAAGGTAGCGCGGGAATGCATCCATTCGTTGAAGGAGTCCCACCGCCTCCAAGGCTTGCCTGGCGCGCTGGTAGGCATCGCCCTGGGCTTCTTTGGGCGCGAACATGGTTGGCACCACCACGTTATCCAGAACATTCAACGTGGGGATGAGGCTGGGAACTTGAAACATAAAGCCCATTTTCAGGTTTCGTAAACCCGATATTTCTTCATCTTTCAGAGTCCAGATATCGACACCGTCAACAAACACCTGTCCTGAATTTGGCCTGGCCATACCAGCAATCATATTGAGTAAGGTCGTTTTTCCACAGCCCGAGCGTCCGGTAATGACCAGAAATTCACCGGGGTTCACCTTTAAATCGATCTGGCCAACGGCCATCACCGGTATTTGTTTGCCACGTTTGCCCCGGTAATACATCTTGGTCACTTGCCTCATCTCAATCAATGGCTAAACCTCTCTCATGGCTACAGCCGGGTCAAGGCGGCTGGCTCTAATAGCTGGATAAAGAAGAGCGGGCAAGACGAGTAGCAGAGCTATCAAAAAACAACCGATCATGGATACGACCAGTCCAGGCAAAGACGGAAGATATATTCGTACTTCAAAAGCAGACATCAACCATGTCCTCAAAAAATAAAGCAGGAACGTGGTCACAATCATCCCCGTTAACCCTCCGACACTGGCCAGAATGGCGCCTTCTGTCAAAAACAGTCGAAATATGAAATGGCGGCTGGCCCCAACAGCCCGAAACATACCGATCTCACGCCGCTGCTCGTTGACAATGAGAGAAAAGACAAAGCCGGTAAGCACTACTGTAAATATCCAGATGATGCTCAAGGCTAAGAGCAAGCTTTGAATCAACCCGGCTCTCTGGACTGCCAAAGTCGTCATCACCTTGGTAGCCTGGACTGGCCATATGCCAGGAGCCACCAGCAACATCTCGGTCGCCGTTCTCGCGGCATCATAGCCCGGTTTCAAGTCAACAGCAATACGAGTCACTGTGTCCGCGGACACGTCACCGGCAATCGGTCCATTCGCTATCATGTCCCGAGCCGTTTCAAACGTAACGAAAACCGTCTGGTCAAACCATATCCCCGTTGGTTCAAGTTTACCGACAAGAGCTAATTCGTAACCGTTCGCTAAAATATGCTCTGGAGGATCAATCTTATTGATTAAGGCTCCTCCAATGGCATCACGAATGCCCAAGGGCTTTGGCAGTTTATATTTCAGCCAGGGAAGGATAGTAAAATCGGTCTTAGGATCAAAAGCCACAATACGCAGTTCGTCAGCAGAGGAGTAAGGCGAACCTTTAATCGTACTTAAATAAAGCTGAGGACTCGCCCGTTTCACAGCCTTCATTTCTAAAATCCTTCGGACATGATCAGCAGGCATTGAATCTTTTGCAGGGAGCATCCCGGCCAGTACCTCTTCTTGAGCTTGTTCAGTTACATCAAAAGGTATCACGACAATGTCCGCCCCCAACCTCTCCATTCCAATGCGCAGGTTCTCCTCCATCCCCCACAAGATCACCGTAGTCGCTAACAGGAACCCGGTCAGGACGAGAATAAAAAATGCAATGAGCAGGCTCCTAAATTGTCTCTCCTTTAGACCTCGTAGCACCAGATAAAGGAGCGACACCAGCTTACACCTCTCTCATGACGACTGCGGGGTCAATGTGGGTCGCCCGCACTGCGGGGTAAAGCAGAGCTGGCAGGGCCAGGATCAAGGCAATAACCAAGCAAGCCAGCATGAATCCTACAACGGATGGCAGAGGGGGGATCAAGAGCGGGACCCCGGCAGAGCGCATCAAATAAAACCTGAAGAGGTGAACAAAAACGACCGCCCCAAAAACTCCAATCAAACCACCCCCCAGCCCGAGGATGCCGCTCTCAGCCAGGAAAAGTTTGAAAATGAAACTCCGATTCGCTCCGATGGCACGAAGCAGGCCAATCTCCCGTCGGCGCTCATTCACTGTTAGCGAAAAGAGAAGACCACTAAGAACCACGGTGAGTACCCACACCAGGGTTAGACCCAAGAATAGCATCCGGAACAACCCTTTTGTCTGTCGATGGATAACCCTGGTCAGTTCCAGGCTGGCAAAAGCATAGGTCCGAGGTACCGTAGCCATGATCCGTTTGGCTACCTCGTCAATGGCATAGTTTTCCTTAACTTTCACATGGACCGCGGAAATCTGCCCTTCTGGAATTTCCAATGGCCTAACGGCTCTGGTCACTGACTCCTTAGCTATCTCACGGGCCGTGTCAAAGGTGAGGAACATGGTCTGGTCAAAACCCATGCCGGTAGGCTCGATCTTTGCGGCCAGATTGACCTTAACGCCATATATGAGGATTTCCCCGGTCTCTTTGGGAATAGTGACCCAATCTCCGCCGACCACATCCCGTGGACCGAGGGATTTGTTCAACTTCTCTCTCAGCCACGGAATAATGGTAAAGTCGGTCTCTGGATCGAAAGCAATCATAAACATAGCCCAGGCACTACAGCAGGCAGCACCCGTTAAGGTCTCGAGGTAAAGCTGAGGGCTGACTTTGGCTATCCCTTCCACCTGGGCTATTCGATCAAAATTCTCCGCTGGCATCCATGCTTTTGACACCGGTTTACCTAAGAGAATAGCCCTCTGAGTTTCCATCTCCTTGCCGGCAGGCACCACGATTATGTCAGCACCAAGCCTCTCTGTACCTACCCGGAGACTGTGTCCAATGCTCTTGGCCAGGAGCGTCGTAGACATTATGAAAGCGGCCAGAACCACCATGAAACATACAACTAACCCGCTCCGGTAGGCTCTGCCGCTTATGCTTTGACCAACCAAATACCACAGGTTCATGCTCTAATCAGCCTAACCACCTCTTGCGTCTCTTGTAGTGCTTGACATCACGATAGCTTTTGCGCTGCGAAAGAGCACCGAAACCAAGGTAAAACTCCTTTACGTCTTCGTTCGCCTTCAACTGTCCGCTCGTCCCATCGAGAACAATCCTGCCATTCTCCATAATGTAGCCGTACTCGGCCAGATCGAGGGCAGCCACGGCATTCTGCTCGACGATGAGAATCGAAACCTTCTCCTCTTCATTAATTGCTTTGACAATACGAAAGATCTCCTCCACAAGCATTGGCGCCAGACCAAGAGATGGCTCGTCTAACATCACCAGCTTAGGATGTGACATGAGAGCTCGACCGATCACGAGCATCTGCTGCTCCCCGCCGGAACAATAGCCGCTGGTATGGTGGCGAAGGTCCTTAAGCTTCGGGAAATAGTGATAGACCCGTTGCAACTCCTTGCTCAAATTTAACTTATGACGGACGATGTAGCCCGCAACGAGCAACTCATCTTCAACCGACAGATGTTCCAGTATCCTCCTGCCCTCCATGACCTGAATGATCCCCATTTTGGCTAATGCTTCGGGATCCGATCTTTGGATTTCCTGGCCGTCGAAATGAATGCTGCCACGACTGACTCTGCCCACCTCGGTTTTGAGCAAACCAGAGATCGCTTTCAGAGTTGTACTCTTCCCAGCCCCATTGGCTCCTAAGAGACTGATGATTTTCCCGTCACCTACCTCAAGCGACACTCCCCTCAACACCAAGATCACCCCATGATAAGTGACTTCAATATTATTCACCTTTAACATTTTGATCCTTTTCTTTCTCAAGAGAGTAGATGACCAGCTCAGCCCCCACCGTCCCTTTCCTCCCATCCTCGTAAGTGAATTCGGATACCACGGGGATACTCCTTCTCCCACTATACATCGCTTCGATCACATCGCTGTAACGCTTTTCCATAGCCGTTCGTCGGAGCTTCCTCGTGCGGGTTAGATCGGCCTCGTCCGGGTCAAACTCCTTGTGGAGAAGGACATACTTCCTTATCCTGGTAGTCGGGGTCAATGGTCTATTGACTCTGTCTATGTCCTGCCGGATAAGCCTGCCAACCTCAGCTTTTTGTGACAGGTCAGTATAAGTAGTATAGGGAATATGATTCATTTCTGCCCAGCGTCCTACATTCTCATAATCCATGTTAACAATCGCTGTTATAAACCCTCTTCCTTCCCCTACGGTGATGGAATCCTTGATATAGGGGCTAAAGCGCAGACTGCTTTCAATCCACTGTGGAGCATATTTCTCTCCCGAACCCAACTGCGCCATCTCTTTTGCCCTGTCCATGTAAACCAAATGCCCCTGTTCCTCGATCGTGCCTGCATCCCCGCTGTGCCACCAGCCACCTCGAACAACTTCCTCGTAAGCTTCTCGATTTTTGTGATAATCGGAAAAAAGGTAGGGGCTTCTGATGAGAAATTCTCCATCTAATGCTACTCTGACTTCTACCCCAGGCAGTGGAGGTCCAACCGTACTGGGCCGTATGTCGTCACTCCTGTGTCCAGATATCATCCCCCCTTCGGTGCTGCCATAGACCTGCCTCAATCTCACTCCAAGTGAATTCATAAAGGCCATGGTATCCGTTCCAGTTAACGACCCGCCAGTCGCGGCGAATCTGCCTTTGGTGAACCCGAGTTTGTCTCGAATGGCTTGGAGCAACACCCAATCCACAAACCGGTAGGCAATGCGCCTCCACCGGGGTACATCCTCTCCTTCCTCGATAGCCTTTCGCACCTTGAACGCTATGGGCATCAGCGTTTTGTATACCAGCTTCTCGAGCCCACCTGCCTCGTCGATCTTGGCTCGAATCTTAGATACCCACCCCTCCCATTGTCTGGGTCCGCCCAATATCATGGTTGGGGTTATCTCTGTAATGTCATGAAATAACGTCTCCGGCTCTTCCAGAGTGTTCATCTTCACGCCGGTAATCAGGTGAGGGACAGTGGTAAAAAAGGCTTCGCCCACCCAGGCAGGGGGAAGATAGCAAAGAACATTGTCTTTGTGGCTGATATCGCACAGTGTCAGGGTCGCTTCCGTTGAACCGATCAAGGCTCGATGGCTGATCATTGCACCTTTAGGAAGGCCGGTTGTCCCTGAGGTATAGAATATGTTTGCAATCTCGTCCGCTTTTGCAGCCTCTATATTCTCTTCGAAGGCCCCGGGGTGGCTCTCTTCGTATTTCTTTCCGAACTCCTTAACCTGCTCATAGCTCATGATAAAGTCTTCATTGTATTTCCTCATCCCCTTCCAATACCACCAAATGACCTTCTCCGGCTTGGTTAGGTTGTCCCAGACTGCCAATAATTTATCCACCTGCTCCTGGTCCCTGGCCACAATGAATTTGCTGTCCGAATGGTCAACAATGTACTGAATCTCATTAGGAATTGCATCGGTAAATAGGGCTACAGTTATTCCTCGTGCCGCCTGAATCGCTAGAGAAGCCCAGTACCACTGGGGCTCGTTATCCCCGATGACTGCCGCTCGCTCGCCAGGCCTGAGACCAAGGCTGATCAGTCCCAAGGAAAAGTATTTCACATTTTCATAAACGTCTTTCCAGGTATATTCATTCCAGATGCCGTAATCCTTGTCCCGGAAAGCGACTTCTCTCTCCCCCCAACGCTCGAAGCTGCGCTTCAATAACTTGGGAAGAGTGTCAATTTCCATTTTTTTATCACCCCCTCAATGGGCCTTACCGAGGTAAGCTCGTATAACCTTCTCATTCGATCGGATTTCTTCAGGAGTGCCTTCAGCGATTTTGCGGCCGAACTCCAAAACCACCACCTCTTCACAGATGTCCATGACCAGTCCCATGTCATGCTCTACGACCGCAATCGTAATCCCCATCTCTTCAGAAATGTCGAGGATAAACCTGGCCATGTCCTCCTTTTCATCCCGGTTCATCCCAGCCATGGGCTCATCGAGAAGGAGAAGTTTCGGCTCGGCCACTAAGGCTCTACCCAGGTCAACCCTTTTTCTCAAACCATAAGGGAGTGCTCCCACGACCTGCTTCCTTACAGGCTCAATTTCAAGAAAGTCGATAATCTTCTCAACAACTTTTCGATGCCTTATCTCTTCTCTCCGAGTCCGGCCGAAATAGAGGGCATCACTCAGAATGCTCGTCTTAAAAAGAAAATGCCTCCCTGCCATAATGTTGTCTAAGACGCTGAGTCCGTTGAAGAGTTGCAAACCCTGGAAAGACCGGGCAATCCCTAACTCAGCGATCCGGTGAGAGGGTAGGCGAGTGATCTCCCTGCCTTCGAAATAGATGCCACCCCTCTGGGGATGGTAGAAACCGTTGATGCAGTTAAACAAGCTGGTCTTCCCAGCACCATTCGGGCCGATAATGGCAAAGATCTCGCCTCGTCTTATTTCCATATCGACATCGAGCAATGCCTGGATTCCACCGAAGCTTAAGCCAATACCCTTTGCTGTCAGCATCGCATTGTTCGCAACCATTCCAACTCCGTCCGTCTGTAGTATACTCATTCCCCCCTTTTTCCTCCCTTCCGTCAGGGAACACGGTGCAGCGTTGCGATATTTTCATCGGAGCGAGTTAAATTGCTCCCAAGAAAAGAGGCAGCTACTAAACTAACACAACCAGAACCAAAAAATTTGAAATCTTAAAAATGGCGATCAGCGTTACTCTGCTTCTACCCCCGTTTTATCAATATATGCTTTTAGGTTTGGGAAGCGTTGATGGCTCCTTGTAAGCCCCTTTCAGATCCGCACGGAGGATCCCCGGCATCCTGTTCCAGTCCGTTACCGGAGCCCATTGCCCGTTTCTTACTTCCACCAGCCGGGCTATCATGGGGGTCCGGGCTTCAGGGGTGTAGTCAAACTTGACCAATCCGTGGAGGTCATATGCCTTCCCCCAGCTCTCCAACTGCCGCCTGAGCAGCCTGCCATTGATACCTGCCCACCCGACTTTGGGTACTGTCTGATTTAACAGATCGTAGAGGGTGAAGACATTCGCCACACCGAGGAAATAACCATCGGCAAGGTCCTGCCGACGCCGTCCCACTTCTTCAGCAATTTTTGAGAGCGTTTGAATGATCGGCTCCTTCTTTTCAGACCACAGCTTATAGGGGGTCGTTCCAAGAACGGTCCCCTCGGCAGCTTTGCCCGCCAGCAGCGGCAGTGGCTCATCTACTCCGAAATTATTGGTTCCAAACTTCAAACCGTAGCCCAATTTCTCATTTTCCTTAAGCAACGGAACAAGGGTCACATACGTTAGCTGCCCATATACATAGTCAGCCCCGGCTTTTTTAGCGCGAGTTAGCGGAGTTGTTGCATCGACAACGATAATAGGTATGAACTGCGTATCGACAATCTCAATCCTCTTTTTCTTGGCATACTCTAAAACCAAGGGTTGCAGACAGGCCCTGCCATAAGGGATGTCATAGGTCATGAAGGCCAGCTTCGGGGCTCTGCCTTTTCCTTTCCAGTCCCATTTCGCAGTAATATAGTCAGCAAAGTTAGCAAACTGGTCTGAATAGAGCGGAATGGTGGCAAAGGCATAGCCTGCTGGATATATTCCGGTCTCACTCACACCACAGCTTGAGACCACAACCTCGTCCTCAGCGTAACGGTCATGAAAGGCTTCATTCTCCTGAGATCCGCACACAGCCAAAAAGATGAAATTCTTCCTGGTGCGCCACCTCTCATAGATCGTGGCCGCTACCGAAAGGTCATTGGTGTGATCAGCCCACTCCACCCGAAGTTTCTTGCCCTGGACACCCCCCTTATACTTATTAATCCAGTAGACTGTGTCCTGAATCCCCAAAAGGCGAGGGACATTTGTCGTTGCGAAACCACGGCTCATGTCGGCGAAGAAATACATGGTGAAGAACTCGTCTTTGGCCGCTGCCTTAGATTCTGAAGTCGCAAAGAAGAATAAAGATACGACCGCCATTGCTGCCACTGTCCAAATTGCCTTTTTCATATGTCCTCCTTTCTGTATCGTTTTCTATTGTTTCATTTTCGCTGCCTTCAGGCAGGGGCTCCTCCTTTTCTGCGGGCAGCGAAAGATTGCCGTCTTCTGCTTAAATAGAGTACTTAAAGGGCCAATGCCTGAACCGGGATTTAAGCACCTCCCAGGTGTGGGCCAAACCTCTGGGCTCGAAAATCAGGAAAAGGACAACCACCAATGTCCAACTGATCACCGCTAACCCCGGGCCGATCTTAGGGGCATTGATAGGAGATACCATTTCACTCAAGATCGGGCTTAAAAAGGTCACCAGCTCCTTAATGATTCGCAAAAATAGAACTCCAAAAACCGCTCCAACGGTCGTTCCCATTCCCCCGACAATGAGGCACCCCAGATACCAGATAGATACGTCTATGTGAAAATGGGGCGGGTTTACGTTTCGGAAGTAAGTCGCCCACAAAGAGCCGGCGATGCCAGCATAGAAGCAGCCGATTGCGAAGGCATAAAGTTTGTATCTGGCCACATTGATCCCGATCACCTCGCCGGCCAGGTCATTATCGCGAATGGCCACAAAGGCTCGTCCCGATCGGCTACGGACGAGATTCTTCGCAAAAAATGTCATAAGCACTGCCATCACGATGACGACGTAATAGAAGGCCTCATTTTCTCTGAAGTCTATCCCCCCCAGCTCAGGACGATTCACCCTGATGCCGCTTACGGAATGAAAATAATCGGGGAAGGCATGGTTGAAGAAGGCCATGATGATGAACTGGGCGGCCAGCGTGCTCATGGTCAGATAGAGCATCTTGAGCCGGAACGAAGGAAGACCGAAAAGCACCCCTACTCCAGCAGCAGCAATGCCGGCCATAGGCACGGTGGCCCAGAAATTCCAGTGAAAGGAGTCCATCAGCACGGCTGTGGTGTAAGCGCCTACTGCTACGAACGCCTGGTGACCCAGAGAAATTTGACCGGCATATCCAGTAAGGATGTTGAGCCCGAGGACGGCAATTAAAGCGATCCCGGTTAAGATCATGAAACTCAAAAAGTAAGAGCCGGCAAAAAGAGGCAGCACAGCCAAGAGAATCAGAAAGCCGATCAGTGTTGCCCACTGGGGCCCCGTACGAACAACCGCCATGTCCTGCTCGTACCGAACGTCAAAGACACCAGCCGGTCGATCCATTTTCTTCCTACAGCCTTTCTATCCGCACCAAGCCGAATAGGCCATACGGTTTGATGATCAAGATGCCAAGCAAGATGATATAGGGAATCACATCGGCCAAAGAAGGGCTCAGGTAGCCTGTCACCAATGATTGAATGAGGCCCAGGATCATGCCGCCGACAATGGCCCCTGCAATGGAGTCAAGGCCTCCCAGTAGCACTACGGCTATGGCCCCCAGCAAAGACTGGTACATGAGCATATTCACTCCGCTGACCACTCCCAAAAAAAGTCCTCCGATGATACTCAACATACCGGCAAGCATCCAGCTAAGGCTGAAAACGCCCTTTACCGGCAATCCCAGGCTCTGGGCCGTCTGATGGTCCTCGGCCGTGGCCCTCATCACCCTCCCCATGAGCGTCCGCCAGTAGAAGAAACTGAAGGCGGCAAAGGCCAGGACTGCAACTCCGATGCCCCAAAGAAGGGAGTGGCTAAGCACCACTTCACCCAGCCTGATATGTTGACCGGGCAATTTCAAAGGCATCTCATAGCTGAAACTTCCCCAGACCAAAATATTGATCCCTTCGAAAATATAGGCGAGCATAATGGTCAGCAGAAAGGCTGCAATCAGGGGCTGCCCAATCAAGGGTCGCATCAGGAGTCTATCTATCGCAAGCCCAAGAAGCGCTCCAAAGGCCAGTCCGGCGATCACCCCAGGCACCGCGCCGAACCATTTCACAAGAGTCACCAGCATAAATGCCCCGAGCGTGACCATCCATCCTTGACTAAAATTAAACACTCTCGTAGACTTGTAAATGGTTACAATGCCCAAGGCAATCAGCGTATACATACCCCCGAAAAACAGGCCTCCGGTGATGAATTGCAGAAATACAGCCACCTTTTGATTCCTTTCTCAGCCTTATTCAGTCACATCAATCTTCCAGTTCTTGACCCCCGTTGCCTGGACCTTGATGTAATACTCACCGGGTCCTTTAAGAACCCTCGTACCGATTCCAGCACCCACAGTAGTCGCATCAATATAGTTTTCCGTTTCCCCTCGCGAATAAACCGCAATACTCTGCCCCGCCATTGAAGGGGTTTCCATCACATAATTGATTTTGAACTCTTTCTGCTGGATCTTGAAGGGCTTTGTAGTCATATCAGCGCTTCCAGCAAATGTAGCAGGTAATTTGAGCGGCTCGCTCACTCCTGCTCGGACAATCTCCACCTGCCAGTTTGCGAGGTTCTTGGCCCTGACCTTGATATAGTACCTGCCTTCTCCCTTGTAAAGGTATGTGTTGCCACTGGCATTAAAAGTGGGGCCCTTCACCATTTCGATCCAGTTGACCTTGTCTCCCTCCGGGTACACATAGAGGACAAAGATGAGTGGCTTCTTTTCTTCAGCTTTATAATCCCAGTTAATCTGCCATTCCTTGGTGCTGATATCAAACGGCTCGCTTGTAAAATCCGCGGAACCAGTGAAGTTAACCGATTCCGAGGGTGGCTCGGCCCAGGCAAAAGGTCCCATCAAGAGCAATAACCCACAGCCGAGAAAAATCATCTTCCTCGTTATTATTTTTCTCATTGCAACCTCCTCCTTTCTGCTTATCGCTTTGGGTTGGGCGTGGGAGCACTGAACATACACCGCTGCTCCATCAGCGCAATGTTTGTTAAAAATTTCGTTTCCCACCTTAACTCAAATCAATGTGAACCAAAGTTCTCTGCCACTGGCTTGTTAGCAATACCGTCCCCCGCACAAGAACGAAAGAATTTAGGGCGCAGAGAAGGGCTGCGTTATGTCTGCCCAAGATATTTATATTCTGATGGTTTTATGTGAACCATTATCGCGCTCCTGGTCCATATGATCAAGTCTCTATATCGGCAGCGTTAATATTTTGTTAAAAAAATGTTAAAAAAGTATACTTTTCTTGGAAATTGTGGTATGGAACAATACAAAACAGCCGGGAGGAAGATAATGAATAATATGAAGTCCTCTTGTAATCACAAAGTTAACCATTTAATGAGTAGAAATGTAATCAAACGCGATAGACTCGAACATCAAATCATAGCTAACCTTCACAAGAAACTGATTCTAGTCATCTCCCAGGCTGGGAGTGGAAAAACTACTCTCATTGAAAGTGCTATCCAATCCTCGGGCATAGATCATGTTTGGTACTCCCTTGAGACCTCTGATCAGGAAATCTCCTCCTTTCTGCATCATTTTGTCTGTAAAGTCCAAACTTATTGCCCTAGATTTTTCAAGACCTTTCAAAAAAAATTGACATCGAGTGAAGGAAACGTTCAGCCAGGCGTCATGGCATCTCTTATGGTGAACGAGTTCAAGCAACATTTAGCCAGTAGGAAAAGACTCGTCATTATTCTAGAT
>JBAVGF010000367.1:0-4318 GCA_049684675.1 Thermodesulfobacteriota bacterium | reverse complement strand
AAGGAGCATTCCATTGGATGATCGGTGTTTGCTTTTCTTTATAAAAAATCCGGAAAAAGGCAAAGTGAAAACAAGGCTGGCTTCTGCGATCGGCGATAAGAAGGCCGTGAAGCTTTACAAACGCTTTCTGCTTGAAATGCTATTCACTTTGAACAGAGGAACCTTTCTTTTCTATCTGTGCTACTCCCCGGAGAGCCCTCTGAGTGACCTAAAAGATTGGCTGGGAGACCAATACCTTTACATGCCTCAGAGCGGGGAAAATCTCGGAGAGAGAATGAAGAACGGTTTCGCGGAGGCAATTTCCATGAACTTTAGAAGAGTGGTCTTGATTGGGAGCGACATTCCTGATTTGCCACTCGCGTTTATCGAAGAAGCCTTCACTTCTCTCCGGGAGAAAGATGTCGTGATTGGCCCTTCGTTCGACGGAGGATATTACCTTATCGGTTTTAAGGACAAGACCTTCTCGGCCCGGGCTTTTGAGGGAATCCACTGGAGCACAGAGAGTGTCTTCGAAAAAACCATAAAAGTTCTAAAACAGGAAGGGCTGACGGTCCACACCCTGCGACCCTTGAGAGACATCGATACGGTCGAGGATCTGAGGATCAGAGATCTCCGGAAAAAGGGAGGATAAGTGGCCATAGGAGGCTCAAAGCCAGGTAAATGGCGAATAGCCAAATCAGGACGATGATGATTGCAGCAATCCTGTTTTTTGGTTTTCTCTTCGAGAGGTCAGACTGTGCTTTTGCCCTACACTCTTCTAAAATGTCTCTGGGAATTATTTTGATAAGAAGGGCAATTCCTAATGGAACAAGGATGAAATCATCAAGATACCCTATCACAGGAATGAAATCCGGAATAAGATCTATGGGGCTCAAAGCGTAACCGATGATAAGCGCCGCCAGAACTTTGGCATACCAAGGTGTTCTTGCGTGTTTGTAGGGCAAATAAAGGGCGACGATCTCCGTTCTTAACTGCTTCGCTCTTGTCTTCCACGATTTTATATCCATCCCTTAAGTCAAGCCTGAAAGAAAGGTTCCCCCTCACCCCATCCCTCTCCCCGTCGGGGAGAGGGGGCGGGTGAGGGGAAAGAAAAGCCTGCCCGGATCGGGCAGGCTTTCTCGTACTACATATTTTGCAGTTCCCTCAAACCTTAGAATTTGATGTTCAAAACCTTTACCAAGAAGAAAACTGAAAAGAAGAACCCGAAGAATATCAAGTTGGCGACGAGGATTAACTCCCTCCACAACGCCGGTCTATACTCTTTGGGGAGGAACTTCCTATTCAGTCGAATGGTGGCGATCGCTGAGACTGCCATCGTAAAGTTGGCGATGTTGGCGCTGATGGCCAAGATGATCAGTGGCGCCTTGGTATTCATATACGTCACACCCCAGGCAACAAATATAATCAGCAAGGGATAATAGACCTTCCTGATATCCATCTTCGCAAATTTTCTGATCTTCTCCGATGAGAACCACAACATGTCTGTGGACTGTCGTACGACCAGGTCCACGTTGCTGATGGCCGTGGAATAGAGGATCCAGAACCCAAAGAAGAGGGCGAGGAACCAGCCAAAATTGCCAAGCTTTAAAATGAGACCGCTTGCAGAAGAAGCAGCAATCCCCCAGGCTGGAAGGGCTTGTCCCCTCGGAAGCACGCCAACATAAAGGATCCCAGGGAGGAACATTCCGATCATGGCTCCAACATAGAAGACCCCCCACTGGTCGATGTTAAGAAGCTTCCACCATCCCTTCCATCTTGACATATTCTCTGCTGTCTGGGTGGGCATTTTTCCATGAGGAGAAACGTGGATAACCTTGCCCCCAATGGCGGCCGGGATATAACCGATCTTTCCTCCCATGCCGTAGCCTTTATCCCGGTACCAGTTTGTGATGGCGTTATTGCCAAACCCCCCGTAAGCGGAATACCCGACAAGGGCACCCAAGAGGAGCACATCTACACCTTGCGGTACGTATCCAAAACTGACAAATCCGACAAGTCCTTCCAACCAGACCGAAGCCGGAACGACAAAGAGGTCGAGTATGAAGAGCCCTCCGAGGACGACGATCATCATAAGCCAGTTGGCCCATTCAAGCGTTCTTTCAATTGTCTTCCCCATGGAGATGACGACAGCGCAAGAGATAAAGACAACGTAGCCCCAGATAAGGACCGTTCCTTGATCAGGCCCCCCGGGAATTTTGCCTAACTGGAAGGCAGCGAGGGCAGTAGCGGTGCCAAGCGCCCATCCAGGGAGTCCACGCTCACAGAACCCAATGATTGTGAAGAGCCATCCCCAGAATGCCTTCCCGGGCTTAAGCCTCATAAAACCGACAGTGATCGGCTCGCCTGTATAAAGAGTGTAACGGGTCATCTCGAGGTTGAGAAATACCTGGAGAAGCGCCGAGATGGTTGTGATCCAGAGAAGCGCGAGACCATATTTCACAAAAAGAGAAGGACCGATCAGCCACTCGCCCCCGCCGATTGTTCCCCCAAGGGCGATGACAGCCGGTCCCAAGATAGCAAGGAGCTTCTTAGGGGTAATTTTCCTTAGGGGCTCCGGAAAATCAGTCACTTCAAACGCGGGTCCGCAACCTCCATCAATAGTCTTCACTTGTTTTTCGTCACTCATATCCTCCCTCCCTTTTCTTCTCCATTAAACCTCCATGGAGAAGCTGGTATTCCCTACTACTTTAATCTAATGCTTTCAAATCATATCCCCCCGACTCATTAAAAAAATTAACCACCTCCTTCCCATACTTCCGCAGATATTATTCGATTCCTTTACTAAAAGTCAATAGAAAAATATATCCAATTCTTTTTATTAGAACGCGTTGATTTCTATGACGAATTCTATAGCAGGAGTAATTGATTTAATGTCCCAGTGTAGCGCGTCATAAGTCCTTTTACTTTGATTGTCATTCCAGGCTTGACTGAGCCTGCCCCGTGCTTGATACGGGGGAATCCAGTCTTTTCGCCGCCCTGGATTCCTGCTGGAGTTTATCCCGATGAAAATCGGGGCAGGAATGACGGTTTTGATGCCACAATATATGTAAAAAAATGTTGGACGCACTACACTGGGGGTGTATTTATTTTAAAAATAGTAAAGGGTTTAACGCCTTGTTATTCTTTCGGATTTCGAAGTGAAGATGAGGCCCTGTAGCCTTCCCCGTCTGGCCCACCTTTCCGATGACTTGCCCTTTCTCTGCCCACGTTCCCTCTTCTACCAGATTCACCTGATTGTGAGCATAAACCGAAACATATTCTTCGGAATGGCGAAGGATGATCAGGTTCCCATATCCCTTGATGCCATTATTGGAGTATATGACCTTACCGGCGTTTGAAGCCCTGATCGGTGTCCCAATGGGAGAGGAGATATCGATCCCCTGATGTTTTTTGCTCTCGGCCTCTTTAAAAACATCGGTAATTTTCCCTTCAACAGGCCAGATGAAATCAAGTGTTTTATAAGTAACCTTTGACTTTTCCCCTTGTTCCGCGGCTACATCATCAATATAAATTTCAACTTTTAAAACCTTCTTCGCTCCAGGGATGAAAATCCGCTGCCCGGTCTCAATCTTACTCGGATCTGGAATGCCATTGAGAGAGGCCACCCCTTTGAGATCAACCCCGTAGGTTTTACAAATGCGGTAAAAGGTTTGGTGTCTCTCCACGACATGATAAACCCCTTTCATCCCGTGAGATGGAGATGGTCTTTCAGAGGAAACTCGATGTCTTGCGCAGCCACCAGTGAGGAGGATTATCGAAAGAAAGGAAACCAATAGAATATTTTTTTGCATCCGATTCAAGAAATTTAACCGTTTTGTTCGGCCCGCCGCCCTCCCCTCAAGGGCCATATGCGCCAATTTAGTTGTAGCGTCATTCCGGCGAAAGCCGGAATGACGAATGAAAGACATCCCTCGCCTCTTAGGTTAGCGCTTATGCCCTCAAGGCTGGAATCTACTCTGTTCATTGTTCATTCGGCCTCCCACCCATATTTCCCTATCAACTTGACAAATCGGCAACCGCCCAAGTCTTCTTTTCTTACTCCCTCTTCCGTTTTGGTGACCCGAAACAAATCCTGGACAAAAGCATCTCCCACGGGAATGACCAGCCTTCCGCCTATCGCTAATTGATCGATCAGGGGTTGCGGAATGTCAGGCGATCCTGCCGTAACAACGATCGCATCGAATGGACTCTCCTCCATCCATCCAAAGGTCCCATCAAAGATTTTGATTTCAACATTGAAATACCCTAATTCATACAGTAACTTCCTCGCTCGAATGGCCAAGGAACGAATCCTTTCGACAGAAAAGACTTTCTCGGA
>JBAVGF010000366.1:0-5531 GCA_049684675.1 Thermodesulfobacteriota bacterium | reverse complement strand
TTGGTGCAATGCGCATGGATTTCTCCCCGATTCGCAGGGTAGAACGGCGTTCGTCAACCATGTTGAGCTTGCGTATGAGAAGACCGGCAAAGGAACGATCATTGAATAGCTCGTGGAGTTTGCTTACTCGGAGAGTGGAACAAGCCGGTGTTGGCGGTGGTGGGTCGGACCAAGGGAAGTATTTGATAATAAAAACTTAATTGCCAAAAAGTAATTCTGATTTTCAGCTTAGAGCGGCATTTCTGGCCGCAAAAATAGCTTTCTAAGAGGTTCGAGTTGCCGAGGGCTAACCGACACTACCTCCCTGGGTATATCTGGCACATAACGCATCGCTGCCATAAGAGGGAGTTCTTACTAAGGTTTGCTCGCGATCAGCGTCGGTGGATGCAGTGGCTCTTTGAAGCAAAGAAGCGCTTTGGCGCCTCGATCTTAAATTACATAGCGACCTCAAACCATGTTCATCTTATGATAAGGGATAATAAAGGAGAAGGGGTTATACCACAGACAATACAATTGATCGCGGGCAGGACGGGGCAGGAGTATAACCAGAGGAAGGATCGAAAGGGAGCCTTTTGGGAGGATCGTTATCATGCTACCGCAGTGGAAGCGGATTCCCATTTAATTCAGTGTCTGGTCTACGTTGATCTGAACATGGTTCGGGCTGGCGTTGTGAGACACCCGTTAGAGTGGCCTTTTTGCGGATACCATGAAATCCAGAATCCGCGTAAGAGATATTCTATAGTCGATCATGAGGGCTTGACTGAATTGTTTGATATTAAGAATATGGATGAATTGAAGAAAACCTATAAAGGCTGGGTCGAGGAAGCTTTGGAGAAACAGAGCCGTCAGCGCCAGCCCCGGTGGACTGAGAGCATTGCTGTTGGGAGTGAGGCTTTCGTGAGAGACACGAAAGAAAAACTTGGCATAAGGGCTATGGGTCGGGAAGTAATCGGGGCGGACGGATCTTATGTGTTACAAGAGCCTGAAGCAGGTTACGAGGCTAATTTTAGCACTAAAAATATGGGTTTAAGAGAAGAAAACACGTTTTATTGGGACGTATCTGTTTCAGGATCAATGAGTTAGCTCGGTCCGACCCAGTTACAAAATGAGTGCGGGAAAAGAGAGAACGAAAGGCGGTATCAGAATGAACGATGTCATAGGAATTGCTTGGTACAAGGACGAGGTTACTTACCGCAGAGCGCTTGCGATCTTTACCGATTCCAAGAATATGCCCGTCACGTATGAAGACTGGCAAGCACTTGTCGGAAGGGAACGCGAAGAGATTAAGGGTGCTGGCAACATCGCCCTTCGCGTGGACATCGATCCGGAAACATTTAAAGATTGGTGCAATGCGCATGGATTTCTCCCCGATTCGCAGGGTAGAACGGCGTTCGTCAACCATGTTGAGCTTGCGTATGAGAAGACCGGCAAAGGAACGATTATTGAATAGGTCGTGGAGTTTGCTTACTCGGAGAGTAGAACAAGCCGGGTGGGTGGCAGGGACGTTCTTGAAATGTTGACATGTGATGGGAGTAATAAGGCATAGCCCAACCAGTCGCTGGAGCCTCGCGTCGCCTTGCCGTCTGACTCCGTCATCCGGCAACCGGCGCCCGCTCATCTCAGCTCGCCGTTCGGCGATAAATTAATTGGCTTTGGATTGGCCTTTAGAGGAAATAAGTTGAGAGAAAATAATTACATCTACCGTCAACAGCAATTATTGAAAGCCTTCGATAAGGCTATTACTCGCAGCAAACACGTACTTGTTACTCGTTATGGCAATGAGCAGGCTTACTCCCTGATAAGAGAATCGCGTTTGGAGTACGAAACTATTATCCCAAAGATTCCATTCATTGGCTATAAGAATCCTTTCCTTGTTTTCCTTTTTCCAAAGAGTCGTTGCCTGGCTATTTATCGTGTATTACGAAGGAAGGGGCTTATTTTTGAGGAGGCTGCTCAGATTATTTTCCAGATGGGTGAGGCTGAATTGGAATCTGTCCCAATTCTCTTGCGCCGCATAATAGGTTACCTCTGGTTTTCTCCAATATATAAATGGCGTTTGAGAAAACGGGCTAAAGAGTCTCAAGAACGCAAGTATCCAGGCAGCTATGTTTTTAACTTTATAGAAGGAGATGGCCGAATATTTGATTATGGTTTTGATTACACAGAATGTGCGGGGTGTAAGTTTTTCAATCAACAAGGGACACCGGAGTTGGCACCTATTATGTGTGCGACAGATATTATTGCCAGTAAAATATTCGGGTGGGGATTGACACGGACAATAACTATTGCTGATGGTTTCCAGAAATGTGATTTCCGGTTCAAGAAGGGCGGTAAAACGAATATAACAATCTCACCTTCTGTTAAGGATGTTTGTAAGCTTTAAAGGCCGAACAAGGGCAATACAGCCGATCGCTACGCTCCGGCTGATTTTGGCGTTGAGGCTGTACAAAAATTCCTAAAGGTCTGAACTAAATATTGGATTTAGATAAAGCGAAAAAGGAGAGAGATGATGGGACTGTTAGAAGGTAAAATAGCGATCATCACCGGCGCCGGCCGGGGAATCGGAAGAGCGGAGGCCTTGGCCATGGTCAAAGAGGGCGCCAAGGTCGTGATCAATGATCTGGGTGGCGCCTTGGATGGAACGGGAAAACAGGCCATGGTCGCCGATGAGGTGGTGAATGAAGTCACGGTCATGGGCGGTCAAGCAGTTGCCGATTACTCGGACGTGGGAACGCTGGAAGGCGTGGACAATATGATCTGGAAAGCGCTCAGCAAGTTCGGCCGCCTGGATATCATGGTTAACAATGCCGGTATCTTACGAGACAAAATGCTCCTGAACATGGAGGAGAATGACTGGGATCTCGTCCAGAAGGTCCACTCGAAGGGGACTTTTCTCTGTACCCGGGCGGCAGGCCGTATCATGAGGGCCCAAGGGCAGGGGGGCGTCATCCTGAACACCACCTCCATGTCCGGCCTCATAGGAAATGCCGGGCAAGCCAACTACAGCTTTGCCAAGGCGGGTATGTACGGCTTCACAAAGACCGCGGCCGCAGAGCTCGGGCGTTATGGCATCCGGGTCCATGCCGTCTGCCCAAACGCCTACACACGCATGACGGCTGGCCTTCCAGGCCTTAAAGGGGTAACCGAGGAGATGTTGAATCCGGCGACAGTAGCCCCATTGGCGGTCTTTTTGGCCTCCGACCTCTCGAAGAGCCTCACGGGTCGCGTGATCCTGGCCCATGGGGGAACCATTGGCGTTAAAGTGGCGGAATTCAAGATGACCATATCCAATGGCTTCAACAAAAAGGACGGCCTCCCGACCCCCCAAGACATTGCCGATAACATCAGCCGGGTGATGATTTCGGAGCCGGATCTTGAGATGATGGCGACCTTCAAGTTCGAGTAGTAAATGCCCCTTCCTCAAGGCAGTCCGCAGGGGGGGATAACATCGGCATATCACTAACGAAAAAGAAAGTAGAGACCGCTTCTACCCATTTTTGGGGAGGGGGCACGTCAGATGAATATTACGACCATTTAAATTTAGTTGCCCCTAAAAAATGTCCAACAAATCACTAGCGGGCGGCTAATAGCCACCGCTGACCTAAATCGTTCTGCAAGGAGAGACAATGAAATCTGAGAAAATCAATTTTTCAGAGAAGTTTGAACGATTGCCTTCTGGTGACTATGCCGTAGGGATCATAGCAAAATTGAACAACTACGAGTTCAAAGTCGTGAAGTTCAAAGGCGACTTCGTGTGGCACAGCCATTCTGATACAGATGAGGCATTCATCATCATTGAAGGTGTGATGGTAATGAACTTCCGGGACCGAAAGGTCGAGGTACGCTCGGGAGAGATGATCATCGTGCCAAAGGGAGTCGAACATAAGCCCTCCTCGTCAGACGGTTACAAGGCCCTTTTGATCGAGCCGGAAGGAGTGCCGAACACAGGAGGTGTTCAGAATGATATGACAATCACCACGGTTGGATGGGTATAGGACCAAAGCGCTGCAGACGCGGACGTTCCACCGGACTTCGCATAAATCCGGCATCCTGTGAGCCGCAGCGTTAGTGATAAAAATGAAGAAAAAGAGACCAAAAGACAAACATTCCCGGAAGATTCGCAAAACTGACATAATGGGCATTAGCATTGCAGGAATCATCCTAGCAATACTCTGGGCAACATGCATTGGTTATTTTGTCAGGTGGGACTTCTTTGGCTATCAGAATTATTTCGGTCAACCAGTCGGAACTTTTCTGGTGCTGGTTATCCTTCTTATCGCCACCCCTGTTTACATAATCATGACAGTAAAAACCATAAGAAAAAGCAAGGTCGATATGACATCAACACCCAAATGGATGAATATCCCGCCTTGGAAATTTCCATGGGAAGGAGATTAACGAGAAAAATAAAACTCCCACTAACAAGCGCATCGACCTGACACGGATTAGCCTCGTCAGATTTTGGACGTCGGTGATTGCCCGCGCAGGTTATTCGAATCGTTCTATCTAACATTTACGGCACACGAGATAGATTCAGTTTCGTCACTTCTTTTTCTTTGCCATCTTCAAATAAGGTCCAATTTTGGACGATGTGATCCTTATCGACAAATGAAACGGTTAAGGCATGCATATGAGCGTCCTTCTTCGGATTAATTCCACTCCCTCCAGCATAGGTAAAATCGAGTTTGTCTGCTCCGGCTTTTAAGAGCTTCATGGAAGGTCGATTTTGGAGCATGCAATAGTGAGTCATTGAAAGTTTCCCCTTTTTATCATGGTAAACTGAAATCATCTCTTCGGGAGTACCCGGGAAGAGCGTTTCGACGATTGCGCTACCCCCAGCCGTCAGGCGATACTCCACCCTTACCGTTTGCCCCTCTTTACCCATGTTGGAAGTACCCTCCCATACACCTATAAGCTGTTTCATACGTTCATACTCTTTGGAACCAGAGTATGGAGCTCCGCCACCGTGCGCCGCATAAGCCATAGAAGAACCAACAAGCAGCAAACATGCGGCAATAACCGATATATGTGTGACCCTTTTCATTCTTATCCCTCCTTTATTTCTTAATCTTACTGTACCTCGAAGCTATCTGGTTTCCCTTGTAAAATAAATATAACCATCCATGAAGGTGCCGGCAAGAATTTAGACGTGGAGAACTGGGGACGGGAACTGGGGAGGTGCTGGCAAATATAGAGTACTATCCGACTTCTGGAATGATATTGCCCCCGGATGGGAAGACGGCTACGTCAGCCCGGGGCATCTTTTCGGAGACCCGGTTGATCGCTTCTTGAATAGTAGAAGCATATGAAAATTTCATCATCTTCACTTGCTCCGGCGAAAGCCCCTCGGTGACATGAACGACGTCAAATTTTTCGGCCAGCTCTTTGAAGTAAACCACCTGCATAATGTATGAGATACCGAAAGACTTGAGATGATCGGGAATGTTCCCTTGGATTAAGCGACGATGGAAATCTCCTGCACTCTCCGAACTTCCCATCTCCTTGACCAAAGGCATGATCGAGCCTGCTTC
>JBAVGF010000365.1:0-19443 GCA_049684675.1 Thermodesulfobacteriota bacterium | reverse complement strand
GGGGTAGGGGTGCCGCTGCTTTTGGAGAACATCGATTTTCCTCCTGACATGGGTCGCTCCTTTCACACATCGCATAGCGCAAAAAGCATAGCATTTAAAGCTCCAAATTACAAATCCGAGAACCCCAAGATGCCAAATCCCCTAATAAATTCCAGTCACGCCATCACGGGACCCATTTCAGATCCTTATCCCCTATGCGGGCCTTCCAAGAATGGCTTGTACAATCCTTTCCAAATCTTCCTGGGAATAGTACTCAATCTCTATCTTTCCTCTTTTATCTTTTTGGGTGATCAGGACCTTTGTCCCTAAATATTTCCTCAAAGAATCCTTTAAGCTGTTCAGTTGGCTCTCCAGGTCGCCCCTTTTCTTGACCGGAGGGGCTGGCTTCACAGGTTTTTCTGACCATCGTTTCACGATGGCTTCAGCCTGTCGCACCGAAAGGCCCTTCTTGATAATCAGGCCACAGAGTTCCTTCTGCTTCTCTTTGCTCTCGAGGCCGAGGATTGCTCTGGCGTGTCCGGAAGTGATGTGATTCTCCAGGAGCTGATGCTTTACTTCCGACGGGAGCTTTAAGAGCCGGAGGGTATTGGTGATGGTCGTCCGATCCTTGCCGACCCGTTTACTCAGGTCCTCCTGGCTGATATTGAATTCTTCTATCAGATGCTTGAAAGCCTCGGCGGCCTCGATCGGGTTGAGGTCCTCCCTTTGAAGGTTTTCGATGAGAGAGATTTCCAAAGCCTCTCTCCCCTCGACGTCTTTTACCAGGACAGGAACTTCTTTGAGCCCCGCTTTTTGAGCCGCTCGCCAGCGACGTTCTCCAACGATCAGTTCATAGCCCTGATCAATCCTCCGGACGATGAGAGGCTCCAGAATCCCTTTCTCTTTGATAGACTCTGCCAATTCCTCAATTTTTGCTTCGTCAAAATGCTTTCGGGGCTGAGATCGATTGGGGAGGACCTCTTCAATGCCACAGTAGAAGAGTGCCTTCTGTTCCGCCTGTCCGAATTCCGGGAGAAGTGCTCCCAGACCCTTTCCTAAAGCCATTCTCTTAGTTGCCATTGATCTTCCCATCCGCCATGATTTCTCTGGCCAGGTTCAAATAACTTTCCGCGCCCTTCGAATGAATATCGTATAAGAGGACAGGTTTCCCGTAGCTGGGAGCTTCGCTTAGTCGAATATTTCGCGGGATGATTGTGTTGAATACCTTGTCCTTGAAGTGATTTTTCACTTCCTGGGCAACCTGGTGAGAGAGGTTGTTCCGGCTGTCAAACATGGTGAGCAGAATTCCTTCGATCTCCAATTTTGGGTTGAGGGATTGTTTAATCAGGCGGATCGTCTTGAGAAGCTGGCCCAGGCCTTCCAAGGCATAGTATTCACACTGCAGGGGAATGATGACGGAGTGGGCAGCCGTCAGGGAATTAATGGTCAGCAGGCCCAGCGAAGGAGGGCAATCGATAAAGATATAATCGTATTCGGCTTCGACCTCCTTGATTAAATTTCCCAATTTTTTCTCGCGATCTTTTTCCTGGATGAGCTCCACTTCTGCACCGATCAGATCCGTATTGGAAATGACCACATCCAGGCAGGCGAGGGAGGTCTTCTGGATCATCCTCTTCATGCCTGAACCGCGAAGCAGGGCGTGATAGATGGTCCCGTCGGACCCCTCTTTGTTTAAACCGACACCGCTCGTTGAATTTCCCTGGGGATCAATGTCAATGAGGAGAACTTTTTTCTCTGCGGCCGCGATGGAAGCGGAAAGATTGACTGCCGTTGTCGTTTTTCCCACTCCCCCCTTTTGATTGGCGATACAGATGACTCTTGCCACCATTTCGATTCCTTCCCTCTCACCCTTGCCCTCTCCCCTTGCCTTTCGGCCCCGGTACTGACCGATGGCAGGGCAGGCAGCAGGAGGGACGGCGGTGAGGGATCGTTAATTTATATCATAAAATCATATCTTTTCAAACAGGAGAATTGTTCTTTTGAAATTGCTGAAGGGAAGGATCAGCCGAACGGTTCTCTTCAATCGGTATCGGGTTTCCTCCGGTTCAGCGAGAAGCTTGGTTTCCTTGTCATCGGTTTCACCTTTCATGGCTATGGCAGTTCCCCCTTGTTTCAGGAAAGGGAAGGCCAGGACGAGAAAGGTTTGGAGATCGGAAAAGGCTCTTGAGAGAATCAGATCAAATCGTCCTCCCAAGCTTTGGAGAATTCCCCTGTCTTGAACACGGCCATGGATCGCCTCGGTTCCTTTTAAACCGAGCATTCGAATGATATGCCTTTGGAAATCGACTTTCTTACGGATGGAATCAATCAAGGTTACCTCTAAGGCGGGTTGAATAATTTTTAACGGGATACCGGGAAAGCCCGCCCCCGACCCGATGTCCAGGATGGAGGAATGTTTCGGGAGATAAGGGTTGACCGAGAGGGAATCGATAAAATGTTTTAGAACAATTCCTTTCTCTGACCGGATGGCAGTGAGATTGATCTTTTGATTCCATTTGAACAGTTCTTTAAGGTAGAGATCGAAGGCTCTAACCGCTCCTCCATCCAAATAAATTCCAAAAGTCTTTGCTCCTTCTATAAGAAGATCCTTATTTTCCGTTTCCATTAAAGAAACCTTTATCACATAATATAGACTTTTAAAAGGATGAAACTTATCGACCCATGGTTCGGACAGTGGAACCCCTAGACACTCACTTCTTGTTATGGTTCCGTCGATCTTCCATTGAGAGCCAATCCTCACGCAAAATATTTACTAACTTATTGATACTATTAATCACATCGAGGTTTCTCTGATTGAAAAAAGAAGAACAGGGATCGTTAATCATTCGATTCATGAATGAGGACAGGAAGAGATTACGCCGAACCTCAATGCCACTCCGGTTAACTTTTAATTCTTGTTGATTTGTTCATCTGGATTTATTAGATTTATAATATATCCATCGCCCGATGGATTGGGGGAGGAAAGGAGGAAAATTATGATGATCCGAATATTTCTGGCAGGCCTATTCGTTTTGTTAACTGCATTGCCCGCTTCAGCCCAGTTAGATAGAATCTTCAAAGGTTTAGGAGGTGGTGAAAAGAGCGGACTGAGCGATGTGAAGATCGGTTCTGGTTTGAAAGAAGCGCTTCAGGTTGGCACTGAAAATGCCGTCAATTTCACCGGAAAGACGGATGGGTACTTTCTTAATCAAGCAATCAAGATCCTGATGCCTGAAAAACTGAGGACTTTTGAAAAAGGTTTAAGGGCAGTGGGTTATGGCACGCAGATCGATGAGTTTGTCCTGAGCATGAACCGTGCCGCTGAGAAATCAGCTCCCTTCGCCAAACAGATCTTCTGGGATGCGATTGGAGAGATGACTTTTGACGATTCTCGAAAGATCTTGTCCGGTGGTGACACATCAGCCACAGAGTATTTTAAAGGTAAAACCACAAACAAACTTACAGATATATTCAAGCCAATCGTTTCCAATTCGATGAATGAGGTGGGGGTGACCCGTCAATACAAGGAGCTGGTTGGACGCTATGAGAACATCCCCTTTGTCAAGAAGGAAAGTTTTGACCTCGACCAATATGTCGTGACCAAGGCGCTTGATGGGTTATTCCATATGGTGGGCGAGGAGGAGAAGAAGATCCGCAAAAATCCAGCTGCACGGACCACCGATCTCCTGAAAGAGGTTTTTGGAAAGTAAGTCGCCATGTCTTGAAACCAGTAAGCAGAAAGAATAAAGGGCGGGGTTTCCCCGCCCTTTTTGTTATTACATCTATTTCTTTTTTGACCTCTCAAGCGGTTTTCTGTTACAATGCCCGCAATTCAGCCCCATCCTCACCCCATCCCTCTCCCATCAAGGGAGAGAGGGAAGGTGGACTCTATGACCAAAGTCAAAACTCATTTCGTCTGTCAGTCCTGCGGATACCAGGCTCCAAAATGGTTGGGAAGGTGTCCGGGTTGTCAGGAATGGAATACTTTCGTTGAAGAACGGGTGATTGAGGAAAAAGTCCCCGAGCGGGACCTCCTTGGTTTCGAGACAGAGGCTGTTCCGACTCCTCTCACCGAAATTGTGGGTGAAGAGAGAGGAAGATTTCAGATCGGGATAGGAGAATTTGATCGGGTCTTGGGGGGAGGGATCGTTTTCGGGTCGGTGATTCTGGTCGGAGGCGATCCGGGTATCGGCAAATCGACGCTTCTCCTTCAGGTGATGAACCGTTTAGCGCTGCAAGGGAAAAAAGTCTTATACGTCTCTGGAGAAGAGTCCCTCCAGCAGACCAGGATGAGGGCAGATCGCTTAGGCGTTTCTTCAGAACACCTGTTTGTGGTCTCAGAAACATCTTTAGAAAAGATTCTCCAGGATATCCAGGCGCTCAGACCTTCGACCGTGGTAGTCGATTCGATCCAGACCATTTATTCTACCGAACTTCCTTCGACACCCGGATCGATCAGTCAGGTGAGGGAGGCGTCGAGTCGGCTGCTCTATCTGGCGAAGCATCTCTCTATCCCGATCTTTCTCGTCGGTCATGTGACCAAGGAGGGTTTTATCGCAGGGCCAAAAGTTTTGGAGCACATGGTCGATACAGTTCTTTACATCGAGGGGGAGACCACTCACGCCTTCCGCATCCTGAGGGCAGTCAAAAACCGTTTCGGTTCCACGAATGAGATCGGAGTTTTTGAGATGAAGGATTCGGGATTGTCAGAAGTGGTTAGCCCCTCTGAATTCTTTCTTTCCGAACGGGCCCAACCCAGTTCCGGCTCCGTTGTCATGCCCAGCCTGGAAGGTTCAAGACCCATCCTGATTGAACTTCAGGCCTTGGTCGTTCCCACGAGCTTTGGCATTCCACGAAGAACAGCCGAGGGAATTGATGCCAACCGTGTTTCACTTCTTGTTGCCGTGATGGAGAAAAGACTGGGAGTCCACCTTAACAATCAGGATATTTTCCTCAATATCGCCGGCGGAATGAGGGTGGAGGAGCCTGCCGCTGACTTAGGAGTGATTGCTGCCATTGCCTCAAATTTTAAGGACAAAGTGATTGACCCGGAAATGGTGATCTTCGGAGAGGTGGGGTTGGGAGGAGAAGTGAGAGGTGTTAGCCAATCAGAGGTCAGAGTAAAAGAGGCGTCGAGGCTGGGATTTAAACGATCCCTTTTGCCGAAGCAGAATCAGGAAAAGATGAAAGGGGCCAAGGGGATCGAATTGATTGGGGTCAGCTCCATCCAAGAAGCGATGAAAAGACTGTTTTAGAAGATCCGTGTAAAATTAGCATTGCAAAATGGGCATTGAAAAATAAGATCAACGACACAAATTTGATGGTTTCCTAAAAAGTCGTCATTCCCGTGAAAACGGGAATCCAGGGGAAGTCTATACAGCTAAGAAGACTGGATTCCTGCCTGCGCAGGAATGGCAGAAAATGGTTTTTTCGGGCATTTTACGAGCCGATCAAATTTGATACGACAATTGTGAGTTCTGCAGTCTACAATGAGGTTTAGGTGATGGGAAAATGGATGGCCGGATTGATTTCTGTCCTCCTCGTCCTCTTATTTTTGTCTCAAGGTTACAGCCGGGAGAAACTTCTGAATCCCGGGGAGCTCTATGATTCGTACATGGCTCTCTATCATAAGGGGAAATGCGAAGAGGCCATTCGAGGTTTTTCAAAAATCGTCCAATCCGCTCCTGCCAGCAAATTGGCCTCCTATTCCCAGTATATGATCGGACTCTGCTGTCTCAAAATGGAGAAATATGAAGAAGCCGTTCGGCAATTCGAACTCTATTTGAAGAACTATCCGGACAGTGACCGTGTGAGTGAAGCGGAGAGAGGGGTCCAGACGGCAAAGGAGCGGCTGAAGGAGAAGCCCAGGCCGGCATCAGTTGTTTCTGACCCCGCCGTCAAAAAATCCCTTCCAGAGGTCAAGCGGGCGAAGAGGCGAATCTGCGTTCAGGTCTCCTATCTTGAAGGAAGGAATCTTGAGGAAGTCGAGAAAAGAGTGAAGGAGTTGAAGAATGGCGGCGTAAATACGATCATCTTCAGGGTCTTTCAGAATAAAGGGGATCGAGTCCATAAATTTGTGGCGGCCCGCCATGAGGAAGGGGTTTATTTCAAGACTGAAAATGCTCCGGTGGTCGATGATATCCTGGGAAAAGTTGCCGAGATGGTTCACCGCAATGGCCTTGAAATCTTTGCCTGGATGACCACGCGTTATGCCCAATACGGTTTGCAAGACTCTCCTGACTATCGGTGTGTGAAGTATGATTTTGAAACAAAAAAAATGGAGAGGGCGAGGGGTTTGAGTCTCTTCCACCCCGATATCCTCAGACGCCTTGAGGGCCTTTTCCGGGACTTGGGACGCTGCCCCATCGATGGGATCCTGTTTCAGGACGATTTGATTCTTAGACATGATGAGGATTTCAGTGCCGAGGCCAACAAAGCCTTTCTGAAGGAGTTTGGGTACCTGCCCCGTCCGGACCTCTTTTATATCGATCCTTATCAATCGGAGTCTGGAAAATATTATGTCAAGGCCTATACAGACCGCTTCTGGACCTGGGCGAGATGGAAAAACCGTTGGTTAATGAGCGTGGCCAAGCGGCTGATGGAAGCTGCCAGAGAATCGAACCCAAACCTACAATTTGCCATCAATCTCTATTTTGAGGCTGTCCTCAGCGAATCGAACGGCATGGCCTGGTTTTCGCAGACCCTCCCGGGGGCGTTGAAAAACAATTTCGACTACTATGCTGTCATGGCCTACCATCGCCAGGCCATGAAAGATCGGAAGATAGAAGGAAGGGAGGCCATAGGCCTGATGACTGAGGCTGCTCAGAAGGCGATCGAAATCGTAGGAGATCCTTCCAGGGTGTTGATGAAAATCTGGACTCTCGATTGGAAGAGGAATGGGGCAGTCAGCTATGATCTCGCCTCAGGGAAAGAGATAGAGGAGATCCTAACGGCGATCTTGAATCAGGGTGAGGTGAGTTTGGCCTTCGTTCCTTATGTTGATCAATTGCCTCTTCACTCATTAAAAGGGAAATGGAGTTCTCCTAAGTAAAGTTCGGAGTAATGAGTTCGGAGTTCGGAGAATTTAGTTTGGAGTATTTAGGTTAGCGTTTTTAGTAGTGAACTCTGAACTCCGATCACCGAACTCCTAACTCCGAGCTGAAGCATCAGTTCACCTCTGCCCAGTTCCTTCCCGAATGGACGGAGATCTTGAGCGGGACAGAGAGGTCCATCACGTTCTCCATCTCATTCTGGATCATGGAAATCGTTTTTTGAAGTTCCTCTTCGGGAACCTCGAAGACCAGTTCGTCGTGGACCTGCATGATCATTTCGGTGGAGAGACCGAACTCTTCTATTCGATCCTGGATATGGATCATCGCCACCTTGATCATATCCGCGGCTGTCCCCTGGAGAGGAGTATTGACGGCCATTCTCTCTGTAGCCTGTCGGATGGCTACGGTTGGGGAGTGGATGTCCGGCAGATAGCGGCGACGATGCAAAAGGGTCGTCGCATATCCTTTCTGCCTCGCCTCTTCCAGACTCTTTTCGATATACGTTTGAACGCCGGTATATTTTTTAAAATAGCCATCAATATAGGCCTGGGCGATCTTGGGCTCTATCCCTAATTGCTGGGAAAGACCATAGGCGCTCATTCCATAAATGATGCCGAAGTTGATCACCTTGGCCTCTCTCCTCATAGGGGAGGTCACCTTTTCCATTGGAACCTCAAAGATCTCTGAGGCGGTTCGGGCATGGATGTCTTCATCATTTTGGAAGGCTTTGATCAGTGTTTCATCCTGGGAGAGGTGGGCTAGAATTCTCAATTCGATCTGGGAATAGTCGGCGGAGACGAGGAGCCATCCTTTCTCCGGAATGAAGGCCTGGCGAATCCGATTTCCCTCCTCGGCACGAATGGGAATGTTCTGGAGGTTGGGATCACTCGAGGAGAGTCGTCCGGTGGCTGTCACGGTTTGATTATAGGAGGTGTGAACGCGCCCGGTTTTCGGATGGACTAATTTTGGAAGGGCATCGACGTACGTGGACTTAAGTTTGCTCAGATTGCGATAACTGAGGATCTCGAGAGGGAGGTCATGGTGGAAAGAGAGCTTCATCAGCACCTCCACATCCGTGGAGGGGCCCGTTTTGGTCCTCTTGACTACGGGCAGTTTCAGCTTTTCAAAAAGGATTTTCCCGAGTTGCTTGGAAGAGTTGATGTTGAAATCCTCTCCGGCTAACCCGTAGATCCGTTCCATCTTCTGTTGGAGCTGGGTTTCGATCTCCTTCGAATATTCTTGGAGAAGGTCCAGATCGATCTTCACCCCGTCCATCTCCATTTTTGCCAAGACCATGACGAGAGGCATCTCCACCTGATCAAAGAGTTCCTTAAATCCGTCCTCCTTCAGTTTTGGAAAAAGGAGATGGGAGAGCTGGAGCGTGACATCCGCATCCTCACAACTGTAATCCCTCGCCTTTTCAAGCCCGATCTGATCGAAGGTCACCGCCTTCATACCGGTCCCCACAACCTCTTTGTAATTTGTCACAGAACGATCCAAATATTCCTGGGCAATTTCACCCAGGTTATGGTTGTGTTTGGTGGGATTGAGGAGGTAAGAGGCGATCATCGTATCCCCTTCTATCCCTCGCAGATGGATCCCATATCGTTTCAGGACGATCCAGTCATATTTTATGTTCTGACCTACCTTCTTCACCTCCGTGTCTTCCAAAATAGGTTTTAGTTGCTCCAATGCCCAGGGAAGAGGAAGCTGTTGAGCCGTCCCGCGATCTTGGTGGGCAAGGGGAATATAGAAAGCTTGATGCGGGGCGTAGGACAGACTGATTCCAACGAGGTCCGCCCACATTGGATAAGGGGAGGTGGTCTCCAAGTCAATGGAAAAGGTGGCATTCTTTCTCAAGTCTTCCAATAAGGCGAAGAGGTCATTTCGATCCGTGATCAAACGGTAATCCCTCCCCGCTGATGGGGAGGCCTTTTCGTCAGAGAGTTCTTTGAGAAGCCTGTTGAACTCCAGCTCCTTGAAGATCTCCTTCAGGCTCTTCAGATCAGGAGGAGAGAGATGGAAATCTTCTAAGCGGTAGTTGATGGACACATCGGTATGGATCGTTGCCAACTGACGGCTCAGACGAGCCAGGTCTCCATGGGTCCTTAGATTTTCTTTCCATCTCTTCTGGGGAATTTCTTCCACATGGGCCAGGAGATTTTCAATCGATCCGTAAGTCTTGATCAATTGGATGGCCGTCTTCTCCCCAATCCCGGGAACACCCGGGATATTGTCAATGGCATCTCCGGCCAGCCCCATCACTTCCACCACCTGTTCAGGGGAAACGCCGAAACGCTGGATGACCTCTTCTACCCCGAATCTCTTCTCCTTCATGGTGTCATAGACCTGGGTCCGATCGTTGACTAATTGCAGGATGTCTTTGTCGCCGGTAATGATCACGACATCGACTTCTGACTCCAGCCTCTTGGCGACCGTCCCAATGAGATCATCCGCCTCGTATCCTTCCATCTCTAAGAGGGCAATTTGGTATCCGTTGATGATCTTCTTGATATAGGGAATCTGGGGGGTTAGCCCCTCTGGCATGGCAGGCCTGTTGGCCTTGTATTCTTTATAGATCTCGCTCCGAAAGGTGGGGGCCTTTGAATCGAAGATGATAGCGAGATAATCCGGCCGATGTTCCTTGAGCACTTTGAGAAGCATCTGGGTGAAGCCATAGGTCGCATTGGTCGGGAGACCTTTAGAATTAGAGAGGTGGCCGATGGCGAAAAATGCACGATAGAGATAGGAGGAGCCGTCGATGATATAAAGTTTAGGACGATCCGGCATATTCGTTACAGCATAGAGCAGAGCGCATAGCGCATGGCGTCAAAAGCCTTCTTAACCTACTCTTTAAGCTATGCGCCATGCGGGTTATCATGGACGGGCTACGGGACATCCGTATGAATTCGATTCCCTCCAGAATGCTTGGCCGTATACAGCGCATTATCCGCGGATTTCACAAATCCCTCCAGGTCGAAGTGGTCTCTGTATTCGGATAAGCCGATACTGACCGTAATGTTTTGGAATTCGGTCTGTTCGATGGAAGAACGGATGCGCTCCGCAATGGTCATCGCCTGATCCATGGAGGCTCCGATGAGGAGGACGGCGAATTCGTCCCCTCCATAACGATAGCCGGAATCGACATTGTACCGGATGGAATGTTTGACGATCTCGCCGACGTTTTTTAAGACCTTGTCGCCTTCCAAATGGCCATAGCGGTCATTATAATTTTTGAAATTGTCGAGATCGAACATCAACAGGGAAAGAGAGGTCTTCTGACGCCTCAGACGAACCAGCTCGGCTTCTAAGGTCTTAAAAAAGTGGCGGTGGTTGTAAAGGCTGGTTAGATCATCGGTGACAGAGAGCCTTCTCACCTCCTCCTCCAGTTTTTCTTTTTCCTTTAGGGTCTTGTATTTTTCCAGGCATTGGTTGACGATGTGGATCAGATGTTCATTCTCGAAGGGTTTCTTGACGAAGTCGGAGGCACCTTCTTTAAGGGCCCGGACGGCATTGTCCACGGTCGCAAAGGCCGTCAGCATAATCACGCATTGGAGAGGGTTGATGATTCGAATTCTCCTCAGGGCCTCCGTGCCGTCGATACCCGGAAGATTGATATCCATCAAGACCACTTCGGGTTTTTCATCTTCCACCTTCTTCACTCCTTCTTCACCGGTCGAGGCCATTGCGACATCGTATCCCTCATAGTGGAGGAGCTTTTGAATGATCTCCAGGGTATCCGGAGCATCATCGACGATCAGAACCTTTCCCTTTACATCTCTACGGACGGTTAGGTCTTCCATCTCCATTTTCCGCTGAAATAGGAAAGGTAAAAAAGAAGGTAGAACCCTTTCCCAGTTGAGACTCCACCCAGATATTCCCTCCATGTTCTTCGACCAGCCGCTTGGCAATGGCAAGCCCCAGGCCTGTCCCGCCGTGTTTGCCCCCCTCGACCTGGTAGAATTCATCGAAGATCATTTGGAGTTTATCTTCCGGAATACCCATGCCTGTGTCTTTGATCTCGACGAGAATGAATCGGTCCCTCTGGCCGGCGAGTATCGAGACCCGACCCCCCTCGCCGGTAAATTTGAATGCGTTGGAAAGAAGATTAATGAAGATGTCATGAAGGGCGTTTCGATCGGCAAAGATAGAGAGGTCTGGCGGAATGTCAACGTGAAGGGAGAGGTTCTTTTCCACTGGGGTGACCTCGTTGATATATCCCCCCATCATTTCAGAGAGCAAGATCTGTTCCCGGTTGAAGAGGAGACGATCGGACTTGATCCGGCTGAGGTCCAGCATTTGATCCATTCTCATTTCAATTCGAGCGGTATTCCTCTGGATCGTAATGAGATAGGGTTTCAGATTTTCGGGGATTCTCCCTTCTTTCTCGGAAAGCAGGAAATCGATATTCGCCTTGATGGCCGTGAGCGGCGTTTTTAACTCATGGGAGGCGGTGCCGATAAATTTCATTCTGATCTCGTCCATCTCCTTAAACTCGCGGTTGACCATTTCCAATTCTCTCTTGGCGGCCTGGAGCTCCTCCAGGATCTTGAGGGAAGAAGTCCTCGTCCGGTTCAGCTCCCCAACTTTCTCCTGAAGCTGGCGGGTTCGTTCCTCCACTTTTCTTTCGAGATCGATTCGGGATTCTTTCAACGGAAGGATCATTCGGTTGAAGGCTCTCGTCAGGTCTCCGATAAGTTTAAGGGTCTGGCTGTTTCGGAAATGAGAAAAGGGTTTAAATCGGCTCATAAATGCAATAGGGTTCTTCGGCCATGTACTCGCCGGAGATTTCGTAGGCCCGTGCGCGGCAACCTCCGCAGACCTTTCTGAACTCACACCTTCCGCATTTTCCCCGATAGCCGTCGGTGTTCCGGAGGTTCTTGAAGACTTCGGACTCCTCCCAGGTCTCCCTGAAATGTTTTTCCCTGACATTTCCACAATTCAATTCCAGATAACCGCAGGGTTGAACCTGACCGACGTGGGAGATGAAGCAGAAAGAGATGCCGCCCAAACATCCCCGAGTCATGGCATCCAATCCGTGTGTTTTGGGAGTGACCTTCTTTCCCTCCTTTTTTGCCTGCTGCCGTAAAATACGATAGTAGTGAGGGGCGCAGGTTGCCTTGAGTTGGAGAGGAACTTTATCGATCTGTTCGTAAAACCAGTGGAGGGTTTTTTCATAGTCGAGGGGAGAGATTTCCTGGTCTTTCAATTCCTTCCCTCTTCCCGTCGGGACCAGGAGAAAGATGTGAAGCGCCGCCGCACCCAGATCAACGGCCAGACGAAGGATATCCGGGATCAGATGGAGATTGACCTGGGTAATGGTAGTATTGATCTGGAATTCGATGCCTCCCTTCTTTGCCATCTCGATTCCCCGAAGGGAGCCTTCAAAGGAGCCCTTCACTCTCCGGAAGGCATCGTGTGTTTCCGCAGTAGGGCCGTCGATGCTGATACTGATTCGCTGGATGCCGGAAGCCTTCATCTTCCGGATGACCTCTTCAGTGAACAATGTCCCGTTTGTGGCCATCACCATCCGGAACCCTTTGGCGGTGCCGTAGGATGCCAGATCAAAGATATCCGGTCGGAGCAGGGGCTCTCCCCCGGTCATGATGATGACGGGTTTGCTGAAGGAGGCGATCTCATCCATCACCCTGAAGACCTCCTGCGTCGAGAGTTCTCCTTCGTATGGACCGAACTCCGCGGACGCACGGCAGTGAACGCAGGCGAGATTGCAACTTCGGGTCAACTCCCACGCGATCATCCTTAATGGGTGCTGATCCATTCGGGGTTCGGAGTTCGGAGTTTTTAGCTTTTGATTCTTAACTCTTAACTCATCACTCATAACTCTCAACTCTTAATTAACTTTTTGGCTGCTTCTTTGGCGAAGTAGGTGAGAATGAGATCCGCGCCTGCCCTTTTGATGGAGGTCAAGGATTCCATCATCACCTGTTCCCCATCCACCCATCCGAGCTGCGAAGCCGCCTTAACCAAAGCAAATTCGCCGCTCACATTGTAAGCGGCCACCGGTATATTAAACGCTTGCTTCACGCGATAGATGATATCCAGGTAGGGAAGGGCGGGTTTGACGATGACGATATCCGCCCCTTCTTCAAGGTCGAGCCGAACCTCCCTCAGAGCCTCATCTCCATTGGCCGGATCCATCTGATAAGATTTACGGTCACCGAACTGGGGTTTCGATTCTGCCGCCACCCGGAAGGGCCCAAAAAAACTGGAAGCATATTTTGCCGAGTAGGCCATGATGGGAATATCCTCGAATTGATTTTCGTCGAGGATCTTTCGAATGGCTCCCACCCTACCATCCATCATATCAGAAGGCGCCACGATATCGGCTCCTGCCCTGGCGTGAGAGAGGGCCTGACGGGCCAGAAGATCAAGTGTTTCATCATTCAAGATTCTGCCCCCCTCTACTACACCGCAGTGACCATGACTGGTGTATTCGCAGAGACAGACATCCGTAATGAGGAGAATGCCATCCACTTTTTCTTTGAGCTGCCTCAGGGCTCTTTGGATGATCCCATTTTCAGCATAGGCTTCCGATCCCAGTTCATCCTTCTTCTCGGGAATGCCGAAAAGGATGACGCCAGAAATCCCCAACGATTTCGCCTCCTTCACCTCTTTGATCAAGAGGTCAATAGAGAGCTGAGAATGCCCTGGCATGGAGGAGATGGGCTGTTTCGAGCCCTTTCCAGGACGGACGAAAAGGGGGAGGATCAGGTCCTCCGGCCTGAGATGGGTTTCCCGGATCATTCTTCGAAATAGATCATCTTTTCGCAATCTTCTCGGTCTGTATTGGGGGAACTTCATGTGGCCTCCTTAAAAGGTTTATCTTTCCTTATTTTTTACAATATTTTAAGGTGATTGTCTATAAATGAACTCACCGCCAAAATCCGTAATCGTCATGCTGAACTCGTTGATTCACATTCGTTCATCACTTCGTGCCAGGATCTATGGGCGATCGGAAATGAGAGATGCTGAAAAAATTTCAGCATGACAGGGATATCCCTTAGTTTTTTAATCTTGATTACGGATTATGGTCACGAGGTGTTGCATCGAAAAGGTCGTTGAGACGTTTCTTGCGCAAGCGCTGGGTGGAGTGAGTCAGAGTTTTCTTTCTTTTACTTGTCATTCCGGGCTTGACCCGGAATCCAGTATTTCTGAGCTGGATTCCCGCCTTCGCGGGAATGACGTCCTGGGAATTAATGTAAGGAAACGTTAAGTTCCCTACACCGGGTGGAGTGAACTAAAATATTTCAAAACCATCTGGAATCCTATATAATCGAGCTCAGAGAGGCTTATGATCGTTCGAGGGAAGATTCCAGGAACAGGGTTTCTAACGGACATCCTTGTCGAGAACGGGAAAGTCATCCAGGTTTCTCCTTATCGAAAAGGATCTTCGTGTGATCTTGGTGGGGATGATCTATATTTATGCTCAGGTTTTTTTGATCCTCAGGTGAACGGGTTTGTCGGGGTGGATTTCAATAGTCCCTCTCTCTCCCCTGAGGGGCTTCGTCGGGCAGCCCTCTCCTTGGCCTCTACTGGCATCACTCACTTTCTCCCTACGCTCATCACTTCCTCTGACGAGAAGATGCTTCGTCAGTTGAGAATCATCGGTGACGCCTTAAGGAACGACCCTCTTCTCCGACATATGTGTCTCGGAATCCACCTTGAAGGACCCTACATTTCTCCGGAAGAGGGACCCAGAGGAGTTCACCTTCGAGAGTTCATCCGGCTTCCCCAATGGAAAGAGCTGGAGAGGTTTCAGGAAGCATGCGGAGGCCGGATCAGATGTGTCACTCTAGCTCCGGAGGTAAAAGGAGCGATTCCTTTCATCAAAAAAGCAGCAACCCATGGGATCGTTATCGGAATCGGACATACTGATGCCTCTGAGGAAGTCCTCGATGCGGCTGTTCAGGCCGGAGCCCGTCTCTCCTGTCATCTTGGGAATGCATCCTCAAAACCTCCCTTTCACCATCAGGACCCAATCCAAAAACAGTTGGCCATGGATCAATTGATGGCAAGTATCATTACCGATGGGATTCACCTCCCTCCTGACGTGGTGAATCACTATATTCAAGCCAAGGGCGTAGATCGAATTATCCTGACAACCGATAGCATGGCCGGGGCAGGAGCCCCTCCTGGGAGATACACGTTGGGAGACTTGGAGGTGGAAGTAGGTCCTGATCGGGCAGCCCGGTTAGCCGGCACTTCTCGTCTGGCAGGGTCTACTCTCACGATGGATCGTGCCATCACTAATGTCATCCGGTTTGCGGGGATTGATCTTAATTCAGCGATTCACATGGCCGCGAAGAATGCTCAAAAACTATTTCCAGGAGTAGGAGGGGAGATCGCTCCAGGACATTCTGCCGATTTAGTCCTCCTCGAGTATCAAAAGGAACTGGTGGTTCGATCCACATGGATTGAAGGGGAGAAAATATTCTAAGAATGTGATAAGATGACTTAAGACTTTAGAAAAGGAGATGACCTATGAAATGGCTTCGTTGCTTATTGATCGTTTCTTTGACATTTATTGTATTGGATTTTGCCGAGGCAGGGACGTATTCTCTCAACCTTCGATATCAGCCGATGAAGGAACTTTCCTCCCTTCAAGCTAAAATTGGATCCACCCTGGCGATGGCCCCTTTTAAGGATGAAAGACCGGAGACATTATATATCGGTCTTCACACCAACCTCCAAGGAGACTCCACCTATTTTAAAAGCCACCCCTTTCCATTGGAAAAGGCGATCGGCGAGTCCTTATCCGATGCCCTGTCCCGTTACGGAGTAAAGACAATTCCCATCTCCGATTGGGATGCAAAACCCGATTCTCTGAAGAATATGGAGACCGATTCTGTTCTGATGATTGAGATCAAGGGATTCTGGACCGAAGGCAATGCATCTCTATTCAGGACAAAGGTCAAGACCACGGTTCGATTTGTCATCCATTTGGGAGTGAAAAAGGAAGGTAAGGTTTTCACCCGAAACGTGGAAGTCGAGAAGGAGATGACGGTTCCCCGGTCCACGCCCGAGAGGGTGGAGGCGATGATTAACCAAATGTTGACCGATATCTTTGATTCCTATTTTTCCAATCCTTACTAAGACATTGGATGGAATGGACGTCGAGAGGAGGTAAAAACCATGAAGGTCTTTTTATGGATAGCTTTCTTAATCCTCATCGCCGTAACGATCTTTGCAGTCCAAAATTCAGACGCTCCCATCATTACAATAAAATTTCTCTTTTGGAGATTTGAGACTTCCCTGGTCTATATCATCTTGGGATCAATCGGTTTAGGGATACTTTTCACCCTTCTCTTTTGGATTCCAAGGGCCTTGCGGACATCGTTTCGGGCGAAAAAGTCAAATCAAGGGTCTTCTTCAACCTCATAAGGAGTCCATCATTTGCTTTTGGAAGGGTACCTCATGAGGCACCTGCAATGATTACTCGGAGGGATATTCTCAATCTCCCCGAAATCAGGGCAGATTTGGCGGAGTGATGACAGGGTTGTGAGAAGGGGTGGAAGTGAAATCGAAGAATTGGATAAACGGATTCAATAAGAGATTTCGCATCTTCTGGGATGCTCTAAGAAAGTTTGACAAGGATCACGGCTTTTTTCTCTCCTCAGGAATTACCTTCAATCTCCTCATCTGTTTGATTCCCCTCATCTTATTGCTTTTGGCCCTGGTGGGAACCTATCTTTATAGTTATCGAGAAGTGTTAAACCACATACGACATTATTTGGAGAATGCTTTTCCTTTCCCCGACACAAGGATCATGAATAACATCCTGAGAATCGTTCGGGACCGCAAGATGGTCGGGGTGTTGGGCATAGGAGGGCTGATCTGGGCCTCCACATGGGTGTTCAGCTCCTTAAGGACAGCTCTGGATATTATCTTCCAGGTCAAGGAGGGGCGAGGCATCCTTCGCGGGAAGGGAATTGATCTTCTGATGATCCTTTTGGCAGGGACCTTTCTCCTGATCAGTATGGCCTTCACCTCTGTGATCACTTTCATCCAGGGGTACCGTATTAGTCCCTTTTTAGAGTTGAGGCCGATCATTCGATTCATCCTGAAATACTTCATTCCCTTCTTCTTCACTTTTTGGATGTGTTTTTTGATCTACAAGATCATTCCCGACAAGAAAATTCATTTTAAGACGGCCCTTCAAGCGGCCTTTTTCACCAGCCTCTTCTGGGAAGCGGCCAAGCAATTGTTCGGATGGTACGTTCTCCGCCTGGGAGGGTTTTCTATGATCTACGGTTCTTTGAGCGCCCTGGTCATTTTCTTTCTCTGGATTTACTATTCTTCAGTCATCCTCCTCCTGGGAGGGGAGGTCGCCTTTCACCTGGAGAGAAAGAGAGAGTGATTCATGATTGAAGAAAAGCGACGGAAAACAAAAATTGTCTGTACAATTGGTCCGGCGAGCGAATCGCCTCAGATCCTGGAGACCCTGATCCGGGGCGGGATGAACGTCGCGCGGCTCAATTTTTCCCATGGAACCCACGAAGAGCATTTAAGGAAAATCAAGGCCATCCGTCAAATCGCCGACCGACTGAGACAGCCTGTGGCTATCCTTCAGGATCTTGGCGGCCCCAAAATTCGGATCGGCATGATGAAAGAGAGTGGAGCGGAATTGAGAAGGGGGAAAGAATTCTGCCTGACCAACGAGGTGCTCATCGGCGACGAGACCCAAGCGACCGTTACTTATCCCGCTCTTCCCGGCGAGGTAAAAGCAGGGGATAGAATTCTTCTTGCTGACGGAACGATTGAACTTCAAGTCTTAGAAAGCGATGGGAAGACCGTTCGCTGCCGGATCATCGTCGGGGGAGTATTAACCTCCCACAAAGGGATGAACTTTCCGACGAGAACCCCTCTCGCTTCAGCCTTCACAGAGAAGGATCAGAAGGACCTCCTCTTCGGGATTCAACATGGAGTGGATTGGGTCAGTCTCTCCTATATCCAAAGAGCCGCTGACATCGAGGGGGTTAAAAGAATCTTAAAGAAAGAGTCAGTCGATACCCCGGTCATTGCCAAAATCGAAAGAAAAGAGGCATTAGAAAACATCGACGAGATTCTCTTGGCTTCGGACGGCGTCATGGTAGCCCGCGGGGATTTAGGCCTGGAGACTCCGATTGAAAAGATTCCAAATGTTCAGAAGAAACTGATACGGAAGGCCAATGATTCTGCGAAACCGGTGATCACTGCCACCCAGATGCTCCGATCGATGGTTGACCATACTCAACCCACTCGGGCAGAGGTTACGGACGTGGTCAATGCCATCTATGACGGGACAGATGCGGTCATGCTTTCAGAAGAGACGGCCAGCGGCCAATTTCCTGTCGAAGCCTTTCAGATGATGGCCAAAATTGCCCAATCGGCAGAAGAGGAATTTCCTCACCCTCAATTTCTGCGGGGGGAAAGGGACGAGGGGATGAATCTCCAGCAAGCCATCACCTACGCGGCATCATTACTGGCCGAGGAGGTAGGGGCGAAGGTGATTGTTACCCCCACTGAATCGGGGAGCACCGCACGCTGGGTGTCAAAGCTTCGACCCCGTCAGCCCATCCTTGCCTTGAGTCAACACCTTTCAACAATCAGGGAGCTCAATCTCTGCTGGGGGGTCTATCCTGTTCTTGGCCCCGGCTGGAAAGATACGGACGAGATGTTAGAAAGGTCGAAGAGGATGCCAAAAGAGTTGGGAATGGCCTCAGGAGGAGAGAAAATCGTCATCATCGCCGGAGTCCCCATCAGCATCCGAGGGACTACCAATCTCATCAAAGTGGAAGTCGTGGAATAATAGATTACTCCCCGTAATCATGGTTGTGAAGCTCCACGCCCTAAAGGGCGGGGCTTGCAGGGCACATACGGGCCCAAATCTTGCCCCGCAATGGAACTCAAATTGTGATGGATAGGATAAGAACGGAACCCGTCGTTTATACCTGAAGATGATGACAGCAAGAAAAAGACAAAAAAAGAGGATCGGATGATCCTCTTCTTAAGGTAGTTTGTCTTAACTCTTATCTGCGGCCTCCGCCGCCTCCGTGACCACCACCCGAGAAACCCCCAGACGAATGGCCCCCGGAGAAACCGCCGGACGCATGACCACCCGAAAAACCACTGAACGAATGGCCGCTGCTACGCCCGAATGAACTGCTACTCCCATGGCAATTTACGCAGCCAGAACTTCCACTCCTGGATGGGACGCTGAAGGATCTGCTAGAACTCCGGGACGAACCATGATTGATTCCGCTACCCGTCGCAAAGCGGCTCGAGTTGCCGAATGTCCTGCCACCTGTGGTATTGCCACGGTTGTTGGTTACAACTCCATTAGCTCCTCGTGAAAACGTTGTTCTCCCCATGCTGCGGTTGAAGATTGAAGAGGCAGCGTTTCTGGTTGCCG
>JBAVGF010000364.1:0-1634 GCA_049684675.1 Thermodesulfobacteriota bacterium | reverse complement strand
CCATTACATGGTCCGTTAAAGGGTAAATCCTCTTCGAATGTCTCAAACTCTTGTAAAACCGTCATGGAATCATCTGCTGCTGTAACCGACTCTTTAAGTAACTGCTTTTTAAGGAACCCTCTCTTAGCGAGTGAAAGGTCTTTGGCTTTTGTGTGTTTCTTCAATGGTACCATTATTGGAAATATACCACGACTAGGCGTTTTATCAAGATATTCGTTATGATTATTGCTTGAAGGCTATTGAACTTCGATTGCTTCAAACAGCTCGGAGGCGTGAAAAGAACTTCGGACAAAGGGACCGGAGGCAACAGCTCTAAAGCCCATCTCCTCCCCTTTTCTCTTATATTCTTCGAATTCTTCCGGTGGGATAAATCGCACGACCGGCAAGCGATCCTGACGGGGTTGAAGGTATTGGCCGATCGTTAAGAAGTCACATCCTACCTCTCTCAGATCTCGAAGGAGTTCCAACACCTCTTCCTGAGTCTCTCCGAGCCCAAGCATAAATCCCGATTTGGTAGGAATGTGGGGACAATCCTCTTTTGACCTTTTAAGTAAATTGAGTGATCTTTTGTAGTCCGCCAGGGGGCGGACTCTGGGATAGAGTCGCGAGATGGTTTCGATATTGTGATTCAAGACCTCCGGGCATTCCTCTAGAACCACCTTCAAAGATCTCGGATCTCCCTTAAAATCAGGGATCAATACCTCGATGTTTATCTTCGGATTCAATGCTCGAATGGCCCGAATCGTTTCAGCGAAAGAGGATGCTCCGCCATCTGCCAGATCATCCCGGGTGACTGATGTGATAACCACATAATGGATACCCATCTTCTGAACAGCCTGGGCAACCCTTTCTGGTTCTGCCTCATCGGGCGGAGCCGGTGCATCACGCTCCACAGCACAAAAACCACAACCCCTTGTACAAACCCTCCCCATAATGAGAAAGGTGGCTGTCCCTCTGGAGAAGCATTCACCCAGGTTTGGACAACGGGCCTCCTGGCAAACCGTATGAAGGTCTGTCTCACTTAGAATCGACTTTACCTTTTGGAGATCCTGAAAGGGAGGGATTCTTTTTTTCAGCCACGGAGGTTTTCTCAAATTTTCCATTGATCAATTTCGTAGGGGCGGCCCACTGTGGCTGCCCTTTCCGGGAGCCCGCTGAGGGGCTCCCCTACATTTCTTATCTAACAGGGCAACCCCCCACCCTTTCCCTCCCCCGTCAAAGGGGGAGGGAAAATAGGGGCTACGCTCTATGCCTTAGTTCGCAACGGCCTGGGGAGATGGATGGCTAAACCGTCCACATCGAGAAACGCCTCTTTCAGAGCCTCCGGAGTGGTTGGATGAGCTTGAATCAGCCTGCCAAACTCTCCGGCTTTAACATTCTGTTTCATCAGGGAAGAAGCAATTGAAATCAGAGTGCTGGCATCGTGGCCAATGATGTGAACCCCTAAAATCTGATCATCCTCTTGGCCGGCAATCACCTTGATGAGACCATCGGTCTCACCAGAGATTACTCCCGTTGGATTGGAGCGGAATGGGAAGCGACCTATCTTCACTGCTCCCTTCCCTCTCGCCTCTTTTTCGGTAAATCCAATGGAGGCAATCTCTGGATGAGTGAAGATGCAGAGAGGAATCGAA
>JBAVGF010000363.1:0-3634 GCA_049684675.1 Thermodesulfobacteriota bacterium | reverse complement strand
CCCCACGAACCATCCCTGGAGGGGATTCAAGTTTGGTAAACATCGTTATGAACGAGGAAGATCCATTGAATCTCAACCCTGAAAACAGGACATTTCTACTGTGGTAAGAATAGGACATTTCTAAATTGGCTTGACATTTATGAAAGTTTCGGTTGACCAATTTTCATAAAATTTGTATATTCAAATCAGGACTCCGCAGGGTGGCGGTGCAGATATTTCTTTGTTTTCAGGGGAAAAGGCCTGGGATTAGAAGGAAACTTTCGTGACTCGACCCCACCTACCCTTTTCAATATGTGTGTTTCTTCCCGTAATCTTGTTTTTCGATTTCTGCTCTTTTATCCAACATTTCAGCCGAAAATCCGCAATATGAGTAAAATTTCCAAAAAGATTTTTTCGTTGACAATCAGCCAATGTGGGAGTACTTTTCAATTACTGGTTCTCGCTTTACTCTTATCAACCTTACTTAACCTTAGCCTTCCCGAGCGCCTTTTCGGAAGAGCGAAATGCTGCCGGGGGTGCAACGGAGGCTTTGGTCAAGAACTGAAAAGAATATAGGGGAGGGTTGTCATGCGGAAATGGATCATTGGAATATTGGTAGTGCTGGCGGCTGCAGGCGGCATATTCTGGGCGACGGCTGACAAGGATATGCGCGGGCTGATCACCCACATGCCTACCGACAAGAATGTCCTTTTCTGGTCAATCCCGCAGCGCGATGCTGCTTTTCGCGCGATGGACCGGATCCCTCTCCTTTCCAAATCCCGGATTATTTCTCCTGGCAAAGACGTCTATCCTCTGCCGAAGGGAGTGCCACTTGATGTCGGTATAGATGTCGATGCCTATATGAAGGACCAGCGCACCGCCGGATTGGTGATCATTCAAGATGGCAAAATCCGTCTTGAAAAATACGGACTTGGCTTCAGTGCCGATGGACGCTGGACCAGCTTCTCGGTTGCGAAATCATTCACCTCGACATTAGTCGGTGCGGCAATCAAGGACGGCTATATCAAGAGCATCGACGACAAGGTATCGGACTACATTCCCGACCTCAAGGGGTCGGTCTATGATAATGTCACGATCAGGCAGCTGCTGACAATGACATCGGGCGTGAAGTGGAATGAGGATTATGCTGACCCCAAATCGGACGTCGCTTTGTTTAACGCGCACAAGGCCGAGCCGGGCGTCGATGTGACTGTCAGCTATATGCGCAAATTGAAGCGTGAAGCGCCTCCTGGCACGAAATGGGTTTACAAGACCGGTGAGACCAATTTGATCGGGGTACTGGTCAGTTCGGCGACCAAGAAGAACTTGTCCGAATATCTCTCGGAGAAGGTCTGGCGACCTTTTGGCATGGAGCACGATGCGAGTTGGCTACTGGGATCCACTGGCCATGAAATCAGCGGTTGCTGCCTGCAGGCATCGACCCGCGACTTTGCTCGCTTTGGTCTGTTCATACTGGGCGGCGGTATCGCAGAACGGAAGTCGGTGTTGCCTGACGGCTGGATTGCTGAGGCAACGAGGAAGCATGCCGATACCAATCAGGCCGAATATGGCTATGGCTATCAATGGTGGACCGTGAATGATGGGAGCTATGCAGCGAGGGGGATTTTCGGCCAGGGCATCTTCATCGACCCCAAGCGGAAACTGGTCATCGCGTCAAATAGCAACTGGCCGCAAGCCACCGATCTTCAGGGTGGCGATCAGGATAAGAAGCGCTTTGCGTTCTACAAGCAAGTGCAGCTGGCGATTGATAACGAGGCGAGGGCCATAAAATAGGTGTAGCGAGTCGAGGACAGGCGACGCCTTACTGCACTCCTGACCTTTGTCTGCTACTCGCTCTCATCCAGCAATCAACATTTTTAACAAAGATTCATTACTGAGACTTAGTACGTGTACCAAGCAGCCCACTTCCCTCCCTCTTCCTTTCTGAAAGTTTCGGTTGACCAATTTTCATAAAATTTGTATATTTCGATCAGCAATCAACAATCGCCAATCAACAATCATCAGGGTGGCGGCGTAGATATTTCTTCGTTTTCAGGAAAAAAGCCTGGGTCAGAAGGAAACTTTCGTGAAAATATAGGCAAAGCCAAGGATAAAGATTCACCCCCAGACCAGGATACTGGAAGTGAGATGAAATGAAAAAGACAATTTTTCTTGGTCTAATGTTGTTATTAACTACCTTTGCGCAAGCTCAGGCTGAAGTCCCCAAGATATCCAATTTACGGTTCTTAACCGATCCTGTAGTCATAGGAGAATGGTTTACGATCACCGTTGAATTTGAGGGGAACGTTGACAAGGCTTTCATCGAAAACACCTGGGAAACCCAAAACGGTGAGATGAAAAAAGATGTTGTGGAATATCCGATTCGACCAGATATCAAAGAGAAACAAAAGGGACTGATCCCCCTGCGATGGAAAGTGATTTCACGGGAACATAAACCCTATCGAATCGTAAAGGTTTGGGTGAAGGATAAAGATGGTAATGAAAGTAGCAGTCTTTCAGGCGAAATAAAATTAGTGAGCCAACTGGAGTCAAAAGAGAAAAACTATCACCGGATCGTCGTTCTCTCCGATCTTCACCTTCCCGGAAAGAACACCACAATGAAGGAAAAGACGATCGAAACCATCAATTCCTGGCCAGACGTAGATATGGTTGTAGCTACGGGAGATATATGTGAGGAGCATGGAACTATTGAAGAATATGCTTATGCCAAGAAATTTCTGAGCGAGTTAAAAAAGCCCCTTTATCCAATCGCTGGAAACCATGATTATCATTATGAAGACAATTCCCCAGGAAAAATAGTATCCGCTAATTACTCCATCCGGAAAAGAAAACTCGAACGGTACAAAGAAACCTTTTCATTGCAAGAGATTTTTTACAGTAAAAGAGTTGGTCCCTACCATCTCATCTTTTTGTCAGTGGACGATCTATACTCTGATAATATTTGTGAAATGTCAGGAAAGCAGATTGATTGGTGGCAGTCAGAGCTAAAGAAGAACAAAGACGCTCCTACGATCATTTTCTTTCATGCACCATTAAAAGGGACCTTGCGGGGTAATTTCAGAATTGGTAATACTGTGTTTATCGACGACGACAAGTCTGGGATTGCCCAGCCCCGAAGGAAGATTCACAAAGTAATTCAGGACAACCCTCAGATATTCCTTTGGGTATCAGGCCACGTCCATCTCGCGCCGACTCATGAAAGTTTTAATCATAAGATTAATCAGTACGAACGCCGGGTCGTCGTTGTTCCAAGCCCCGACATGACGGGGGCAAGCATTATGGCGGAAAACCATTCTGGTGTGAAAGTCCACAATAATCTTTGGACCAACTCTTTGTATCTTTATTCTGACAAGGTCGTGGTGAGAACATACGACCACAAGAACGGGTATTGGTGGGATGAGCTGAAAAGAGAAATCAAGCCCCCTCAATAGCAGGAAAGAAATAGTTAGCTATCATAACCGAAAGGCATAAATTGAGGAATGATGCCTTGCCTTTTATTATCATGAGGATTTCTACAGAAATCGTTGACTCTCGGCGCCATGGTAGAGTGAGAATAAGTAGGTCTAACAAATAGCCCACTTCTTTGGCTTTTTCCTTCTGAAAGTTTCGAAAGTTTCGATTGACCAATTTTTAC
>JBAVGF010000362.1:0-2617 GCA_049684675.1 Thermodesulfobacteriota bacterium | reverse complement strand
CTACTGGTGGGCTTGATAAATCAAGCCCCTACGATTGTGATACGGTCTCGTTGGGAAGAGAAGGAGAGCGTATGTTGATTCCCTTCCGAAAGTCGTTTAGAATTACTTTTTACCGCAAGAGAGGCTTTCGTAAGCTCTATCCGAATGAGGGGAGTTTGAGCATGCCAAAAGACTTGAAGAGGACAGCCCTTTATTCCTGGCACAAGGAGCACGGCGGGCAAATGGTCGAGTTTGGCGGTTGGGAAATGCCCGTTGCGTATCCACAGGGTATTCTCGAGGAACATTTGAGGACAAGGAAATTCGGCGGGCTGTTCGATATCTCCCATATGGGACGTTTCTTGATCCGGGGAATAGATGCGATTCCCTTTATGCAGCATTTTCTGACCAACAATGTGACGGCCCTTGATCCAGGTGTGGCCCAGTACACGCTGATTCAGAATGAAGAGGGAGGCTTGATTGACGATGCTTACGTCTATCGGCTGGAAGAAGGGGATCCCTCCCTGGAAACGAATTATCTCCTTGTTGTGAATGCGGCGAATAAGGAGAAAGATTGGAATTGGTTTCTCGATCATAAGAAACGGTACAAGAATGTGGTGATAGACGACAAAACCGATGAAATTGGAATGATCGCCCTCCAAGGTCCTCACGCCAGGAGAGTTTTGGAAAAAATTCTTTTAGAAGATCACACAAAACTTCCTGACCCGTGGAGAAATCGGTTAAGGGTGTGTGAGTTAGAGGGAGAGCACATCCATATCACGATCTCAAGAACAGGATACACGGGTGAGCCCATCTGTTTCGAATTATTTTTGCCCGGGGAGAAGTTAAGGCTCATATGGGAGAAGATCCTCGACGCCGGAGAGGAAGAGGGGATTGTTCCGGTGGGCTTAGGGGCGAGGGATACGCTGAGGCTGGAAGCAGGACTTGCCCTTTATGGTCACGAGTTGGGGCGAGATGCCCAGGGAATCGATATCCCCATCTATGCGGTTCCCTCGGCAGCAAAACTGGCCATGAGTTTCTCGCCCTTAAAAGGAGAATTCATCGGAAGGGATATCCTGAAAAGACAATTTGAAGAGGTGACGGCAAGAGAAAGCGGAAAACCTTTGCCTCCTAAAGAAAGGCAGTTAGTTCCCAAGAGGATATTCCCGATCACCATCACCGGCCAGGGGATTGCCAGACAGGGCTACGAAGTTTTTGCAAACGGGGAGCCGGTTGGACATGTGTCGAGCGGGACGATGGTGCCGTATTGGGTCTTTTCCGATCGAGGAATCCTTTCAGAGCCCACGGATGAAAAAAGAATGAGATCGATCGCCCTCGCTTATATCGACTCAGATTTAAAGGAGGGGCAGAGGATAGAAATTTCTTATCGGGGGAAGAAGGTGGAGGGGGTGATCGTAGAAAGGCATCTGTCCAGCGAGGCTCCGCCTTACGCCCATCCTATTCTGAAACAAGAACCGAGGAAGGTGGCCGCTCCGGCGGGGAGCTTAAAGGACTTGTCTGAAAGACTCATCCGTCGCGTGGCGGAGAACACCCATTGGAGACAGAGAGAGACAATCAATCTCATCCCTTCGGAAACGACCCCTTCTCTTCTTGTGAGGCTTCTTACGGTTTCCGATCCATCGGGCCGATACGCTGAACACCGGTTGATGAAGGCCTTTAGGGAAAGCGATGTCTTCTATTATCAGGGGACCAAGTTGATCGGAGAAGTGGAAGCCCTGGTCGCCGACGAGCTTCGACGCTTCATCGGATGCTCGGAAGTCGAGGCGAGGGTGGTTAGTGGCCAGATGGCCAATACCGCTGTCTTCAGCGGGATCGTGGACTACCTCAACCGTTTGGACCGGAGGAGCGAGCCCCGCAGGATCAGAAAGGTGATGAACCATCATATCGGGAGGGGAGGACATCTGAGTGCCCAACCGATGGGCGCCTTGAAAGATTTCATCGCTAATAATCCAACGACGGAAAGGCCGGCGGCTGTCCCTTTTCCTGTGATGAAAGATGACCTATACAGGATCGATCTCCTGAAAACCCGGGAACTGTTGGAAGAACATAAGCCCGAATTGATCGTGATGGGCAAGAGCATGGTGATCTATAAAGAGCCTTTAAGGGAGATTGCCGAAATGATCGCCCATATAAATCCAAAACCGATTCTCCTCTACGACACGGCCCACGTCCTGGGACTGATCGGACCCTATTTCCAGGAGCCCTTTAAAGAAGGTGCGGATATTGTTACAGGGTCCACCCATAAGACTTTCTTCGGGCCACAAAGAGGGATCATTTCGAGTAACATGTCGGAGGGGACGGAATATGAGGAGCTCTGGGAAGCCATCGTCCGTAGGGTCTTTCCCGGAAGCGTCAGCAATCATCACCTGGGAACACTGGTGGGCCTCTTACTGGCGGCCTATGAAATGAACGCCTTCAAGGCGGACTATCAAAAAGCGGTGATCTCCAACGCCAAGGCATTTGCCCGTGCCCTTAAGGATCAAGGTTTGAAGGTAGAAGGCGATCCAAGAATCGGGCATACGGAGACCCATCAGGTGATCGTCAGGGTAGGCTATGGAAAGGGGCCATCGGTCGCCGAACGATTGGAAGAAAATAACATCATCGTTAATTATCAGAGTGC
>JBAVGF010000361.1:0-3008 GCA_049684675.1 Thermodesulfobacteriota bacterium | reverse complement strand
CCCAGATGGTAATCCGGCCTGGGAAGTTTCAGTTCTTCGAAAAAAACCTTATCCATCATGTAGTCATAATGCTGTCCGGTATGAACCAGTATTTCTTGAATCCGACTCTTCCCGTACAGTCGAGCCCGCGATCTTTCGTTGATTTTCCGGATCGCTCGACGGATGGCTGCGGCCTTAATAAATTGGGGTCTTGCGCCCACAATCGTTACAATCTTCATATTTCTCTTTTGCTCCGGTCCGTCATGTCATTTGATCCAGCGAAAGCTTCAGAATTACTTTTTTAGAGTGCTTATTCGCCTGGTGTTATACCCGTTTTGTCCTTCTTGTACTTCCTTCCACACATTAGGCACTTGGCCTTCCCAGATCGAAAAATAATCTCCTCAGCACATTGGCAGACCCAACCCTTCACTTTTCCTGGATTTCCATAAACCAAACCATAATCCGGAACATCCCTGGTCACCACAGAACCCGCTCCAATAAATGCATACTGACCAATCGTATTTCCACAGACAATCGTCACATTGGCACCGACGGTGGCTCCTCTTTTCACCAAAGTGTTCCGAAATTCTTTCTTCCTCGATATGAAACTCCTCGGGTTAAAGACATTCGTAAAGACCATAGAGGGCCCGCAGAAGACATCATCCTCTAAGATCACCCCATCATAGATAGAGACATTGTTTTGAACCTTTATATTATTTCCTAAGACCGCACCTGAACCGATGAAGACATTTTGACCGATGATACAGTTCTCCCCAATCCTGGCACCCGACATGATGTGGGTGAAATGCCAGATCTTTGTCCCCTTCCCCATCTCCACAGGTTCATCCACGACAGCCGTGGGGTGAATGAAGTATTCTTTTTCCATCTCCTTATTCTCCTTCGAGGCGGATTGGAAATCCCTTCTTCTTCAAAGACTCCTGGGCAGCCATAAGAATCTTTACGACCTTGAGTCCATCCCGCCCCCCGGTTTTAGGTTCTTTTCTCGATTCGATGCTTTGAATAAAATGCTCCGCCTCAGCCCGAAGCGGTTCAGCCATCTTAATACTCGGAATGGTAATATCTCCAAACCTCAGGCTGAGATATTCCCCATAGGTATCATAGGAGAGATTCTTTACCCCTTTATCGTAGATCTTCAGTTTCTCAGAGGCCTCCATATCATCGAAGACCACCATCTTTTTTGAGCCCACGATGGTAATCCTTCTTAACTTATGAGGATCCAGCCAACTCAAATGAATATTTGCCATCTTGCCGTCAGCGAATTGGAGCCCAAGAAACACCACATCCTCAATTCCCCTTTGGATATAACTCTCTCCGTGAGCGGTCACCGCAACTGGTTCTTCCTCGAGGAGGTATAAGATGACCGATAGATCATGGGGCGCAAAAGAGAGGAGGGCATTTTCATCTTGACGGATCACACCAAGATTGACCCTCTGAGTATAAATGTAATAAATCCTTCCCAATTCACCAGACCTGACCATTTCCTTCAGCCGGTCGACGACTGGATGATAGATCAAAAGATGTCCCACCATCAGAATTCTTTTCCTCTTCTCCGCGATCCCTAACATCTCCTCCGCATCTTTCGTATTTAAGGCCATGGGTTTCTCTACCAACACGTCTTTATCGGCTAACACAATCTCCTTCGCAAGGGAATAATGGGAGAGAGCCGAAGAAGCCACCACGACTCCCCTCACCTCTGGATCTTGAAGAATGGGTTTCAAATCCTCAACCATTTTCGTCTGGGGGTAGGTCTTCTGTAATGAGAGCAATTTCGAGGGATCCTGATCACAGACATATTTCAATCGAACATTGGGAATTTCGGAAAACACCCTGATGTGGTTCTTCCCCCATGCCCCAGCCCCCACGACAGCAACATTGACCATAGAACCTCCAATATTGAATAAATTCCAAATTTCAAAATCCAAATGTCAAATCAATGACAAAGGCTTAAATGCCAAAATAATTTCTTTTTGGACATTTGTCCTTAAGATTTGATTTGAACTTTGAGCTTTGACATTTGACATTATTTCAATTTCTTAATCCCATCTCTTCTGGGCAAAACCTCAGATGCCACCAAAAAAGATAGGCATAGATTGAGAACCTTTTTCGCCAGTCCTTGATTGTAAAGAAGGTGACCAAAGAAGCCATCAATGTAGCCAGCAGTTCAAATAGCAATCTTACCATTAACCCACTCAGGAGAAGAAACCATTGCAAATTCCCTCTATTTTTTTTGAAAAAATGGTAGCGCGAACGATAATATTCAACTTTCGCTTTCTTTTTTTCTGTCTCGGCACTTTTTCCTTGGAAATGATAAACCTCAGCCTGAGGGGCATGGAAGATCTTCCAGCCTGCCTTCTTCATCCGATAGCACCAATCCGTCTCTTCAAGAAAAAGAAAATAATCCTCATCCAATAAGCCTACCCGATCCAGGGCATCCCGTCTCACTATCATACAGGCACCAATCACGGAATCTACTTCAACGGGCCCGGAATATCTTCTCTCCTTCCCTGGAAACTTTTTCGGGAACAACCACCTCAAGAGACTTTTGTTCAGAAGCTCCGTCCCCAGGGATGGAAAATTGGCGATAGAGTTCTGTTTCGACCCATCGGCATTTAAGAGTTGCGCCCCCGCCACCCCGACATCGGAATGGGCATCCATGAATGATACTAATCGTTCAATAGCTCCCTCCTTCATTTGGGTATCCGGATTCAGAAGAAGAACATATCTCCCCGATGCCTTTTGAAGTCCTTGATTGACGGCCTTTGCAAATCCCAAGTTTTTTTCATTCTCAATGATATGAACGGAGGGAAATGCTCTCTTCACTTCAATCCTACCTCCGTCTTGGGACCCATTGTCCACTATAATGATCTCCCAGCCGGTCCCCTGTCCCATTTCAAAAATCGATCTCAGACAATGGAGAAGATATTCTTTCGTATTCCAACTCACAATGACGATGGATAAATCGATCAAGGCTTGATAACCTCCAAATACATCAGATCGCCAAATCTCAA
>JBAVGF010000360.1:0-15383 GCA_049684675.1 Thermodesulfobacteriota bacterium | reverse complement strand
GGCTGTAAAGTGGGTTCGTGAAAACGTAAGACCGAGAAAGTAACCCACTTCATTCCCCCCTTAACTTAAGGGGGGAATGGAGAGGGGTTACAAGAGGGGAGATGAACGGGGGTCAAAGGTAGGGAGTGGTTAAAAGCTTTAGGTTCATAGTTCATAGTCCACAGTTTAACTGAGGAGGAACGAGAATGATAACATTTAAAGAAGGGAATTTAAGGGTTCCAAAATGGAATCGGAAAGTTTTTGTCGTGGCCGGAGGGACAACGGCCTATAAGAAATACTTTCCAGAATATAAGCTGGAAGAACTGGTCATGATCGCCTTCAAGAATATGTTAGAGGATAACGATTTAAAAATGGACCCCCTGGAGGTCAAGGGCCTGATCAACTTTGCCACCTATGGTGAGTTTGCCGACCACTTTCAAGATCAACTGCTCTGTGAGGCTAAGATCCATGACTATTTGGGGCTGGACCCTCTTCATAATTTAGGTATCAAAACAGGAGGCGCTACCGGAGGTTCAACGATACTTGCTGCAGCTATGTCAGTGGCCTCGGGTTATGCCAATGTGGCCCTGGCTGCCGGCTGGGAGCGCATGGATGAAGTGGATACCCGGACCGGTAACTATTATATCGCGACAGCGGCCTGTAAGGATTTTGAAACTCGCTTGGGCCGAATTTACTCATCCTATTATGCCCCCATGGCAAATCGTTTTGCTGAGACATTTAAGGTATCCGAAGTCACTCGAGCAAAAATAGCAGTCAAAAACCATGGCTACGCCTGCTCCTCCCCTTATGCCCACCAAGCAGGGAAATATACGGTCGAGGAAGTCTTGGCTAGCCCCGTTTCCGCCTATCCGTTGCGATTCCTTGAATGCTGCGCCATGAGCGCTGGGGCAGCCTGTGTACTGGTCTGTGATGAAGAAACAGCTTACAAGTTAACGGACCATCCCTGTGAACTATTTATCTGTGGCGGAACACATACCTTAAGGGTGGCTGATCGAAGACATATGGAAGTTCCCCTTCTTCCTAACGAAACTCCGGAGACTTATAAAGATCTTTATTCAAAAGAAGGAGCAAGATATCCAGGATTCGAGAGTTTCTTGGCTGCTCGGTTTGCAGCCTGGCTGGTCTATCGTATGGCTGGCATCAAAAATCCCCTTGAGGAGATGGATCTGGTAGAACTTCACGATGCCTTCACCATCAGTGACCTACAGACCTACGGGGATATCGGGCTCAGGCCTTATGGTCAGGAACAAGATTACATTGAGTCTGGAGATGCCTATTACACCAATCCCAATACAGGGAAACCTGGAAAATGTCCTTCCAACCTATCGGGTGGACTGATAGGAACAATGCATGCAGTCGGAGCAACGGGCATCTTTCAGGCTGCTGAGTGCCTATGGCAGTTGCAGCAGAAGTACGATAAATTTCATGGTGATCCCAAGATCTGGAAGAAATGGGGTAAAGAAAAACCAAAGGATTGGGAAAGCTTGCAGATCCCTAAAAATAGTAAACAAGCCCTTTGGGTCTCCCATGCGGGCGTAGGCTCCCATGTGACCGTGGGTATTCTTAGAAAGAGCTGGTAGACCCAGCACATTCTGTGATAGAAGGTATCGCTTGAATGGTACTGGGTAAACCCCGTTAGAAATTCCAGCGGGGCATTAAAACCCGCCCGAACTATTCTAAGTTTTAACCCTGTTCCAGAATGACGGGGCATTATTCTAACGGGGTAAAGGAGGAAAGTCCCTATGGTAAAGAAAAAAATAGGATCAAAGAAAAACGAACGAACAACCAAGAAAACTCAAGTTAAAAAGAAGGTCCAAATCAAGAAAAAGATCCAGACAAAGAGAAGAGAAGAAATAAAATTTGTCGGTCGGGTCACCAAAATCCGTCAAACGGAGCCGGCTACGGTGATTGAATGGCCCCGATCAATGACCCATATCCATACCTACGGGATGTTGTCTCCTTTTTTCGAAGGCCTCAGGAAAGGAGAATTGCGAGCCACCCTCTGTCCCAACAGGGACTGTCCGGAAAACCGCCTCTGGATACCCCCCCGGGGTCATTGCCCAGACTGCCATACGGAAATGGTCTGGAAGACGTTGCCCAACCCTGTCATCGGCAAAATTTATACTTTCACCGAAGTTGTTTATGCAGGTACGGGGATTGAACTTTCTACTCCCTATTGGCAAGTCGATGTGGAAATCCCGGGCTTAGCGACGATCCCCAAAAGCTATCTGCTATACGGAAAACCCTCTATAGGGATGAAGGTCAAGGCGGAGTTCAGGACAAAGAATCCCACGAATACGGTACTCGACTACTACTGGGTACCCTATCAAGGATAGAAAGTTCGCCGTATTGTAGTCCGGTGTTCGGAGCAGATTTGAAACTCTGAACTCTGAACTGGATTTCGAGGAAACTAATGCCACTTAATTTCGATTTGACCGACGAACAACAGATTTTAAGAAAGATGGTGAGAACCTTCGCCGAAAAGGAGATCGCCCCCGTTGCTCAGGAACTGGATGACAAAGAAGAGTTCTCCTATGCCCTGACAAAGCGGATGGGGGATCTTGGCCTTTTTGGCCTCTTTGTCTCCGAGGAATATGGCGGAGGCAATCTTGGTTATCTCTTTTACGTCATCGCTATTGAAGAGATCGCACGGATCGACGGCTCTCAAGCCGCCACGCTCGCCGCGGGCAACTCCCTGGGAATTTCACCGATCTATTACTATGGAAATGAAGAGCAGAAGAAAGAATGGCTGCCCGATCTCTGCAAGGGGAAGACGCTCTCCTCCTTTGGCCTGACAGAGCCCGATGCCGGCTCGGATGCAGGGGCTTCGAGAACAACGGCAAATATGGAAGGAGATCACTGGGTTATTAATGGATCAAAAATCTTCATCAGCAATTCCACCACGGATATCAGTAAGGTTTGTGTGGTTCAAGCCGTGACCGGAAACCGGGCAGACGGAAGGAACGAACTCTCTTGTATCCTGGTCCCGAATGGAACCCCCGGTTTCACCACAGAAACGATGCACGGGAAGATGGTCTGGAGAGCATCCAATACCGGCGAGCTCTACTTCACTGATTGCAAAGTCCCTAAGAAAAATCTTCTGGGTAAACGGGGCGATGGCTTCCATCAGATGCTCGCCACGCTGGATGCGGGGAGGCTCAGCATTGCGGCCATGGGTTTGGGAGGGGCTCAGGGGGCTTTTGAGTTGGCCCTCAAATACGCTAAACGGAGAGAACAATTCGGAAGGCCGATCGCTTCGTTCCAGGTTAATGCATTCAAATTTGCAGACATGGCCACAGAGATCGAGATGGCAAGGCTCTTACTCTATAAGGCCTGCTGGCTGCTTGAACAACATCGTCCTTTTTCCAAAGAAGCCGCGATGGCAAAGATGTTCTGCTCCGAGATGTATCATCGTGTGGCTAACCAGGCTGTCCAGCTCCACGGCGGATATGGCCTGATGAAGGAGTATGCCGTCGAACGCCATTATCGGAACCAGAAACTCCTCGACATCGGAGAAGGGACTTCCGAAGTCCAAAGGATTGTCATCGCCAGGCATATCGGAGTTCCGGGGAGAACCCTATAGAGTTATGAATGATGAATTTTAATTCTTGACTCTAAACTCTTAACTCCATATTTATCATTATAAATTCTTCACTCTTAATTCATCTATTGCCTCTTCTCGCTGACTTTGGTATCTTGTTGAAATTATGAGTCTGGCCAAACTAATTTTGCAGGGAGACATCCGGGCCGCTTCCAGGCTGATGAGGGATATTGACGATCGCGTCCCCAGCGCCCTCGAATCATTGAAAGAGCTCTATCCTAATACCGGAAGAGCTTACATCATCGGGATTACAGGTCCTCCGGGCTCTGGTAAATCCACCCTCGTGGACAAGATGATTGACATTCTCCGAAAGGACAGGAAAAGCGTTGGGATTGTGGCTGTCGATCCTACCAGTCCTTTCTCGGGAGGAGCGATTTTAGGAGATCGGATTCGAATGCAGCGCCACGCCACGGACGAAGGGGTATTCATTCGTTCCCTTGCGACCCGCGGGTGCTTAGGCGGGCTCACCCGTTCGACTCAGGATATTATCAACGTGATGGATGCGATGGGAAAGGACATCATTCTGGTCGAAACAGTCGGCGTCGGACAGGATGAAGTGGAGGTTGTCAATACTGCACACACGTCCATCGTTGTCCTTGTCCCGGGATTAGGAGACGATATACAGGCCATCAAGGCCGGAATCATAGAAATCGGCGACCTCTTCGTCATCAATAAAAGTGATCGGGAAGGGGCAGATAAGATGGAACGAGATCTCCTGATGGTTCTCGAGATGGGCCACAGGAGAGGCAACGGCTGGGAGCCGCTCATCTATAAAACAGAGGCGATCTCAGGGAAAGGCGTATTTGAGTTGGTTTATGGAATCTACCGTCATAAGCAGGCCTTGGAACAGAGTCAGGGTTGGGAGAAAAAGTTAAGAGAAAGGACGAAGACGACCTTCTTAGAAATCCTTGGAACGGAACTCATGTCTCATTTTATTGAAAAAATGGAAAAAGAAGGTGAATGGGACACGATTATTGATGACCTGGTGAATCGCCGGACAGACCCTTACTCTATGGCGGAAAGAGTGATGGCCGATGAATTAAGACATCATGAAAAATTGTAAATGGCAAAATGGACAATGCAAATTTATAACCTGTGTTGAAGTTCTCTAATAAGGAGGGAGGGAATCACTCGTGAGATCCATCGATGCGATTCGAAAGGAGCTCGAGAAGAGAAGAGGTGAAGCGTCATTAGGCGGAGGTCAGGAAAGAATCGATAAACAACATCGAGACGGTAAACTGACTGCCCGTGAAAGGATCGACCTTCTCCTCGACCCGGGAACGTTTGTCGAGCTGGACCGTTTCGTAACCCATCGCTGCACCGATTTTGGGATGGAGAAGAAGAAGTTTTTTGGGGACGGCGTTGTCACGGGTTACGGAAAGATCGAGGGCCGTCTGGCATTTGTCTTTTCCCAGGATTTTACCGTATTCGGTGGCGCGCTGGGAATGGCCTTTGCAGAAAAAATTTGTAAAGTGATGGACCTCGCCATGAGGACAGGAGCACCGGTGATCGGCTTGAATGATTCCGGGGGCGCAAGAATTCAAGAGGGTGTAGAGAGTCTTGCCGGTTATGCCTATATTTTCCTCAGAAATGTCCTTTCCTCTGGTGTCATCCCGCAGATCTCCGCCATCATGGGACCTTGTGCAGGGGGGGCAGTTTATTCCCCTGCCATGACCGATTTCATCCTAATGACCAAGGGGACAAGCTATATGCATATCACGGGTCCGGACGTCATCCGGGCAGCCTTGGGTAAGACAGAGACCCCGGACGGAAAGCCGATCACCTCTGAACTCTTAGGAGGAGCAAAGGTCCACATGGGAAAAAGTGGAGTGGCCCATTTTGCTGGCGAGAGTGATGAGGATACCATTCACCTGATCAAGGAGTTGATCCGATTTTTTCCACAGAATAATCGGGAGAAGCCGCCGATCATCGAATGTGCGGATGATCCCAATCGAATGGATGAATCGTTAGAGACGGCAGTCCCGGAAGATTCCAAGAAGGCCTACGACATGAAAAAAGTGATTCTGCCGACTGTGGATAACAGCTATTTCCTTGAAGTCCAGAAAGATTGGGCCAAGAACATCATCGTCGGTTTTGCCCGTTATAACGGAATGCCCGTGGGGATTGTGGCTAATCAACCCAATTGGCTGGCTGGATCCCTTGACCCAGATTCTTCGGTGAAGGCCGGCCGATTTGTTCGCTTCTGTGACTGTTTCAACATTCCTATTGTCACCTTCGTCGATGTCCCGGGTTTTCTTCCCGGGATGGATATGGAGGAGAGAGGAATCATTCGTCACGGATCTAAACTCCTTTACGCATTCTGTGAAGCGACGGTCCCAAAGATTACGATCATCACCCGCAAAGGTTATGGGGGGGCCTACGATGTCATGTCGAGCAAACACATCCGGGGAGATATCAATTACTGTTACCCCACCGCCGAAATCGCGGTGATGGGTGCAGAGGGGGCGGTGAATATCATCTTCCGAAACGAAATTAAAGAGGGGAAAGATCCCAAGGAAGCGCGCCAACGACTGGTTGCCGAATATCATGAGAAATTTGCCAGCCCATATAAAGCAGCCGAATTAGGATATGTGGATGAGATCATCGAACCCGAGGAAACCCGTCCCAAAATCATCCAGGCCCTGGATATTTTGAAGACCAAAGTCGATACTAATCCCTGGAGGAAACACGGGAACATACCACTGTAAATAATAGTTCAGAGTTCCGAGTCATGAGTTTTGAGTTAAAATTTAAATTGAGCAATAGCACTCGACCCTTTGGATCCCTGCCTACCGGCAGGTAGGCTGGAATCCTTAAACCCTGCATTTTGGTAAAGTTGAGGTAATTATGGCTAAAAATATTCGAGATGAATTTAAGAGATGGGAAAAAACTACTGTGAATAAAACCATCTCAAAGGCAGCCGAAAGGGAACCCTCTTTTAAAACGACCTCCCATATTGAGTTGAAGCGGCTCTATACCCCCTTGGATGTCGCTGATTTGGATTACTGCGGTGAATTAGGGTTTCCTGGGGAGTTCCCGTTTACTCGCGGAGTCCAGCCCACCATGTACAGGGGACGTTTCTGGACCATGCGTCAGTACGCCGGATTTGCCACGCCCGAGGAGACGAATAAGCGATATAAATATCTCCTGGAGCACGGCCAAACCGGTCTGAGCGTTGCCTTCGACCTTCCGACGCAGATCGGTTACGATTCGGACCACCCTTTATCTGACGGGGAGGTTGGAAAGGTTGGGGTCGCTATCGACACCCTGAAAGATATGGAAATCCTTTTTGACGGCATCCCCCTGGATAAAGTTTCCACTTCCATGACGATCAACTCCACCGCGGCTATCCTTTTGACGATGTATATCGCTGTGGCAGAAAAACAGGGGGTGAAAAGGGACGTCCTTCAAGGGACGATTCAGAATGATATCTTGAAAGAATATGCAGCGAGAGGAACTTACATTTATCCGCCCCTCGAATCGATGCGCATCGTCACCGATATTTTTGCATTTTGTAAAAACCATGTTCCCCGGTGGAATACCATCAGCATCAGCGGCTATCACATGCGTGAGGCAGGTTGCACGGCTGTCCAGGAAGTGGCCTTTACGATCGCCGACGGCATCGCTTATGTGGAAGCAGCCATTCGGGCAGGTCTCGACGTGGATTCCTTCGCCTCCCGGCTCGCCTTCTTCTTCTGCTGCCATAACACCTTCATCGAAGAGATTGCAAAATTCAGGGTGGCCCGAAGGCTTTGGGCAAAAATCATGAAGGAGCGATTCAAAGCAAAGAAGGACGAGTCGTGCATGTTGCGGTTTCATACCCAGACGGCCGGTTGTTCCCTCACCGCTCAACAACCTGACAACAATGTGGTGCGGGTCGCCTTCCAAGCTTTGGCGGCCGTGTTAGGAGGGACACAGTCGCTTCATACCAATTCCAGAGACGAGGCCTATGCCCTGCCCACCGAAGATTCTGTCAGGCTGGCATTGAGAACCCAACAACTCATTGCGTACGAAAGTGGCGTCGCCGATATGATCGACCCTCTTGCAGGCTCTTATGCCGTGGAAGCCCTTACGGATGAGATAGAAAAGAAGTCGATGGAATATATCGAGAAGATCGAGGCCATGGGTGGTGCGATCAAAGCCATCGAATCAGGTTATATTCAGGGAGAGATTGGTGAAAGTGCTTATCAATATCAGAAGGAAATCGAAACCAAAAAGCGGATCATTGTCGGATTGAACCAGTTTCAGATCGAAGAGGAACCCCTCAGGAATATCCTACGTATCCAACCCGGAGTGGAGCAATACCAGAAAGAAAAACTCGCGAGGATTAAGAAAGAAAGAGACAATGCGAAGGTGAAGGAGACCTTAGCGGTCTTAAAGAAAGCCGCTCAGGGGTCGGACAATGTGGTGCCCCCCATCTTAGAGGCAGTCAGGGTCTATTCTACCCTGGGAGAAATCTCAGACACCCTGAGAGAAGTGTTTGGGGAATATAGAGAAAGATAATCTAAATACGGATTGCAGATTGCGGAATAGAACTTAATTTCAAACTCTGCATTCCGAAATCCGAATTCGAACGGGAGGAAGCCATGGCTCGGAAGATTCGAGTGCTCATCGCGAAGCCAGGGTTGGACGGTCACGACAGGGGTGCCAAGGTGATCGCACGGGCCCTGAGAGATGCTGGGATGGAGGTGATCTATACAGGGATACGACAGACCCCTGAGCAGATTGCTAACGCAGCAATCCAGGAAGACGTAGATATCGTAGGCCTCTCCAGCCTTTCCGGCGCCCACAACAATCTCTTCCCAAAGGTCGTTCATATTCTGAAAGAAAAGAAAGCCGAAGATATCCTCGTTTTTGGAGGGGGAATCATCCCGGCCGATGATATTCCAGGGCTGAAGAAAGCCGGGATCCGGGAGATCTTCCAGCCCGGCGCCTCTACACAAGACATTATTAAGTACGTCAAAGAAAATGTGAAAACCGCCTAAACATTAAAGCAATGTGAAAGCTCAAAGTTCAAAGTTCGAATGAAGTTCAAAATCCAAATACTAAATAAATGTCAAAAAACAAAACATGATTCTGAAACGAGTTCAGAATGTCATTTTCTAGTCATGCCGAGCTTGTTTTGGCACCTCATTTGGGCTTTGAATTTGGTTTGACATTTGACCTTTGTCATTTGAAACTGCTCTGAGGAGGATTACATGCTGAAAAAAATTAATCATATTGCCATTGCTGTGAACAACATTGAGGAGGCAGCCAAGTTCTACCAGAATGTCTTAGGTCTGAATCTCTCAGGGGTTGAAGTGGTTACCGCCCAAAAGACGAGGGTGGGGTTTCTCAAGATTGGGGAGTCCAATATTGAATTGGTCCAGCCCGCCGAGCCAGATTCTCCTCTCGTGAAATTCTTGGAGACCAAAGGCCAGGGAATCCACCACATCTGCTTTGAAGTCGCTGACGTGGAAGCGGAGGTAAAGGCGTATCTCGAGAAAGGAGCGGCCCTGATTGATCAGAAACCAAGACCCGGGGCTCACAACACAAGAGTCGCCTTCGTTCACCCCAAATCCTCGAGTGGTGTTCTCATCGAGCTTTGTGAACTTCCAAAGGGCCACTAATTAATTTAGATGAATGGGAATCCCCCCACCTACTTGATAATCGGATGTGGTCATTTTGGAAGACGGGCTGCAGAAAGACTGCTCCAAAAAAACCCCCGCCCAAAAATCATCATTGTCGATCAAAACAAGGAAGCACTCCAAGAAGTTTCTCACCTCCCGGTAGAATCCGCGGTTTGCGAGGGGACGTTATATCTCAAACAATATCTATCAAAGGGACAGAAAACCGACTATATCGTCCCCGCGGTCCCCTTCCACCTCGCCTTTGAATATATCCTCTCCCAATTAAAGTCGTTGGGTGGAAAAAGAAGAAAAGTCCCTCCCCTCTCCGGGTTGCCCAACCCCATGAAAGGCAAAACAGGCGATCTCTATACCAGCCTTGCCAACTTTCTTTGTCCTGAAGAGTGCCCAGAACCCGCTCACTATTGCACTGTCACAAAACAGAGACGTCCCAAACCCCTCTATCAAATCTTGGACGGCATAAAAGGACCTTTTGAATCAAAAGTGATCCGCAGTCAGCAACTGGCGCCGGGAGTCGGAGGAGTTCGACCGGCGGCGCTGTTGGACCTCCTGAATAATATAAAAAAAAGGATGGAACCTCATCGGACCATCCTGATTAGCACCTCCTGCCGTTGCCACGGGGTCACTTCGGCCTTCTCATTTTCCACGAATCAGTGAAGCTCCCCGCCCATAGCGGCGTGGTTTGCGCAGCACATGCCGGTCACGTGCCACGCACTAGTTCATAATTGATAAATAAAAAAAAGGCTCTCCCGGGTTTTGTGTTGGTATTGTCCCCTTCTTGTAACCCCTTCATCCCCCTTAAATTAGGGGGGGATGAAGGGGGGTTAGGCATATCTTCGCGCCACCGGACGGATCAAACTTACTCCACTTTGAACTTAACGTCCTTCACAACTTTTCCATCGGGATCCCTGAGTTCTACCTTCCAGTCCCCTTTTAATTCTCTTAAATTCTTGTAGGCGTAGGTCCTCCATCTCGGACCCATCTTAAGCGGCACGCTGAATTTCGACATCTCTTTATCGCCATTAAACCAGACAAAGGAAACCTCCATGTCTTTAGAGATATCGGTTGCCTCCAAGAAACAGTAGACCTTCTCTGTGGAGGCAGGAAATGTCTCTGCAACCCCTACGGGCTCGCCGCTTTCCACTCCCGTTCCGACAACCAGCCGTTTAATTGTGAATGGCGCCGTCTCCTTCGTAGCACCTTCTGGCTTAGCCTTTTCCTGTCCGTAGACGGGAAGGATAATCCCCCATACAGCAATGACCACTAAAACTAAAATCAATATTCCTGCTCCGTGCTTCTTCATCTGTATCTCCTTTCGTTAGAGGTTAGTTTGTAAGCCACCTGCCGGTTGAATCCAACGTTAGGGTATATCAGGGGATCAGGGAATAGACCTGGGCCTTCTTGGTCCACTCGCTATTCGGATAGTCTCTTTGAAGAACTTCCAATCCCGATTTCAGCTCCCTTGGATCATGGCTTGCCTTATATTTGGCAACTCCGAGATAGTATTGAGCTTCTGGTGCCGCATCTGCCTTAGGAAACCGGACCAGGATTTCCTGGAAACACTGCATGGCCTGTTCAAAGCGATCAAGATCGAATTCAGCCTTGCCCTTGCCGAGGATGATCTGAGCGATGAAATCCTCAGGGGGCAAATATCCGACAAAACGGTGGTGTTCTTCCCCGTCGGAATCCAGGATGATGATGGTAGGGGTCCACTTGACGGCATAGCGTTTCACCAAAGCCTTGTTTTTGTTGAAATCAACTTGGAGGGGTATAAAATTATTCTCTACAGAGAAACAGACATTGGGATCGGGGTAAGTAACAGCTGCCAGCTGTTGACACCCAATTCAGAGATTATTATAAAAGTCCATCAAGATAAGCTTCTTTTCTTTCTTTGCCTTTGCCTTGGCTGTGGTGAGAGAAGTCTCCCACTGAATCTGTTTTCCCATATCGAACCCTCCTTTCAATGAATTTGTTTTTCCAGAAGAACTGGACGGTGCATTCCCAGAATGCACCGTCCAGAGGCTTAATCGGCGGGGGATCACGCCCTACAAAGTAGGTCGGGATGATTTCTAATCCAGTATTCGAGAATCAATCCCTCACGAATCTCAAACGTCAAAAGTTATACCTGATATTCTTTTCCGATTCCGGCCGTTTGTCAAGCCCAATTCACCTCCAGTTCAACTCCTGTTGACATAGGCAGGAAATTATGATAAATTTTAGTATGTTAGCTGGATAATCGCCATTTAATCCGAGCGGCTGGCAAAACATAACAAATTCGGAATTCTTCTATGAAAAGAAACCCCATCCAAATTTTTTTGGTTATAGCGGTTTCTGCTTTTATTGTCGTATCTCCAACCTATCTCCGCAGCCCTAATTCGGAGGGCGTTAGACTTCTTTCTGCCGACCTGAGTTTTGAGAATCTCGATCAAGATGATATATTTTCCTGTCAGCCCGGTCAAGCGAAAGCATTCCTTTCAACTAACTTGACCGCTAAATCGCTTCCGGAATCCATTCTCTTCGACCGGGCCTCTCGCTTATTGCTCTTAGCTTCTTTTCCCGATCACAAAGCCTCGATACTTCGTTGTTAAGAAGATTGGTCACCGTCGATTCCTAAGCAACCTTTCATGCCCTAATCCGTTCGGGGATGGGAAAGGCATGACGGGGGTCATATCTTATAACTTTATGTAAAGTGTGCTTAGATCTATTTAGTTTAAACGATCTAAAGGAGGAAAAAAATGGGAAGCCTTGGAATGCCGGAGTTGATAATCATCTTAATCATTGCTTTAATCGTTTTCGGTGCGGGCAAGCTTCCTCAGATTGGGGAAAACCTGGGGAAAGCGATCCGAAACTTTAAGGGTGCGACCGAGAAAGAGAAGATCGACGTGACTCCCAAGAAACCTGAAGAGATTTCAGGAGGGAGTAAACAGTAGAAGGTTTTTATATCCTTCGTGATTTCAATTGTTTCTTTTGGAAATTTTAGCAGGAGGATCTATGCTTACAGGGCCGGATTTGCTGGTCATCGTGGTGATTGCTTTGGTCGTCTTTGGGCCTAAAAAACTTCCCGAATTAGCCAGGACCATTGGCAAGGCGATGGGGGAGCTTAAAAAAACAACTGAAGAGGTGAAGGAAAGTATTGGAATTAAGGATTTGGAAAAGATGAGAAGCAACTTGACTGGAATGGACCTTTTGGCTGATTTGGCTGAAAAAACATCCAAATACATGACCCTTTCCGACAATTCGAAAGACGCATCATTGCCTAAAGAAGAGCCAGCCTCTGAGAAGACGTTATCCTTAACTCCCGTGTCCGTTGGAAATGGGAGAGAGGAAAAGAATCAGAAGTCGGGGGGCTAATGGATGGATGACAAGAAACCCCCGTTTGCAACTTATCTCAGGGAGATAAGGAAACGATTGATTGTTTCGTTTATTGCTGTTGGAGTGGGTTTCCTGATTTGCTATGGTTTTTCCGATTCCATTTTTGAGATCCTTACTGCCCCCCTCATTCGTAGTATTCAAAGTATCAACGTCCAAAATATCCATGTTGAGAGTACTTTGATTTTCCGTACTGTGGCCGAAGCCTTCTTTACCTATATGAAGGTGGGTTTCGTCGCCGGCCTGATGTTAGCCTCTCCGTTTGTTCTTTATCAAATCTGGGGACTGGTAGGGCGCCGCCTGGATCAGCATAAGAAGAGATATGTCCTATCTTTTGTCCTCGCCGGCTCCCTCTTCTTTGCTCTGGGTATTCTTTTCGGATACTTTGTTGCCCTCCCCTTCGGATGTAAATTTCTCTTGAAGTATGCCTCTCAATCGATCACGCCCATGCCGGATATGAACGAATACCTTTCCTTTAGCGTTCGATTCTTATTGGCTTTCGGCCTGGTCTTCGAATTTCCTATCCTCTTGCTCATTCTGGCAAGGATCGGGGCCATCAACGCGAAGATGTTGGCCCAAAGGAGAAGGTATGCCATTCTCCTGATCTTCATCCTTGCCTTCGTCATCTCTCCTCCCGATATGATCTCCCAGGTCCTCATGGCCCTTCCTCTCATGGCGCTCTACGAGGTAAGCATTCTGCTCTGTAAAGTATTCGAGAAGAAACCTGAGAAGATTCTAACAGATGAGATTGGATGAAATATTGACACGGTGGGTCATCTAAGTTAAAGGAAAGCAACCAGGGTCAAAGCTTTTCTTTGGATGATTTTTCATTCATTTCTTTATCGAAAGATGGACAATTATCGCAGGATAGATTAAATCTCGGTCAATGAAATTATCGTTCCGATCAAAATGGGTGTGGGCGGGAATTATTGGCTTCGTAGGACTCCTTGCCTTTATTATTTATCATTATCATTCTCAGTTATGGATCCTGTCCGTCAGACTCTGGGATATCTTTGGGGATCGCCACCGACTGAAAGTATTCATCCTTTCCTTTGGTATCTACTCTCCCCTGGCTTTTATCCTGCTTCAAGTTATCCAGGTGGTGGTTGCCCCCATTCCAGGAGGGGCGATCGAATTCTTAGGAGGTTATCTTTTTGGGGCCGCGGCGGGAATGCTCTATTCCACCATTGGGCTCACGTTGGGGTCCTGGCTTGCCTTCAGCATAGCGAGGATCTTTGAAAAGTGGGCAGTCGAAAAAGTTGTTCCCCCTAAGACGATGAAAAAATTTGATTATCTGGTCGGCCATGAGGGCCTCATCCTCAGCTTTCTTCTCTTTTTAATCCCAGGATTTCCAAAGGACGCTTTGTGCTACATCTTGGGTTTGACACCGATGCATTTAGGTCTATTTCTGATTATCTCCACTATAGGAAGGATACCCGGAACCCTGATCGCTACCCTACAGGGAGCGAAGGCTTTTGAACATCAATATAAGTTCTTTTTGACCCTGTTGGGAGTTTCCGCGCTGATAATCTTAATCTTCTACATCTACCATGAGCAAATTCACCAATGGATTAAAAGGCTGAGGTGAGCTATATATAACAAGATCTCCGTTCAGATATTGTGGCAATCAAGATCTTCTGAAGCTTTGTACTCTTTGAAATTGAGGACATATTTAGGGCAGGATTCATGGAATTGATAAAGGCTCTTGTTGAAATCTTAATGCATCTTGATACACATCTTGATTTGGTCATTCGGAGCTATGGTACCTGGACCTATGGGATCCTCTTTCTCATCATCTTTTTCGAAACAGGATTGGTCGTTACCCCTTTCCTCCCGGGAGACTCCCTGCTTTTTGCTGGAGGCACCTTTGCTGCCCTTGGTTCATTGGATGCTAAGTGGTTGGTCATCTCTCTGTCCATCGCCGCCATTGCAGGAGATACGGTGAATTACTGGATTGGGCACGCTGTCGGTCCGAAGGTCTTCACCAAAGAGAAATCACGTTTCTTGAACAAAGAGCACCTGTATCGTACTCATCGGTTCTATGAAAAATACGGGGGAAAGACGATTATCCTCGCTCGATTCATTCCCATTATACGGACTTTTGCACCCTTCGTCGCCGGCATTGGGAGCATGACCTACAGGCGTTTTATTATCTACAATGTTTCCGGAGGGATTGCCTGGGTTGTGATGTTTGTTCTTGGGGGTTATCTCTTTGGAAACATCCCTGTCGTCAAACAAAATTTTTCACTGGTCATCTTTGCAATTATTTTTCTTTCCATTCTTCCAGGGATCATCGAATTCCTTCGCCACCGGGATTAACGCTTAATGACTCCTACCATCATTCCAAGAGATCAACACCCGATTTCGAGAAAGATGATTGATGAAGAGGCATTAAAGGTTCTCTACCGTCTTCACCGGAACGGGTTTTTGGCCTATCTCGTCGGGGGTAGCGTCCGGGACCTCCTTCTCGGAAAGGTCCCCAAAGACTTTGATGTCGCGACGAATGCTCACCCTCATGAGATCAATGCCCTCTTTAAGAACAGCCGCATCATTGGCCGCCGGTTCAGGCTCGTCCACGTATTTTTCAGGGGAGGAAAGATCGTCGAACTATCTACTTTTCGGAGCCGCTCGGAGTTTGAAGAAACAGAGACAGAAGATGGTGAGCTCGTACGAAGGGAAAGCTTTGGAACACCGGAAGAGGATGCCCTGCGCCGCGACATCACCATTAACGGCCTCTTTTACAATATCGCTAATTTTTCCATTATAGACTATGTCGGCGGAATGGC
>JBAVGF010000359.1:0-3247 GCA_049684675.1 Thermodesulfobacteriota bacterium | reverse complement strand
ACGTGACACGACCGCGGACACGTTTTTCATGAAGTCATTGGATATCACATAGATTGGAGGGTGTCAATCCCTGTGGTTGAAAGAAATTTTTGCAGTTCAAAAAATGAATTGACATTAGGACGGGATTATCTTAACTTTATGTGAAAAATTTAACTAAATCCATTCAAATAGATCAATTCACACGTAGGAGGGTTTATGGACATTAAAATGATTGGAGTATTGGGTGCAGGTTCCATGGGGAACGGAATTGCTCAGGTCGCAGCGCAGGCTGGATACCAGGTGGTGATGAGAGATATCGAGGACCGGTTCGTTGAAAACGGTCTGAAAGCCATCCAAAAGTTCCTTGCCAAGAGCGTCGAAAAAGGAAAAATGACTGAAGAACAGAAAAAAGGAGTCCTCGGCAGAATCAAAGGAACGACCCGAATGGAAGATCTGAAGACCGCGGATTTCGTTATTGAAGCGGTCTTCGAAGACCTGGATTTGAAGAAAAATATCTTCAAGCAATTAGACGAATTGACACGACCCGGCGTGATCCTCACCAGCAACACTTCGTCCATGTCGATTACCGAAATTGCCATGTCTACCAAGCGGCCTGAGAAGGTGGCAGGAATGCACTTCTTCAATCCGGCCCCGCTCATGAGATTGGTAGAAGTAATACGGGGATATGATACAAACGATGAGACTGTCCTCTGTGCCATGGAGGTCTCAAAGAAGATGGGAAAAGAGCCTGTTGAGGTGAAGAAGGATACTCCGGGATTCATCGTCAACCGCCTTATGATGCCCCACTTTGTCGAGGCGGTTAGAATGTTGGAAGAAGGAGTGGCTACTGTCGAGGACATCGATAAAGCGGTCAAATTGGGCCTGAATTATCCGATGGGTCCGTTTGAGTTGATGGATTTAACCGGAGTTGAGATTTCCCACCACGTCATAGAATATCTTTATAAAGAATTAAATAAGGAAAGCAAGTGGTCTCTCCCCGTCCTGATGAAGTCAATGGTTCGGGCAGGAAAACTGGGGAGAAAGACTGGACAGGGCTGGTATAAGTATTAAATGCCGCGATTCGTGTTAGTGATTCGTGATTCGTCGCGGTCCGCTGGTGCGGGTAGGAGTTTCGCGATTCACTATTCACCATTCACCCACACTATTCGCAGAAGAAGGAGGAGATGTTATGAGTCGATTGAGCAAGGCGTTTATCCCGTTTAAAGGTTATTACTCTTCACCGTTTTGTCGCTGGCAAGGAAGTCTTGCCAATGAAAATGCAATCGTTCTTGGAGCAACGACAGCCAACCGATGGTTTAAGAAAAGGAAGATTGACCCGACCGTCATCGACTATCTCTATTTTGGAATTACCATAGCTCAACATCGCATGTTTTATAGCCACACGTGGGCAGCGGCTATGCTCGTGGAGGGTGCAAAGGATATACCCGCTCTCATGATCAATCAAGCCTGCACGACCTCCGCCACCGGTATCTATCTGGCCGCCCAGAATATCGAACTCGGAGCCTACCAGACGGGATATGCTCTGATGTCAGACCGCTCTTCAAACGGACCGCATACGGTTTGGCCCAACCCGATGGGCCCCGGTGGAGAGTTAGAATCCGAAAACTGGATGATGGACAATTTTAATCGAGACCCGGCGGCCGGTTTTAAAATGATACAGACTGCCGAAAATGTGGCCAAGAAGATAGGGACCACAAAGGAAGAATGCGATGCGGTCACCCTGAGGAGATACCGGCAATACTTAGATTCTTTGGCCAATGACAGGGCCTTTCAAAAAAGGTACATGTTTCCCGTTGAGATCAAGATCGGCAAAAAGGAGACGAAACTCGTTGAAGAAGACGAAGGAGTGACACCTACGACGGCCGAAGGCCTTGCCAAGCTGGCTCCCGTCGAGCCGGGAGGCGTCCACAGTTTCGGGTCGCAGACACATCCGGCAGATGGAAACTTCGGGGCTATCATCACCACCCGGGAAAAGGCAAAGGAGCTGAGCGCGGACCCAAAGGTGGAGATCCAAATTGTCTCCTACGGCTTTGCCAGGGCTAAGAAGGGCTATATGGCGGAGGCGCCTGTGCCCGCGGCGGAGATGGCCCTTCGGAATGCCGGAATCACTGTCAAGGATCTCAAAGCGGTAAAGACGCACAGCCCCTTTGTGGTCAATGATATTTATATGAGCCGGATGATGGGGATCGATGTCAACTGGATGAACAATTACGGGAATTCGATGATCTATGGCCATCCCCAGGGACCCACCGGAGGAAGGCTGATCTCTGAATTAATAGAAGAGGTGGTTATGCTCGGTGGAGGTTACGGCCTGTGGGCCGGCTGTGCTGCCGGGGATACCGGAGCAGCCATGGTATTCAAGATAGGCTGATCAATCTCAAACGAATTATCCTCCCTTCCCCTCCCCGGCAGAGACTGTGTCATATATATATTTACGGAAGGGGTATACAATATATCTTGTTGTAGGGGCTCAATTCATTGAGCCCTATTAAGGGGCTTGATAAATCAAGCCCCTACAATTACGACAAAGTCTTGGCAGGGAGAGGGGAAATTTCAAATACCCTATTTGATTAGTAATTATATTCGTGTGATTCGCTGTCATTCGTTCCATTCGCCATCCTAAATTATTCTCTAAATCCAAATTCGGATTAAATTTTCTTAATTTGACAAATTCTTATAAATCAACCATTATATTTTTGTCTTGTCCGGTCGAGGGCATCAAATCCAAAGCGTCAGAAAGGAATTCCCATGAAATTTAAAGCCATATTATTGTGCCTATTTCTCGCCCTTATCCTTACCCTTCCTTCTCCCTCGATGACGCAAACCAGAGATCCCAACAAGGTCTATAAGGTAGCCATCCTCCCTTTTATGATATACAGCCAAGAAAATCTCGACTATCTCCGGGAAGGGATCTATGACATCCTCACCTCCCGAATTACCGTGGAGGGAAGGATCGTTGTTATGGAACGATCTGCCGTCGAACGGGCTCTTTATGAGGAGAAGCCGACGCGCCTTGACGAGGCGGCTGCGACGAAGATCGGGATGAAGATCGGAGCCGATTATATTGTCCTCGGAAGTATCACGAAGGTCGGCGATTATATCAGCCTCGACGCCCGTCTGGTCAGCATCACCGAAGAGAAACCCCCTCTCACCGCCTTCACCCAGCATAAAGGCATTGATGATGTAATGGTGAAGATCGGTGATTTTGCGCAGGACATCGGATATAAAATCCTGGGCCGGCAGACCA
>JBAVGF010000358.1:0-9047 GCA_049684675.1 Thermodesulfobacteriota bacterium | reverse complement strand
TCTTGGCAAATTCAGGGTACATGACGGCGCCCTCGTATTTCTCTTTCTGAACCACAGCCTTGAGGTTAGCCCTCGTATCCTTGATTCGTCCGAGGAGCTCAAACTGCGTCCTCGCATGTTCTCCTTCATTCTTGGCGATCTCCAAGAAGACATCGGCGATATGGTCGTGGCCTTCCTTTCTGGCAGCGTCGGCGTAGTACGTGTAAGTATTTTGAGTCCGGGACTCATCCGCAAAGGCATCCTCCAGATTTTTCTCTGTCTTGCTTTCTTTCAAGCTCATTCTTCTCTCCTTCTTGAGAACTCCTGCATGGAGAAACCAAACAGCTTCTCGATAATAATATAGACCGTGGTCGTTCCCTATTCAACAGCTTTTTTGGAAAGGTGATTCTTATCGTAGGACGAGGGCCGGAAGAAAAAATATCGACAAAGTTCCTAAACCGAGAATACCATCACCCCTGAGAAGCGGTTAATAGGATTGAAAGAGGTCCGGGGATCAGGACACCCGCGACAGAGATCAGAGGAGAACTCAACTTGAGCCACAATAAGGAGATGGGTAGGATGGGATCAGATGCCAAGGCATGTCAGGCAAGACACACCGGGCCCGTTGCACCATGTAATGAAAATAACGGGGGGTGCCCCTCATTTTCCTTATGACAATTTTTATAATATAATTCCTTTCCCATAAAGTGCCCGGACCTCTTCAGACGTATACCCGAGCCACTGCTCCAGGATGAATCTGCTGTGCTCACCCAGGCCCGGCGCGGGCATACGAATGCTCCCCGACGCATCCGAAAACTTGAAGGGAAATCCAGGAATGTCGATGTCGCCATATTTTTCATGGTGGACCCTCCGGAACATCTCGCGCTGTTTCAGGTTCTCGTCGTCATTGACCTGCGCGCTGGTGTAAGCGATGCCGCAGGGTATTTTTTTCCTTTCCAGAATGGATATGATCTCCTGTGACGTGCGGCCCGTGGTCCACTCTTCGATAAGTTCGACAGCCTCTTCGTGGTTGTGAATCTGCGCGATGAGGTTGGAGAATTTCGGGTCCTCGGCCATTTCAGGGCGCCCGATGATCTCCGTCAGGTCTTTCCACTGCCGGGCGGTAAGAGACACGATAGCCACCTTGCCGTCCTTTGCTTTAAAGAATCCGTAGAAGGGCATCCGGTCCGAGGAGTTCAGGACGTCCTCCGGTCTCCTGCCCAATCTTTTCTCTACGTCCGCCACGATCGGCTTCAGCGCTTTGTCCATCATGGCGCGGTAATTGTTGTAGTACATTACATCCTGCATGGAAATGTCGATGTATTGCCCCCGGCCAGTCTTCATCCGGTGGATCAAGGCGAGCAGTATCGACACCGCGGCATAAGCGCCGGTCATCAGATCGCCCCAGTAGTTGTCCGGTACGAGGAGCGTGTCCTGGTCATTCCAGAACTGGCCGCCCGTCGCCTGGGCGATAATGTCGAAGGCGGCCCGCTCTGGTGCCACGCCAACAGCACCGAATCCCGAAATGGCGGCGTAAAGGATATCGTTCCTACGGGAACGGATATCCTCATAGCCCAGGCCCTGCTTTTCGAGGTAGCCGGGTATCAGGTTATGCACGAAAATGTCGGACATCGTCGCGAGCCTCAGAACGACCTCCCGGCCTTCCGGCTCGCGCATGTCGACGGCAATGCCGTACTTGTTGCGATTCAGTACGGAGTAATTTCGCTCCGCTCCGGGAGTCAAATTGAATATCATCCGCATGGTGTCGCCCTGAGGTGGTTCGACCTTGACGACCTCGGCACCCATGTCAGCGAGTATCTGGGTGCAGCGGGACCCGGAAATGAACTGTGTAACGTCGGTTACTTTGATTCCTTCAAGAATTTGCATGAGCCTGCCTCATGCCCAGATCTTCTTTCGAAAAATGGAGGAGTGAAGCTCCCCGGCCATCCCGTTAGGACGGGACAAGCACGCCGGGACTTCCCGGAAGGGAAATATCGTTTTAATTGTGTCCCTTGACCCGCCTACAGGGCGGGGTTTGCGGGGCACTTGCCGGCCAAGCCCACTCCCTAATAAGGGCTCCTGCCAAAGCCTCTTCTCGAGTTGAAATATCCCCGGGGTCAGGTTTTTCCGAGATGATCAAAATCAAGGACCTGATTCTTTGGTTGACTTCTGATCGAAATGATAGAAATGAAGTGGGATAATGACTATGATCAATTCTTTACGATGTCCTTTGGTCGTTCTCATGATTTTTTGACAATCAAGGACTTGAAGTTTTCGATAATGGCTTCGGCTTCTTCCATGATGCGATCACAGAGTTCCTGGACCGTAGGGATGTCATGGACACGTCCTGCCACTGTCCCCCCTAAAACAGCGGCCTCCTCCATCTTACCCTGGAATAAATTGGCTAACCCGCCGATCTCCAAATCGAGGAGCTCTTGGGTCGACCCACAGGGGTTGCCCTTATAAAGGTCTGGAGTCCCTCGTACGGTGGCATCGACAAGTTCTAAGGCACGACTATTCCGTAAAAACCGCATCGGCCCGAAAAGTCCGCGGGCCACCAAGGCGTCTTCTTCCGTACTTTTCACGATCAATTCTTTCCATCCTTGCTCGAAATCGCTTTCTTTTGTTGCGATAAACCGGGTCCCCATCTGGACTCCGATGGCTCCCATCGCAAGGGCGGCAACTAAAGAAGCCCCATCTGCAAACCCGCCCGCCGCCACAACCGGTGTTGGGGCAACACGTTTGACCACTTCAGGAACAAGAACCATCGTACTCGTATCTCGCCAGCTACAATGGGCCCCTCCTTCACGGCCTGATGCTACAATCACATCGGCACCGGCCTTGACCGCCCGTAGCGCTGCCCGGACGGATGGGACGACATGGACCCACACGATCTCAGGGATTTCATTCTTGATCGCGATGGATTCTGTCAGTTTCTTGGCTCCAGGGGATTGCGACCATGGTAAAGGATCTCCTGCAGAAGTCACAATCACCCTCAATTTTTCCCTGACGGCAGGGTCACTTTTCACCCTGCTGATCACGCAGCGAATTAATCTGGCAGCCGTGGGGATGAACTCTTCTGAAAGAGGAATATTGATACCGAACCGCGCCCATGGGGCTTCTTCGACGGCAGCCAGCACATGGTTTATAGAGCGGGTCAAAAGTTCCTCTGGAGAGGCTTCGTCAAAAATCCATGAATAACGAGCCTGGCCAAGGCCGGGTATCGCAAAGGAACCCATGCCGACGGTTGAGATGACCCCTAATCCACCTGTTTTGGCAGCCGCCCCTGCGAGCTGAGTGGTATCGTAAGGGCCCATTCCCGCCTGGATAATAGGAAGCTTTGTTTGAAAGATGTCGTGGAATTTGGTTCTTATCATTATTTCCATTTTCGGAATCGGAAATTGTGGTAGGGCGATTCCGAATACCTGCAAACCCAATTTCCGTGGAAAAATCTATTGTAAATTATCACATTCGTTTTCAAACTTCAATAGTCGTTTAGGGGAACCCTGCCCCCCCTTATGGCCTAACCCCATTTCTAAGTTCTCCAAGCATCTTTTCATATTCCGTTTTCACAAACTCTCCTCCATACTTCCTCTCTAACCGTCGAACAATGAAATGACCCCGGGCTGCGGCCTGAAAATGATTGATAAAAAGCAAGTTGATCGATGCACCCCCCAAGGCTCCGAAGATGGGTATCATTTCGGCGGCCATCTTGTCCGTGACAATGACGCCAAAGCGGGATGCCAAATTCGCCATCACTCGGATCGCGATCGGCGTCCCCTCCTCCGCAATCCCCCGTTGGGCTACGAATTCAGCAGCCTCGGACAAGGCTCGGGTCAGTGCTGCCCGAACGGCATAGTAAGCCGTGTCAGCGGCACTGTCACTGCTTAACCTCCCACCTAAAGCGAAAACAGTGATACAGGCCAGGTGAGTATCCACGGAGGAAAGGTCTTCACCTTCGCTTCGAGCGATGTCGGCGATGGAACGAAGCATCAGTGTGGTCGAGATCGGAAGTTCAACGATGAGGCCGGGAAACCCGAAGAAACCTCCAACAGCCCCGCTGACAACGGTCATCGCTCGATGGATCAATCGAAAGGACCCGGTGTGGCTCTTCTTATCCATCGTCGACAACGCGACATAAAAAGCTGTCCCTACGGTCTTGGTGGCCGTGTTTCCAAGCGCTTTCCGAACCCATCTCGGCAGGGCCTTTATGAATCCTTCAATGGGGTACCCCAGCAGGTTGATCAGCCGAATACTCGCGCCGGGGTTCTCCAAAAGATTGACGGCTGCCCTGAGATCGTTCCAGTCTCGCTCTTCCATTCTATCTGAGAGGGATGGGACTAATGTTTTTTCCATACAGAGGAAAGAGGGGGTAAGAGGGTCAGGCACCGTAATCAAGCAATTGTTCTCATGTAAGAGCTGACTTCTAATTTTTCCTGACAGGGTGCCTTTTAATAGCTGACCCCATGACTCTTTCGTGACTCTTGCATAAAATATGATTAATGCTCAAAGGACTATTTTGTTGAATTGTAATAGAGTTTGATCTCATCGGAAGAAAGTGCCCTATTGGAGATACTCGCTTCGTCAATCACACCTTGAAAAGGAAAATTATGGTATGTCCCGTCATAATAGGAACTTGTCTGAGCGCCGATATTTAAACTACCCGCAGAGTTTATTGCCACGCCTGTACTTGCTGTCGAATTATTCAGAGTGCCGTTGACATAAATACGCATACCTGTCGAATCCCATGTGCCGACAACGTAGTACCACGTGTTTGGAGAGAAGGCCGTGGTGGTTTGTACCATGTACTGGCCATTGTTTAAGCCGAGAATGATTGTGTTGCCCGTCCAGAACTGGAGCGTATAAGCTTCGTCCGAGAAATCCGTTCTGTCACCCTTATGGATAATACCGCCGAAAGGAGTTATCGCATCCATATAAATCCATGCCCCAACAGTACCCGTGGTGGTCAGGTCGAGGGTAGGCGAGTCCGGTACGCTCACCCGGCTGTCCACTCCATCAAAATGCAATGCATCTCCCACTTTTCCGCTCGTCCAACCAGCGTTCCCTATAATCTGGCCCTGATAGGCCCCCTGTCCGGTAGTAGTACCGCTACCCTCATTCATACTCCAGCTAGAAACCAATCCGACATTCGAGTCAAACAATCCTGTTACCGGATTATACGTGTAGATGGTCCCCGTGGGGCTAAGATACGAAAGTCCCGACTTAGACCAATTAGTTCTGACGGGTTGAGAGAGAACGTTGGCGAAAAAAGGGCTGCTCGGAGAAACATCCCCATCGGCGGCACTGTCAAGTACCGCAGGGAAACGAGGGGTCCTGCTTTTCGTTGACGACTCGGCGCCATAAAGGCTTATCCCTGTTCTGATGGCACCCACCGCACTAAGCTCAGTAGCTCTCGTGGCTTGCGGAAGAAGATTGAGGTACTTGACAAGTACAAATGCTGCAAGCAGTCCTACGATCACCAGGATAATTACAACTTCAATAAGCGTGAAGGCCTTCTGTCGCATTGTCACCATCCGTCTATTCTATTCCAGCCTTTCTCCCCGCCTAAGCGTTCACGTCTCTTAGAGCATCTCTCAGCCAACCATGGATACAGGTAAAAGGAAAAGTGGTTTATATTTTACATCACACCCAAAACTTTTGGAAGTGAAAATTTTAAAAAAATCGCATTCTCATCTCAAGATTGAATCGGGTGGAAAGGATTCTTTTGCAGGAAGGACTCTGCAAGTTCTTATGAAAGATTGGTGATTCGGGGGTCAATCGAACACGTTCTGTTTGAACATCCTTATTTTCAAGAATGGAAGAAAAATATTCTATTTACGATTGCCTGACCCCGGGTCGTGGCGAGAAACCCCCCCAAGGAGGCGATTGTGTCACGGCAGCTGCTTCAGAAATTCCGTGACATAGGGTCCCCACAGGGCACCTTGCGACAGATTCTGGTGGCCCAAGGACTTCTCTCCTCCCTGAATCATCACGTAACTCCCATTCTTTACCCGGCCCATCTCGCGTTCCATGACCTTGAGCTCAACCGGATTGAGCAGATCGTCCGCAAAGTTGATGGCTAGGAATCTGGCCTTGATCTTGTCGAGATCAGGCTGCGGGTTGTAATCGGCTGAGGCTTCCCAGCGATACAGAAAGTCGTTGGCGTCGAGGCGCTTCGCGGTTTGGACGATCTGGTCGTAGTACGCGTTGGCCTTCTCGCGTGTGGGCGCGATCGCCTGCAGATGGGTGGCGCTGTCCACCATCAGGGTGAAGAGAGGGACGGCAAAGGTAAAGTGGGTCGGGGGTGTCGTGTAGTTGCCGCCATTCCAGTCGGGGTCGTTGCGGATCGCCTCTATAACGACCCGCCGCCAGAGCATGTTTCTTCCGGAGATCTCCGTGGGTTGGCTCGCAATGGCCACCGCACCGTCCATCATCTCGGGGTGGCGCTCGGCCCAAAGCCAGGTCTGCATGCCACCCATCGAGGTGCCCAGAACCAGCCTCAGATGCTTTACGCCAAGGCCTTCGGTGACGAGCCGGTACTGCGCTTCGACCATGTCGCGATAGCCATAATGGGGAAACTTGGCCTTGAGGCCGTCACTCGGTTTCGCGGAGCGGCCCAGACCTATGCTATCAGCCAGAATAAGATAGTATTTGCCGGCATCGAGCGGCTGCCCTTCTCGGAAGAGCGCCTCAGCGAGCGATGGCGCAAGCCAGTTCGCGCCCGTCCCGGTTGTGCCGTGCAATAGCAGCACGGCATTGGTGATATTGCCTGAGGAATCTCGCTGTGGTATCCCAAGGGTTGTGAAGGCAAGCTTCAGCTCCGGCAGGGTTTCGCCGCTTTGAAACTGAAAATCACGCGCAATGAACGTGCCCTCTTGCCGGTTTGGCAGCGGCCGCACCTCCTCCGCGCCGTCGGCGAAGAATACTGGGCCTAACATCACAAAGGCAAATAGGCAGGCAAGACAATACGTTCTCATGGCTCCTCCTTTCCCATCATTTGTCATCGGCTTGATCAAAATATTTTTACCGGAAGCCCAACGCCTTCCGCTATCGTTTGTATTTTATATCACGTTTAAAATTATTGGAAGCAAGAATTTCAAAGAAATCACATTCTCATCTCGAGATTGAACCGGAAGCGGGGTAAAGATTCTGCATGCTCTTACGAGGGATTGACGGTTCGGAGATTAAAGGGGAGCTTCCCTTGAGTAGGTATGTTCAGATTAGATTTCAGCCAAAGGGAGTTCCTCTGGACCTGGCCTTAACTTTTGACAACAAAGTCTTGGTGATTGTTGAGACCTGCCCCTGAATGAATGAGAGTTGTTCTTCCGTTTTCGTTTCCAATTTTCTTCTTCAAGAATTAATATTATTTCCCCCCAAGATCCACCATTAAATGGCTTGTTTATAACACCTACTAATGTTTAGGTAAGGTAAGATCGCATGATCGATGATTACTGGTAGAAAGGTTAAATGAAGAATAAATAAAAAGGCACGGCCATTCTTGACCCTGCCTTATTGCCAAATCTTTCCAGAGAAAGTTATGTCCAAAATACTTTTCACACAGGGAATCACATCACTTAGTACATTCCTTATAATTAAAGGTTTTCGATCCCACCTCTCAACGGAGCCAATGGGGCAAGGAATTTAAGCTGCCCCGATAATAAGAGAGGGGCACTTTGATTCCCTAAGTCATCTCTGGAAGTAATTCCGATATAGTAGGTTCCCGATTCTGTAGGGAACTCAGGCCACTCATCTGGTAGGATCAATTCTGTTTTTCCAATGGCCAGTTTTGAGATTATCCCCGGTGTTGTCTCCCACGAAAAGTGATCAGGCTCAAAAATGGTTCTGTCCTTGCTTACATACACTCTGTAACTGCTTGCTTCGGGTACGGATTCCCACCAAATTCTTCGTTTAAGAATCAACGGCGCAATCTTCTCTCTCCTCCTCAGCGCATATGCTACCTTGTCCTCATGTTCCGAATTTTGTTTGCTTCTCAACCGCTCCTCAAGTCGTCGCCAAACGTCTTCCTCTTTCTTGTCCGGATTCTTTTTAAAGAAGTCCATCCACGCCAGGTCCATTTCCTCTTTCATTTTTTGCTTCAGAAATGAAACTTTCCGTTTCAATAAGTCATTCCTCGTGTCTATTCGCACTGTTACTGCATGGTCCATCTAAGAGCTCTCCCGTAAACAATTTGATTATCAATGAATTACTATAAGATTCTTAATAAGCAATGTCAAGAAGAATTTGTAGAGCCTTGATTTCATTGCTCTATGTCTGAAATGATGCTGTTTTCAGATTTGTCAGAATTCTCCGAATGATTTTTCTTGACATCTTTCTCTGATTTCCTTACCATTACACCATATCTCACCAATTTGCATCATAATGATGTACGAAGGGTCTGTTGTGGTTGGAAAAAAGTTGGCTGAGGGAGAAATGCGGACTAACGCAAAAGAAACCAAAGGAGTGGGTAAGGCAATAATTGACGGAGCGGGTCTTCTCTGCTTCCTGTTTGGATCGCTCATTCTTTTAGGGATAGTGTTTGTGACGATAGGTGGCATATTTATATTTATTTCACCAAACAAGTTATTTCAGTTCAAACGAGTAAAAAGGGGTGAAGATAATAGCCGTAGGAGATATATGAATCTCAGACCTAAAGATATCGTGGTTGTATCAGGAGCTGGTCGAACTAAAGATTGGGATAAAGATTTGCGAGGGACCGTTTTAAAGGTGGATGAGAAGAGCAATTCTGTTTTTGTTATTTGGTACGGAACAAGTGTTGAAGATGAAACGACGCTAATTTTGAACTTATCAAAAAGAAAAAGCCCTTGAATATCAAGGGCTGAACGAAAGTTAATCTAAGAGAGCTGTCAACCCTTGACCTACTGATTACGAAACCTGAAAAATGATATTTATTGCATCTGGTGTATTTTACTTACTTATGGCTTCTTAGAGTCTTTCTCTGTCTTGATTACTCTTTGTTCATAAGGTTCAGACATAAGCCGCTTCCAATCATCAAGTGGTCTGTCACCTTTGCCACTCTCAGGATGCCATTCCTTAATCCGTCTTGGCTT
>JBAVGF010000357.1:0-2406 GCA_049684675.1 Thermodesulfobacteriota bacterium | reverse complement strand
AAAACAACGGCTGCTCCCGTATCATCACAAGATGTCTCAATGGCCAAAACCAGCATGAATAATCCCTTGAGGTCAAAATTTTGAATTGTGAGTTATAAGTTTTGAATATAATTGAAGCTCCCCGCCCACAGGGCGGGGCTTCCCGGAAAGGAAATTTCGTTCATATTGTGTCCCTTGACCCCGCCTACAAGGTGGGGCTTGCGGGACACGTTCCGGTCAAAACTCAAAGTTCAAAACTCAAAACTGAATTCTTTTTGGTAAAAAGATACCCCAAAATGCGGATGGATGCAAAAGAAAAGAAAGTGGAAGATTAAAATGTTAAGTTGTGAGTTATAAGTGTTGAATCTAACTCAAAACTTAGAATTCAAAACTCAAAACTGATTTCTTCAGAATGACAGAAGGGGGATGGAAGAAAGGGGGTTAACCCCCTCTTTTCATCTCCTCGAGGGAGGAAAGTTTCTCGAAGGTACTTTTAAATTTCTGCACATTCGCAGTCAATTCACTTGGCTGCTGGTAATAGACCATTTTTCTTCTTTCCACGGGGAATCTCAAGGAGATGGTAGTTTTTCCCTTCTTTTCATCTTCCTCGAATTTCATCATTCCACGGTTTCTTTGTACTATCTCGTCAACCAGCCTTAAAGCAAGGTCCAAAATCCTTTCTTTTTGATGGGTAGAAATTCCCAATGGGGACCCAGGTTGCTCTGTCGCTCTTCTATGACCCGTATAAATCATTAAGATCTCAATAAATCTCCCTTCCTGGTCCTCACCCACTTCCCTCTGAAGAGCAAAGTGTTTGGTAAATAAACCTAAATTTCCGTTGGCACCGATCAAGGCCATGACGTACTGCAGGACACAGCTTAAAATATACCTTAGCTGGTCGTCAGGAACAGCGGTTTCCGGGAGATTCTTTTCAAGTGTCTTGAACAACTTAATCTTTTTTTCTTCCAGCTCAGCGTGATATTTCTTTAGCTCCTCTTCGATGAGGGCGTTTACGGTATTTGTTTTTGTAACAGGGTTGTTGATCCGAATATAACTGAGGAGGCTATTCTGAACTAATTCGATCTTCTTAATATCCTCGGTGATGATTCGATTGAGGTAAACACCGAACTCCTTATCGTTAAATTTTTCTTGAAAAATTCGTGTCATATTTCTGAGGCTCTTGAGAGTATCTTTGAATTGATCGATCAATTCGATAAAAAACGGAAATAAGAGGAAGGCTACCCGTTCGTTGGGAATGATATTCTCTTTGGATGGGCGGGGTTGGGGTGATTCTACCTCACCCTTGCTTTCGTGGGATGTAGGAGGGTTCATCTCGTTTAAGAAATCAAGAAAAACGTCTCGTTCCATGCTTTTCTAAACCCTCTTAGACTTAGTCGGTACTGAATAATCAGCAATTTTAATGCCAACAGCCAGAATATTTGTAATTACCTAATTTTATTTAAATTTTTAACAGGCTCAACAATTTTAAATCGGTCTGAAAAGGAAAAGATTTTCTCAAATGTGCAAAAACCATACACAATTTATCCGATTGCCCTTGACGCGAAGAAAAAGAAGCCTCCGCGAATGTTAAACTCGTTGAGCGGGAGACGAACAGATAAAGATTAGCTACTTCCCATGTTCACTCAGTATCTGATTCTGAGGATGCTAATATAGTGATTCAGAAATTTCTCTCCTTTATTTGTCATTCCGGGCCTGACCCGGAATCCAGTGTTTTTGGGCTGGATTCCCGCCAGAGTTTACCCCGTACTTCATACGGGGCGGGAATGACGGCCTAGGAATTTAATGTAAAGAAGCGTTAGACGCACTACACTAAGCACTGCTATTTTATTTTGGTTAAAGTATTCTTTGCTTCCTCCGCACCAGTGAATTTCGGATCCAACTCAAGAGCCTTCCTCAGCTCTCTTTTGGCATCTTCCTTATCTCCATTTTTATAATAAGCCATTCCAAGGTGATATCTTATCATGGAATTATCTGAAATCTTCTCATTTGCTTCTTTCAAATAAGTGATCGCCCGTGTAAAGATATTCTTTCTGTAATAGACCCACCCGAGGGTATCAGAGATATGGGGATCATCCGGAAATTGTTCCTTAGCGCTCTGGGCTAAATTGAGGGCTTCATCGATATTTTCGCCCTTTTCAGCGTAGAGATAGGCAAGGTTGTTTGCAGCCGGGGCAAACTTAGGGTTAATTTTTAAAGCCTTTTGGTAGTATTCCTTGGCTTTATCATATTTTTTCTGAGTGTCATAGATCATTCCCAAACCCATGAGGGCTGGAAGAGAATCCGGCGCTTTCTGGAGGGCAGCGTTGTATTCCTCGATTGCCTTCTCTGTCCTATTCTGCCGGATATAGAAAATGGCCAGGGAGCCATGAAAACCCGCGACATTAGGATTCATCTCAATCGCTTTCT